>NZ_JBTVPY010000012.1:0-188859 GCF_054720805.1 Pseudomonas sp. MT3
GAGATCGACGCCGGAGTTATCCGCCTTGACGCGGACCTTGACGTTATAGTCAACCACTCGTTTGACAGCTACAAGAACCTTCATGGATTCCTCGTTATTCTCCGGTGAATAGGAATGTCGCCAGACAGGCCTGGCCGGTAGTGCATGCCATCTGCGACTACATCCAGCGCAACGCGACCGCAAAACCGCAGGTATCTTGACCGCATCGCCCTGGCGGGTCAATACGCGAAAATACCCCTTTATAAGCCGCGGACCCCGATTCTATCAGGGTTACACGCGATTCAAACGAACGTTTGTATTGTGACGGATAAAGGGTTTAGATATAGCAACAGGTCTAGCTATAATGCGCCCCGCTCTTACCGGGGGGGCCCGCGCCCAACCCAATACCTACAAAATGCCCAGAGCCTTGATTCAGGAGAGATCGATAGTGGAACGCGAATTTATGGAATTCGACGTCGTCATCGTCGGCGCCGGCCCTGCCGGTCTGTCCGCCGCATGCCGACTGAAACAGAAGGCCGCCGACGCCGGTCAGGAAATCAGCGTCTGTGTGGTCGAGAAGGGTTCCGAAGTGGGCGCCCACATCCTCTCCGGCGCCGTGTTCGAGCCCCGCGCGCTGAACGAGCTGTTCCCCAACTGGAAGGAACTCGAAGCACCGCTCAACACCCCCGTCAAGCGCGACGACATCTATGTGCTGAAGAGCCCGGAAGCGGCGGCCAAGGTGCCGAACCTCTTCGTGCCCAAGACCATGCACAACGAAGGCAACTACATCATCTCCCTGGGCAACCTGTGCCGCTGGCTGGCCCAGCAGGCCGAAGGCCTGGGCGTCGAGATCTACCCGGGCTTCGCCGCCCAGGAAGCGCTGATCGACGAGAATGGCGTGGTGCGCGGCATTGTCACCGGTGACCTGGGCGTCGACCGCGAAGGCAATCCGAAAGAGGGTTACTACACCCCCGGCATGGAACTGCGCGCCAAGTACACCCTGTTCGCCGAAGGCTGCCGTGGCCACATCGGCAAGCAACTGATCAAGAAATACAAGCTCGATAGCGACGCCGACGCCCAGCACTACGGCATCGGCATCAAGGAAATCTGGGACGTCGATCCATCCAAGCACGAGCAGGGCCTGGTGGTGCACACCGCCGGCTGGCCGCTGAACGACGAGAACCCGGGCGGTTCCTTCCTCTATCACCTGGAAAACAACCAGGTGGTGGTCGGCCTGATCATCGATCTGTCCTACAGCAACCCGCACCTGTCGCCGTTCGACGAATTCCAGCGCTACAAGCACCACCCGGTGATCAAGCAGTACCTGGAAGGCGGCAAGCGCGTGGCCTACGGCGCCCGCGCCATCTGCAAGGGCGGCCTGAACTCGCTGCCGAAGATGGTCTTCCCCGGCGGCGCGCTGATCGGTTGCGACCTGGGCACCCTGAACTTCGCCAAGATCAAGGGCAGCCACACCGCTATGAAGTCCGGCATGCTGGCCGCCGACTCCGTGGCCGAAGCCCTGTTCGCCGGCCGCGAAGGCGGCGACGTGCTGAACAACTACGTCGATGCCTTCAAGGGCAGTTGGCTGTACGACGAACTGTTCCGCAGCCGTAACTTCGGTGCGGCGATGCACAAGTTCGGCGCCATCGGTGGCGGTGCGTTCAACTTCATCGACCAGAACATCTTCGGCGGCAAGATCCCGTTCACCCTGCACGATACGACGCCGGACTACGCAACCCTGAAGAAGGCCAGCGAAGCACCGAAGATCGATTATCCGAAGCCGGACGGCAAGATCAGCTTCGACAAGCTGTCCTCGGTGTTCCTCTCCAACACCAACCACGAGGAAGACCAGCCGATCCACCTGCGGCTGACCGACCCGAGCGTGCCGGTGCAGAAGAACCTGCCGCTCTACGACGAGCCCGCGCAGCGCTACTGCCCGGCCGGCGTGTACGAAGTGGTGAGCAACGACGACGGCAGCAAGCGCTTCCAGATCAACGCGCAGAACTGCGTGCACTGCAAGACCTGCGACATCAAGGACCCGGCCCAGAACATCACCTGGGTGGCACCGGAAGGTACCGGCGGTCCGAACTACCCCAACATGTAAGGCGTTGGCGGTAACGAAAAAGGCTCCCTCGGGAGCCTTTTTTGCAGGTTCGAAAAATGTGTAGCGAAGCTGGATGGGAACTACCGGACGCGTTCAGACCAAAGGGTCACGGCTGCGGAGCGATGGGGAAGAACTCCCCCGAACTCCAGACGCCCAGCCAGTCAACGCCGTCGATCTCGCGGGAAACCGCCAGGTCCACCAGCTGGTAGAACACGTTGCGATGGATCAGCGCCTCCAGGTTCACTCGCACCAGCACATAGGGCGACGGCTCCTGGGTCCGGGGATCGATCTCCACACGAATCGGATGCTCGGCATCGGCCACCACCTCATCGTCGACATTGCTGGTGAAGCGCAGCACCTGCTGTTCCCCCTCGCCTTCCACGGCCAGGCTGATCGCGACGAACGGCGCGTCATCGACGGTAATCCCGCACTTCTCCACCGGAGTGACCAGGAAATAGTCGTCGCCATCGCGGCGAATGATGGTGGAGAACAACCGCACCATCGGCTTGCGTCCGATCGGCGTGCCCAGGTAGTACCAGGTGCCGTCGCGGGCGATGCGCATGTCGATGTCGCCGCAGCAATCCGGATTCCACAGGTGCACCGGCGGCAGCCCCTTGTCCTTGGTAGCGGGAATCTGCGCCAGCAGGTTGCCGGCACGCTCCGAAGCAGTCAGCGGATCGCTCATTGGTACTCCTCTTGCGTCCTCACCCCCAGCAGGCTGCGGGCATAATCTACCAGCGGTGGCCCGATCAGATCGTCGGGCTTGGCATCATAGAATGTCAGAAAACCGCCGCGACTGTGGATGGTGGCACTGTCCACCAGGGCGCGATTGGCGGTCTCGATCAGCATCAGCTGAATCACGCTGCGGTCGCGGCCGACGGCATTGTCCGTGTCTTCATACTCTTCGTAGCTGCCGACATTATCCTCACCACGCGCGAAGCGGGTATAGAGCAGATAATTGGCGCCGACCGCGCGCGCCTCCTTCATCGCCCCCTCGAGCCCCAGCGGCCCCTGGGCGCGCCGTACCATCAGGAAGTACTCGACGAAGCCCTTGAACGCCTCCTCCGCCACCACGTTCGGCCGCGCATAGGGATGACCGGGTGGCACGAAGGGACCCTGGGCGATGTAGATGAAAGAGTCCGGCTGCAGGCGCCAGTTCCCCGTACGGCGGGTCTGGCTGTGGTCGAGGAAGCCGGCATCGCCCGCGTAATAGCCGGTGCGCTCGACCATGTTACTGGGCGTCATGCAGCCGCCCAAGGCGGCAAGGGCGAGGGTCAACAGCAGGTAACGCATCCGAAGTCTCCAGGGCCGGCGACGAAAAACCGGCATTCGGACAGGCAATGCAGCTTCCGCGCCATCACAGACCGCGCTGCCATTCCTGACGCAGGTGCGCGCGCTGCGGCTGCTCGATGGCCTGGCGCACCTGGGTCAGCAGGCGTGCCTTGTCGGCACCCAGAATCCCCTTGAGGACCAGGTAGTTGGATGCGTGATCGCTGCGGAACACCGTGTTACGCAGTTCCAGCGCGCCCAGCAACCGCTCGACCTCGACGAACAGCTCGGCCTGGGACAGCGGCTGGAAGTCCGGGAAGCCTTGGCGATAGCGCTCCTCGCCCGTGGGGAAGCTCACCACCAGGGTGGAGAGAAACTCCGGCTGCGCTTCGTTCATCAGGCGCGCCGAGTTGTCGGCGTGCTGGGCGCTCAGCGTGCTGCCGCCCAGGCCGTTGAGGATCATCACCGAACGCTTGATCCCTGCCTCGCCCAGCTTCTGCAAGGCATCCAGCGTGGAGGCATGGGTTTCACCCTTGTTCACCCGCGCCAGCACCTCGTCGTCGCCGGACTCGGCGCCCACGTAGGCCATGCGCAGGCCTGCATCGGCGAGCTCCTTCAGTTCCTCCACCGACTTCTTGCGCAGGTTGCGCGGCAGGCAGTAGCTGGAAACGCGGTCCACCTCGGGCATGTGTTGACGGATCGCGCGCAGGATGTTGAGCAGGCGCCGCGTCGGCAGCACCAGCGCATCGCCGTCGGCGAGGAACACCCGCTGGACGATCAGGCGCTCGCCGCAGCGGCGAATCTCCTTCAGCACCTCGTCTTCGTCGCGGGCACGGAATTTCTTCTGCGGCTGGGTATACATCTCGCAGAAACCACACTGGTTCCAGGAGCATCCGTTGGTGACGGGAAGAATGAGCGAGTGCGCCTCGCTCGGCGGCCGGAACACCGGCTCGATGTAGGAAATAGGGAATTCGTTGGGCATGGGCTAATCAGGTCTGGGGGGGCGGATTCAGCCGCCGATGATCTTCATGATGGTGACGCCGCCGGAGAAGGCGACTTCCTGTTTGTCCGCCAGCGCATGCACCAGCAGACGCTGCAGGGCCGGCAGGGCCTGATGGCGCGGCTTGTCGAGCAGATCGCCGATGTAATGGCGATTGCTCGACGACAGGCAGCCATGCAGCCAGCCGGTAGAGGACAGGCGCAGGCGCGAGCAGGTGCGGCAGAACGGCACGCTTTCGTTGGCGATCACGCCGAAGAAGCCCTGTCCCGGCACTTCATAGCGCAGCGCGGTGGCGTCCACGGGCGCATCGGCCTGGGTGTAGTCATGGCGAGAACCAATCAGCTCCAACAGCTCCGGCATGCTGACGAACTGCCGGTTGAACGCATTCGGGTCGCGGGCCAGATGCCCCATGCGCATCAGCTCGATGAAGCGCAGCTCGAAACCATGCGCCAGGCAGTAGTCCAGCAGCGGCACCACCTGGTCGAGGTTCTGGCCGCGCAACGGCACCATGTTGAGCTTGATCTTCAGCCCCGCCGCGCGCGCCTCATCGAGCCCCTTGAGCACGGTCGCCAGGTCGCCGCCACGGGCGATGCGGCGGAAGGCGTCGGCATCGAGCGTATCGAGGGAAACGTTGAGGCGGCGGATACCGCACTCCAGCAGCAGCGGCAGCTTCCTCGACAGCAGTTGGCCGTTGGTGGTGATGGCGATGTCCCGCAACCCAAGGCGGCTGACGCCATGCAGGAAAGCGTCCAGCTTCGGACTGACCAGCGGCTCGCCGCCGGTCACCCGCAGGCGCTCGATACCGGCGGACTCGATCAGGTAGGCGACCCCGCGCACCAGCGCTTCTGCGGAGAGCTCGTCCTGCGCGGCGACCAGACGCTTGCCGTCCGGCACGCAGTAGGTGCAGGCGTAGTTGCAGGCGGCGGTCAGGCTGACCCGAAGGTTGCGGAAACGCCTGCCCTGGCGATCGACGATCATGCTTGGCTCCGGTGGAGATCACCCAGTCAGTATATCTCCACCCTCGCCCGCCGCCCTGTCGCACGAGCGACGATGGGTGGCGCGAATGTCGGCTCAGGAGGTCGACGTATCGCCGTCGCGCTTGCGCTTGTTGCCCATGCGCACGCCAATGTCCATGAGGAACTGGAAGAAGCCCTCCTGGTCCTCCAGCACTTCGCGCCAGAACGGCGAGTGGTACAGCGCCACGGCGCCATGCACCAGCGCCCAGGCCGCGCAGTAGTGGAAGTAGGCCGGCACGTCTTCCAGCTTGCCCGCCGCGATGCGCTCCTTGATCAGTTGGCTCAGGCGCTCGAAGTTGGATTCGCGGATCTTGTGCAGCTCCTCGACCATCTCCGGAACCTGGCTGGTCTTCACTACCTTCTCTTCCAGGCGGTCGAACAGGCGGTAGCGCTGCGGGTCGCGCATGCGGAATTCGAAGTAGGCGCGCGACAGGCGCTCCTTGTCGCGGGCAACGTCTTCGGAGTGGAACAGCGCCGCCAGGTCGCGCTCGTAGTCCAGCATCAGGCGCAGGTAGATCTCGGCCTTGGACTTGAAGTGCTTGTAGATGGTGCCTTTGCCGATACCCACGGCATCGGCGATCATTTCGACCGTGACACTGTCTTCGCCCTGTTCGAGGAACAGCTTCAGGGCGGTGTCGAGGATTTCCTGTTCGCGACGACGGAATTCGCGAACCTTGCGCGGCTCTTTCTGCATAAAAAGACTGTTCGGTCAAAAATAGTCAAAATTCGAAGCCGCGTATTATGCCTATTCAGCGCCAAATTGCACGGATCATCCGACATGAGTAGCTTTTCCCACGAATTTCCCCATCAGTCCGGCCTTCGTTACCTGAACCATGCCGCCGTGGCGCCCTGGCCCAAACGTGCGGCTGACGCCGTGGCCGCCTTCGCCCAGGAAAACATCCTGCTCGGCGCCCGCGACTACCCGCAGTGGCTGACCATCGAAAAACGCCTGCGCGAGCGTCTGGCGCGCCTGCTCAACGCCCAGACCACCGGCGACATCGCCCTGGTGAAGAACACCTCCGAGGCGCTGTCGTTCGTCGCCTTCGGCCTGGACTGGCGCTCCGGCGACCAGGTGGTGATCAGCGATCAGGAGTTCCCCTCCAACCGGGTCGTCTGGGAAGCGCTCAGGCCCAGGGGTGTCGAGGTCATCCAGGTCAGCCTGGACGGCGCAGATCCCGAAGGCGACCTGCTCGCCGCCTGTGGCCCGCGTACGCGCCTGCTGTCGATCAGCGCCGTGCAGTACGCCAGTGGATTGCGCATGGACCTGGAGCGCCTCGGCGCGGGCTGCCGCCAGCGCGGCGTGCTGTTCTGCATCGACGCCATCCAGCAACTCGGCGCCCTGCCCTTCGACGTCCAGGCCTATGACTGTGCCTTCGCGATGGCCGACGGCCACAAGTGGATGCTCGGCCCGGAAGGCCTGGGTGTGTTCTATTGCCGCACCGCCGAACGGGAACAACTGGCGTTGCAGGAATACGGCTGGCACATGCTGGAAAACGCCGGCAACTACGATCAGGCCGACTGGCAGCCGGCGCGCAGCGCGCGGCGCTTCGAGTGCGGCAGCCCGAACATGCTCGGTACCGTGGCGCTGGGCGCGAGCCTGAGCCTGCTGGAAGAAGTCGGCATGGCGAAGGTGGGCACCCTGGTCGAGGAGCACGTGCAGCAGTTGCAGGACGGACTCGCCCGGATTCCCGACGCCGCCTTGCACAGCCCGCTGGATCCGACGCGCCGCGCGGGTATCCTGACCTTCAGCCTGGCCGGCTGGGACAATACCCGGCTGCTGGAGCGTCTGCGCGCAGAACAGGTGGTATGCATCCAGCGCGGCGCCGGTATCCGCTTCTCGCCGCACTTCTATACGTCAGAGCAAGTGATCGAGGAAACCCTGGCGCTAATCGCGAATCTGGCGCAGGAATGAGCCCAGGTGCTCAGCCCGCTGTGATGTATTCCAAATCCGTTTAAAAAACACCCGGCCCCCTGTGGCAGCCACGGCATCTTGGCCAATACTTGTAGATACCGGTGCGCGGCATCTCCCCCCAAGTGCCCCGCCGGTGAAGGTACCGAGGATCGCGTACCTTATTGTTACACTCCTAATGGTCTTGACCCGGATTCATCCCCCAGAACCCGGGTTTTTTTTGCGCGCAGGAAATGTATCCGCGCCAAGACAATTCGACGTCAAGACGATCAGGTAGCGAGCGGGAACAACCGGCGGAAGTTGGCGGTGGTCTGCTCGGCCAGGGTCTCGAAGCTCACCCCCCGCAGTACGGCCAGGTACTCGGCGACCTCGCGCACATACTCGGGCAGGTTCGGCTTGCCGCGGTGAGGCACCGGTGCGAGATAGGGCGAATCGGTTTCCACCAGCAGGCGGTCGGCCGGCACCTGGCGGGCCACCTCGCGCAATTGCTCGGCATTGCGGAAGGTGACGATGCCCGACAGCGAGATGTAGAAACCGATGTCCAGCGCCGCCTTGGCCATCTCCCAGTCTTCGGTGAAGCAGTGCAGCACGCCGGCTTGCGGCAGCGCCGCCTCGCGCAGCAGCGCCAGGGTATCGGCACGGGCTTCGCGGGTATGCACGATGACCGGCTTGCCAGTGACCTTGGCAGCTTCCAGATGGAGGCGGAAGGCTTCCTGCTGCAGCTCGGCGGCCTCGGGCTCGTAGTGATAGTCCAGGCCCGTCTCGCCGATGGCCACCACGCGCGGATGGTTCAGCTCGCCCAGCAGCCAGTCCAGCGCCGGCGCGGCGCCCGGCTCCAGGTCCAGCGGATGCACGCCCACCGAGCAATGCACGTCGGCATAGCGCTCGGCCAGGTCCTTCACCGCCCTGGCGTTGTCCGCACTGACGCCGATGCACAGGAACTGGCTCACGCCGCGCGCGCGGGCGGCGTCCAGGGCGGCATCCAGCGAACCACCGTGGGCGGCGAGATCGAGACGATCGAGGTGGCAGTGGGAATCGACCAGCATGAAAACACTCTCCGGAAAATGACGAAGCGCCCCTTCGGGCGCTTCGTGTCTGCAGCCTGTAAAGCCTGCCAGTTCTAAATGGTATGAGCTACATGGTATGGGTCGGACGGTCCGATTTCAGCGCGCCGGCCAGGTAAGTCTCGATCTTGTTGCGCGCGGAGTTGTCGCCATCGTTGAACTGCACGCCGATACCCGCCGCCCGGTTGCCCTGCGCCCCCCTGGGGGTGATCCAGACCACCTTGCCGGCCACCGGAATCTTCTCCGGCTCATCCATCAGGTTGAGCAGCATGAAGACTTCATCGCCCAGCTTGTAGGTCTTGTTGGTCGGAATGAACAGCCCGCCGTTGCGGATGAACGGCATGTAGGCGGCATACAGCACGGACTTGTCCTTGATGGTCAGGGACAGGATTCCGTTACGCGGACCCAGATTCGGTGGCAAGCTCATTCAGCTATCCTGGCAGATTTTCCCGATGGCCGGATTCTAGCCCGGCCCGGGCAGACTTGCCCACTGTACGAGCAAGGCTTCGAGAAGCAAGGCACGATTGAGATTGGCTTTATTCAGGACTTTCTGCCGCTGCACCAGCAACCAGTCCTGGATTGCCAGCACCTTGCGCTGTGCCGACTTCTCGGCGAGGTACTGCACCACCTTGCGCATATCGGTCAGGCCGAGGCCGGCTTCGTCGCGCGCCAACTGGTAGCGCAGGGTCAGCAAGGTCCAGTCGCAGAACCAGTCGAACAGCAGCGGCAAGGGCAGCGCATTCCAGCTATCCGCCAACTGGCTGGGGGCGATCTGCTGCTTGAGCAGCTTCTTCACTCCCTCCACCACCAGCGCGCGCTGCTCGCGCACGCCCTGCCCGTGCAGGCGCAGTGCGGTGAGCGGCGACCCGCCGGCCAGCACCAGCAACTCGTCCAATCCTTCCGCCGACTCGTCCGGCAGGGCGCCGGCCAGCCAGGCGCGGCTCTGCTCCCTGCTCGGTTGCGGGCAGGCCTGCTGCACGCAGCGGCTCTTGATGGTCGGCAGCAGGCGGCTGGGCTGGTGACTGATCAGCAGCAGCACCGTATCACCGGAGGGTTCTTCCAGGCTTTTCAGCAGCGCGTTGGCGGCGTTCAGGTTCATCGCCTCGGCGGGCTCCAGCAGCAGTACCTTGCGCCCGCCCAACTGGGCGGTCTGCACCACGAAGTCCACCAGCTCGCGCACCTGGTCGACGCGAATGGGTTTCTCCGGCTCTTCCGGCTCCAGCAGGAAGTAATCCGGGTGGGTACCGGCGGCCAGCAACTGGCAGGCTTTGCATTGGCCACAGGCGTTGCCGCCCATCGGCTTCTGACAGAGCAGGAAGTGCACCAGATTTTCCGCCAGCACGCGCTTGCCGATACCCGCCGGGCCGTGCAGCAGGTAGGCGTGGGCATGCCGCGGGCGACCACTCAGTTGCTGCCAGAGGCCCTGTTGCCAGGGATAGATATCAGCCATGCAGGCGCTCCAGCAGGGTCGGCAGCAGGCCGTCCAGATCGCGCTGCACCTCGGCCAGCGGCTGCGCGGCATCGACAATGTGATAGCGCGCCGGCTCGGAGCGGGCGCGCTCCAGGTAGGTATTGCGTACCGCTTCGAAGAAGGCGCGGCCTTCCTGCTCGAAGCGGTCCAGCCGGCCACGGGCCGCGGCGCGGGACAGGCCGATTTCCACCGGCAGATCGAAGACCAGGGTCAGGTCCGGGTGCAGATCGCCCTGGACGAAGAGTTCCAGCTGCGCGATGCGCTCCACCGGCAGACCGCGCCCGCCACCCTGGTAGGCGTAGGTGGCATCGGTGAAGCGGTCGCACAGCACCACCGCACCGCGCGCCAGGGCCGGACGAATCACTTCGGCGATGTGCTGGGCGCGGGCGGCGAAGACCAGCAGCAGCTCGGTGTCCACCGCCATTTTTTCATCGCTGGGGTCCAGCAGCAGCTCACGGATGCGTTCGGCCAGCGGAGTACCGCCGGGCTCGCGGGTCAGCTGGACTTCGATGCCGCGCTCGCGCAGGCGTTCGGCCAAGTACTCGCGGTTGGTGCTCTTGCCCGCACCTTCGGGGCCTTCCAGGGTGATGAACAGGCCGGTCACTCGGCTCTCCTTAAATGTGTCGGGCTACTGCGCCGCCGGGACGTCACCGGCGGGCGCGTTCGGCGCGGACACCGGCGCCGGCAGCGGAATGGGCGCCGGACTGGAACGGTAGTCGGCGCGGCGCTTGAGCTGGAACGCCTGAACCGCCCTGTTGTGATCGTCGAGGTTGTCGGAGAAGGCATGGCTGCCATCGCCCCGCGCAACGAAATACAGGCTCTGTCCGGGCACCGGGTTGAGCGCCGCGTGGATGGCCTCGCGCCCCGGCAGGGCGATGGGCGTCGGCGGCAGGCCGGCGATCACATAGGTGTTGTAGGGGGTCGCCTCGCGCAGATCGGTACGGGTGATCCTGCCACTGTAGCGATTGCCCATGCCGTAGATGACGGTCGGGTCGGTCTGCAGCAGCATGTTCTTCTGCAGGCGGCGCACAAAGACGCCGGCGATCTGCCCACGCTCCTGCGGCACACCGGTTTCCTTCTCCACCAGCGAGGCCATGATCAGCGCCTGATAGGAGTCCTTGTACGGCAGGTCCGGTTCACGCTTGTCCCATTCCTCGGCGAGGATATTGTCCATGCGCTGGTAGGCCTGCTTCAGCAGGTCGACATCCTTGCTGCCACGGACGAAGCGATAGGTATCCGGGAAGAAGCGTCCCTCGGGGAACACGCCGGGCTTGCCCAGCCTGGCCATCACTTCGGAATCGCTCAGGCCGACCAGGGTCTGGCCGAGCTTGGGCTGACGGGCGAGCAGCTCGCGCACCTGGCGGAAGGTCCAGCCCTCGACCAGGGTCAGGCCGTACTGCACCACGTCGCCATCGCGCCACGAATCGAGCAGCTCAGCGGCAGTCATGCCAGGCTTGAGGCGATATTCACCGCTGTGCAGCGCTTCGCCGGCCAGGTTGAAGCGCCAGTACAGGCGCAGCCAGAACGCACCGTGCAGCACGTCCTCATCTTGCAGCCGGGCCAGCAGCCCGCCGGGTGTTGCCCCGGTCGGCGCATCGAGCAGTCGTTCCTCGGTGAGCTGGAGCGGCTGTTGCAGCGCGCGATGCTGCTCCCAGGCCGCCAGGCCCAGCACGAGCCCGGCCAGCAGCAGGCCGCCTTCCAGCAGCACCAGCAATTTGCGCATCACGTGTCAGGAATCCAGAAGTTCGCGAAGTTGGCCTTGCAGTTTACGGGTCAGCAACCCGACCGGCCAAGCATGACCGTCCACGCCACGTACCGGCCAGATGCCGTAGAGGCTGTTGCAGAGAAAGACCTCGTCAGCCCGCGCCAGTTCGGCGAAGTCGATGTCCCGCACGATGACCGGTAGTCCAAGGTCGCCGGCGCGCTCGATCACTTCGGCCCGCATCACGCCGGCAACGCCGCAACGGCAGAGGTCGGCGGTGATCAGTTGACCGTCGCGAACCAGGAACAGGTTGCTGAACACACCTTCGATGATCCGCCCGGACACATCGCGCATCAGGCCTTCGGCAAATGCCGGATCATTCCACTCCGCCCGGGCCAGTACCTGCTCCAGGCGATTGAGGTGCTTGAGACCGGCCAGCAGCGGCTGCTCGGCCAGGCGGGTAACACAGGGAAAGAGCTGCACGCCCTCCTCCCGGTGCCTGGCCGGATAAGCCGGTGCCGGCGAACCGAGCAGCAGGCGGCGCACCTGGGCATCCACTTGCGGCGCATAGCCGCGCGCGCCTTCGCCGCGGGTCAGCATCAGCTTGGCGACACCATCGCCCAGCGCCGTGCAGAAGCGCAGCAGTTCGTTTTCCACCCGATCCAGCGAAACCGACAGGGATAGGCGCTCTACGCCCTCCTCCAGCCGGGCCATGTGGCGGGCCAGCAGGCGTGGACGGCCCGCCGACACGCTAATGGTTTCGAACAGGCCGTCGCCGTAGGCCAGTCCGCGATCCCTCACGGACAGGGCCTCCGCGCTGCGGCCGTCGACCCAGCTCAGCATCAGCCGTGGAACCGGCGGAACACCAGGGAACCGTTGGTGCCGCCGAAGCCGAAGGAGTTCGACAACGCGACCTCGATCGGACGCTCCTTGGGCTGGTGCGCCACCAGGTCCAGGTCGCAGCCTTCGTCGGGGCTGTCCAGGTTGATGGTCGGCGGCGCCACCTGGTCGCGCAGGGAGAGCACGCAGAAGATCGCCTCGACCGCGCCGGCGGCCCCCAGCAGGTGGCCGGTCATGGACTTGGTGGAACTCATCGACAGCTGGTAGGCATGCTCGCCGAAGATCGACTTCACCGCGGCGATTTCCGCGATGTCGCCAGCCGGCGTCGAAGTGCCGTGGGCGTTGATGTAGTCGACCTGTTCCGGATTCAGGCCGGCGTCACGCAGCGCCGCCTTCATGCAGCGCGCGGCGCCCGCGCCGCTTTCCGGCGGGGCGGTCATGTGGTACGCGTCGCCGCTCATGCCGAAGCCTACGACTTCGGCGTAGATACGCGCGCCACGGGCCTGGGCGTGCTCCAGCTCTTCCAGCACCAGCGCGCCAGCGCCGTCGGAGAGCACGAAGCCATCACGGTCCTTGTCCCACGGACGACTGGCCTTGGCCGGCTCGTCGTTGCGGGTGGACAGCGCGCGGGCCGCGCCGAAACCGCCCAGCCCCAGGCCACAGGCCGCCATCTCGGCACCGCCGGCAACCATTACGTCAGCGTCGCCATAGGCGATGTTGCGCGCGGCCATGCCGATGTTGTGGGTGCCGGTGGTGCAGGCGGTGGTGATGGCGTAGTTGGGGCCCTGCAGACCGAGGTTGATCGACAGGAACCCGGAAACCATGTTGATGACCGAGCCGGGCACGAAGAACGGCGAAATGCGCCGCGGGCCCTGCTCGAACAGCGAACGGCAGGTATTTTCAATGTTGGTCAGACCGCCGATGCCCGAACCGATGGCAACGCCGATGCGCTCCCGGTTGGCGTCGGTGACTTCCAGGCCGGAGTCGCGCACCGCCTGGTAACTGGCGGCAAGGCCGTACTGGATGAACAGGTCGAGTTTGCGAGCTTCCTTGGCGGACATGTACTGCTCGACGTCGAACCCCTTCACCGAACCGCCGAAGCGGGTGGAGAAGGCGGACAGGTCCATGTGTTCGATCGGGGCGATACCACTGCGCCCAGCGAGAATGCCTTCCCAACTGCTCGGCACATCCACACCCAGGGGCGACAGCATGCCCATGCCGGTGATGACTACGCGTCTACGCGACACTGTGACTTCCTCTCTAGCGGTTTCACGGCAATAACGCCGGCTGATGCCGGCGTTAAAGAAAAGCCGCACGCCTTTGCAGGCCGTGCGGCTTCTTTCGTCGGGGAACCGACGACTACGTCTTATGCCTGGTGGGCAACGATGTAGTCGATGGCTTCCTGAACGGTGGTGATCTTTTCGGCTTGCTCGTCGGGGATTTCGGTCTCGAATTCCTCTTCCAGAGCCATCACCAGCTCAACGGTGTCAAGGGAGTCGGCGCCCAGGTCTTCAACGAAGGAAGCGCTGTTGGTGACTTCTTCTTCCTTAACGCCGAGTTGCTCAGCAACGATCTTCTTGACGCGTTCTTCGATGGTGCTCATACCTTGTTTTCACTCCTATGGACAATCCGTACAGCTGGGCTGCGGGTAAGTGTATAGAAAGGGTTTTCTGCATTTCAAGCTGAACGCTGACGCCCCTTCGCGGATACCCGAATGGTCTGTCTAATCCCAGTTGCAGTGCTATGAGAATTTTAGACAGCGCATTTGACATCGCCGCGAAGGAACACGTCACATCAACTCATGTACATTCCGCCATTCACCGGTACCGTGGCACCCGTTACATAAGCTGCGCCCTCGGAAGCGAGGAATGCTACCACTTTGGCGATCTCTTCGGCTTGTCCCAGTCGACCCAGCGGAATCTGACCGAGCAGCGCTTCACGCTGGGCCTCGGGCAGCTCGCGGGTCATATCGGTGTCGATGAAGCCCGGAGCGACCGCGTTGACAGTGATAGCACGGGAACCGACTTCGCGCGCCAGGGCACGGGTGAAGCCCTCCAGACCGGCCTTGGCGGCAGCGTAGTTGGTCTGCCCGGCATTACCCATGGCACCGACCACCGAGCCGATATTGATGATGCGGCCCCAGCGCGCTTTGGTCATGCCACGCAGGACGGCTTTCGACAGACGGTAGAGGCTGTTCAGGTTGGTGTTGACCACGTCGAACCACTCGTCGTCTTTCATGCGCATCAGCAGGTTATCGCGGGTGATGCCGGCATTATTGACGACGATAGCCGGAGCACCGACCTCTTTCTGGATGGCCTCGAGGGTGCTGGTCACGGACTCGTCATTGGAGACGTCCAGCACCATGCCCGAACCCTGGATGCCGCTGGCCTTGAGGTATTCGGAAATTTTCTGCGCGCCGGACTCGCTGGTAGCGGTGCCGATCACGGTGGCGCCCATGCGACCCAATTCCAGGGCGATGGCCTGGCCTATCCCCCGGCTCGCGCCGGTAACCAGTGCAACCTTGCCTTGCAGACTCATGCTTTATCTCCTTTAAACCAGCGCCGCGCGTGCCGCCCCGAAGGCGTCCGCGGAGTCCAGGTTGTGGGTGGTCACGCCCTTGGCGCAACGCTTGTTCAAACCGGCCAGCACCTTGCCCGGGCCGCACTCGACCAGGCCGGTGACACCTTTCTCGGCCAGCAACTGCACACTCTCGACCCAGCGGACCGGGCTGTACAGCTGCGCCAACAGGTCGCGCTTGAGCGCGGCCAGATCAGCCGGAACCTGAGCGGTAACGTTCTGCACCAGGGCAATCTGCGGCATCTGCCATTGAACGGCCTCGACGGCCTCGGCGAAACGCTCGGCAGCCGGGCGCATCAGTTCGCAGTGCGACGGCACGCTGACCGGCAGCGCCACGGCGCGCTTGGCCCCACGGGCCTTGCAAGCCTCGATGGCGCGCTCGACGGCCTTGGCCGCACCGGCGATCACCACCTGGCCAGGGGCGTTGAAGTTCACGGCACTGACCACTTCGCCCTGCGCCGCCTCGGCGCAGGCAGCGAGCACGTCGGCGTCTTCCAGGCCGAGGATGGCAGCCATGCCACCGGTACCGGCCGGCACGGCTTCCTGCATCAATTGGCCACGGCGCTCGACCAGCTTCACCGCATCGGCGAAAGCCAGGCTGCCGGCGGCGACCAGCGCAGAGTACTCACCCAGGCTGTGACCGGCGACGTAGGCCGGCTGCACGCCACCTTCGGCCTGCCACAGACGCCACAGGGCGATAGAAGCGGTGAGGATGGCGGGCTGGGTCTTGTCGGTCTGGTTCAGGCGCTCTTCCGGCCCTTCCTGCACCAGGGCCCAGAGGTCATAACCCAGGGCTGCAGAGGCTTCGGCAAAGGTATCGCGCACGATGGCGTGCTGGGCGCCCAGTTCGGCGAGCATGCCGAGGGACTGCGAACCTTGACCGGGGAATACGAAGGCGAGGGATGCGGACATTGCAACAGGTCCCTTTTATCTGATTCGTCAAATGGATATCGCCGGCGAAAGCCTGGCGTATTGAACTGACAGTTGGATGACGGTCTGACGACCGCGGTCACACATTAGAGCAGATGTTCCAGGCGACCATGCAGCCGCTGGGGCAGATTCTCGCGAACTTCCAGCAGCGCCCGACGCAACGCGCTCTGGATGCCCTCCTCTCTCGCACTGCCATGACTCTTTACCACGATGCCCTGCAAACCCAGGAAACTCGCGCCATTGTGCTGGGACGGCGTGAGATCGCCGCGCAGCCGACGCAGGAACGGCATCGCCATCAAGCCCACCGCCTTGGCCGGCAAACTGGAGTTGAACAACTCTTCCAGACGGGCCGCGACCATCGCCGCCAAGCCCTCGCTGGACTTGAGCAGGATGTTGCCGACGAAGCCGTCGCACACCACCACATCGGCCAGCCCGCGATACAGGCCGTCGCCCTCGATGTAGCCGATGTAATTCACCCCGCGCGCCTGCTGCAGCAGACTGGCCGCCAGCTTCACCTGCTGGTTGCCCTTGATGTCCTCGGTACCGACATTCAGCAGAGCAACCCTGGGATTGCTCTTGCCCAGCGCCTCCGCCGCCACAGCACCCATCACGGCGAACTGGTAGAGATGCTCGGCACTGCAGTCGACATTGGCCCCCAGGTCGAGCAGATGACAGCGGCCAGCCTGCGTCGGCACCGCGGTGACCATCGCCGGGCGATCGATGCCGGGCAGCGTCTTCAGCAGATAACGGGAAAGCGCCATCAGCGCACCGGTATTGCCGGCACTGACGCAGGCATGGGCCTTGCCATCCCGAACCAGCTCGAGGGCAACACGCATGGAGGAATCGGGCTTGCCGCGCAACGCCTGGGACGGACGTTCGTCCATCGCAATGACTTCACTGGCAGGGTGGACATGGAGGCGCTGACGCTCGACCGGGGAAAGGCCGCGCAGGTGTTCTTCGATCAGAGAGGCTTGGCCAACGAGGACCAGCTGAAGAGAGGCATATTCGGCCAGAAAGGAAATGCAGGCCGGAACAATGCAGTGGGGACCGTAGTCCCCACCCATTGCATCAATCGCGATGATTGGTGCGGACAAGGATTACTCGTCAGAGCCCTTGTCTACGACCTTACGGCCGCGATAGAAACCGTCCGGGGAGACGTGGTGACGCAGGTGAACTTCACCGGTGCTCTTCTCTACGGACAGAGCGTTCGCGTCCAGGGCATCGTGGGAACGACGCATGTCACGAGCGGAACGGGATTTTTTGTTCTGCTGAACAGCCATGATTGATTAACTCCTAAACGTTTGGGTCACGCTTCAACTGCGCCAGTACGCTGAACGGATTGGGCCGTTCTTCCACGTTCTCGCTCGGCTCGGGCGCTGTTGCGTATCCCACCGGCTGCTGGCAATCCTCAGGGTCATGGACCGGCACGATGGGCAAGGCGAGCAGCAACTCGTCCTCGACCAGCGAGGTCAGGTCGAGGGGATCTTCCCCCACTTCCAACGCATCGTAGCCACTGGGCAGATCATCGATCGACTTGCCTTCCGGAATGATGACGTAATCGTACTCACCACCCACATGGAAGTTGGCCGACTCGAGACAGCGCTGGCATACCATGCTCACCTCGGCGTCGAGTTCGACGTGCATGACCGCCAGTTTCTGCTCGTCACGGAAGAAGGAAAACTTCGCGTGAACATTGCCATCACTGCGGGTCAGTTGCTCGTTGAGACGTGGCATCTTGGCGATCGGCAGCTCACCTTCGAGGGTGGCAGCGCGCTCGACCAGTTTGCGCGGATCAACGTGAGGTGGTATCGGTCCATTCAACATAAGCGCGCCATTATAGGGATGCACTTGAAGCTGTCAAAGGAAATTAGCCATAAACCGCTGTATGGACAGCTCTTTTCGCTAGAATCGCGGCGACGCTCCGAAGGAATCTTCCATGTTGCCCCTGATCCTTGCCTCCAGCTCACCCTACCGCCGCGAACTGTTGCAGCGCCTGCGCCTGCCGTTCGAATGCGCGAGCCCCGACATCGACGAAAGCCCTCTCCCCGACGAAAGCGCCGAACAACTGGTTCAACGCCTGGCGGAAAGCAAAGCGCGCGCCCTGAGTCAACGCTATCCCGGCCATCTGATCATTGGATCGGACCAGGCCGCCGTAAACGACCACCGCATCCTCGGCAAACCCCACGACATCGAGCGCGCCACCGAGCAACTGAAGGACGCCAGCGGCAAGAGCATCAGCTTCCTCACCGGCCTCTGTCTGCTGAACAGCCACAGCGGCCGGAGCCAGGTCGATTGCGTGCCATTCACCGTGCACTTCCGCAACCTCGACGAGCCGCGCATCCGCCGCTACCTGGAAGCCGAGCAACCCTTCGATTGCGCCGGCAGCTTCAAGGCCGAAGGCCTTGGCGTCAGCCTGTTCCGCTCCACGGAAGGCGAAGACGCCACCAGCCTGATCGGCCTGCCGCTGATCCGCCTGGTGGACATGCTACTGGCGGAACACGTACAGATCCCCTAAAAACAGCAAGGCCCGGCGCGCGCCGGGCCCTTCTCTATATATGGAAAGGAATCAGCGCAGAACCGGCCCCTGCCACCCCATCCACAACGCCATGCGCTCCGCGACACTGGCGCCCAACTTCTTGGCGAAGCGGTCGAAGGGAGTTTCCTGGACGGTGTAGTCCACCACTTCCTTCTCCTTGATGATCTCGCGAGCCACGTAACTGGTACTACCCAGGCCGTCGATCAGACCCAATTGCAGCGCCTGCTCGCCGGACCAGATCAGACCGGAGAACAGCTCGGGATGATCCTTGTCCTTCAGGCGATCGCCGCGCCCCTTCTTCACACTGTCGATGAACTGCTTGTGCGTGGTGTCCAGCACCTGCTGCCAGAACGCTGTTTCATCCGGCTTCTGCGGCTGGAACGGATCGAGGAAGGCCTTGTGCTCACCCGAGGTGTAGACACGGCGATCCACACCCAGCTTCTCCATCGTACCGACGAAGCCGAACGTCGCCGCCGTCACGCCGATGGAGCCCACCAGACTGGCCTTGTCCGCATAGATTGCGTCGGCAGCACTGGCAATGTAATAAGCGCCGGAAGCACCGAGATCGCTGATCACGGCGTAGACCTTGATATCCGGATGCTCACCGCGCAGACGCTTGATTTCATCGTAGATATAGCCGGACTGCACCGGACTGCCGCCCGGGCTGTTGATGCGCAGTACGATCCCCTTGGTACCGGAATCCTCGAACGCCGAGCGCAGCGCGCCGACGACATTGTCGGCACTGGCCGGCTCGTTGTCGGCGATCATGCCCTTCACCTCGATGAGCGCCGTATGGCTGGCGCTGCGCGAGGCAGACTTCGACAGACCACCGAACGGACTGAGCAGCGCCAGGGCGATGAACAGGTAAAGGAAAGTCAGCAGCTTGAAGAAGATGCCCCAGCGGCGCGAACGACGCTGCTCCTGAACCCCGGCCAGCACCGCCTTCTCCAGCAGCTTCCAGCTCTTGTCGTCACCCGCCTTGGTATCCCCAGCCTTCCATTCATCCGACATCGTTGCCTACCTCGAGCACCGGCCTCACCGAACGCCCGGCCAGCCAGGCGCGCAATTCATTGAAATGTTCCACTTCCAGCGCCGGAGCATACTCTCGCAGAGTCTCCAGCGACTGCGCACCATAACCCACCGCCACCGAATCCATGCCGGCACGGCGCGCCATGTCCAGATCGAAGGGGGAATCCCCCACCATCAGCGCATCGCGCGCCGCCACCCGGCAATGCCGGAGGATTTCATGCAGCATGCGCGGATCGGGCTTGCTCGCCGACTCGTCGGCGGCGCGGGTGATATCGAAGAAATCGGTCCACCCCTGCCCCGCCAGCACGCGATCCAGCCCCCGGCGATTCTTGCCGGTGGCGACCGCCAACTGGTAACCCGCGCGGCGAAACTCGACCATCGCCTCGGCAACACCCGGGAACAGCGGCGAAGGCTGCACTTCGAGACTCAGGTAGTGCTCACCATAGTCGCGACGGAAACGCTCCAGCGGCTCGCCTTCTTCCACTTCGGGATAGAGCGTCTGGATCGCCTCGGGCAGACCGAGACCGATGATGCCCTTGATCGCCTCATCGTTGCGCGACGGCAGGCCGGAGCTGACCGCCGCGACCCGCATCGACTCGACGATACGACCGATGGAATCCACCAGCGTGCCATCCCAGTCGAAGATCAGCAGGGAATACTCACGCATCCAGGCGCTCCACGGTACGCTGCCAGACTTCATCGACCGGCGCCTCCAGCTCCAGCACCGAGCCATCGGGCATCGGCACGCGCAGGAACGCGGAGTGCAGGAACAGGCGTTTGCCGCCCAGCTCGCGGATCTCGCGGGAGAAGTCTTCGTCGCCGTACTTGGGGTCGCCGGCAATGGAATGACCGGCATGCTTGGCATGCACACGAATCTGGTGGGTACGACCGGTGATCGGGCGCGCCTCCACCAGGGTGGCGAAATCACCGAAGCGGCGCAGCACCTTGAACTCGGTCAGCGCTTCCTTGCCTTCTGGATTCACTTCCACCACGCGCTCGCCGGAGCGCAGGTTGTTCTTCAGCAGCGGCACGGCAATCTGCCTCTTCGCCGCCGGCCAGCTGCCACGCACCAGGGCATGGTAACGCTTATCCACCACACGTTCGCCGCGCAGCGCATCATGCAGGTGGCGCAGCATGCTGCGCTTCTTGGCGATCATCAGCAGGCCGGAGGTATCACGATCCAGGCGATGCACCAGCTCCAGGTCCTTGCACTCCGGACGCAGTTGGCGGAAAGCCTCGATAACCCCGTAACTCAGCCCACTACCGCCATGCACGGCGATGCCGGTGGGCTTGTTCACCACGATCAGCGCCTTGTCTTCGAAGACGATGGCGGCTTCCAGGCGCTCCAGCAGCCCCTGCGCCAGCGGCACCGGCTCGTCGCGCTCAGCCAGGCGCAGCGGCGGCACGCGCACCACGTCGCCTGCCTGCAGCTTGTACTCCGGCTTGATGCGGCCTTTGTTGACCCGCACCTCACCCTTGCGAAGGATGCGGTAGATCAGGGTCTTGGGGACGCCCTTGAGCTGGGTGCGAAGGAAATTGTCGATGCGTTGGCCGGCATACTCCGGCGCGACTTCAAGCAGCTGAACGCCGGAAGTCGGAGGGGCGGGATTCGTCATCCGGATATAATAACAATTTTTCATTCAATTGAAGCACTTAATCATTGCTGCTATATTCGGGAGGCCGCCAAAAGTGGCCAGGCCCACGGATGATCGCGTAATCGCCGTCCCCAACCGCCTGCAAACACATTGAACGGACACGAGGCAGTCCCCGGAAGCGTTGCAACGGCCCGAGCGATTCTCGCGCCGACAGCGCCTCGAAACCCAGGCCTTCAGACATGACCACGACCACCAAGGTAGTCGTGATAAAAGCCAACCCCGCTCCCGGATTCTGCGAGCGGCACCCGGCTCTTAGGGAAATGTGCAGGGCGGAGATGCACAACTGTCGGATTGCGTTGCTTTCATGCCTTGAACGTAGACGCCTTCATCGTCCGCATCCGACAGTCGATTCCTCCTCCTGATGAGTGCTTGTTCTTACTCGACAAGCAGGAAACGTAGTCGCGGCACAGCAGATTTCTCCTGCTGCCGCTGGACACGGGAATGGTCCGCCATTCCTGAGTACGTGCCTTAGCACCGACCGTGAGAGTCGTGTGTGCCGATCGCCGTTTCCGGTGGCCCCGGAAACCATTGGTACTACATGAAAAGAATGCTGATCAACGCAACTCAACCCGAAGAGTTGCGTGTAGCGCTGGTAGACGGCCAACGCCTGTTCGACCTGGACATCGAGTCCGGTGCGCGCGAACAGAAGAAAGCCAACATCTATAAAGGGCGCATCACCCGCATCGAACCCAGCCTCGAAGCCGCCTTCGTAGACTTCGGCGCCGAGCGCCACGGCTTCCTCCCCCTCAAAGAAATCTCCCGCGAATACTTCAAGAAGAACCCCGAAGGCCGCATCAACATCAAGGATGTGCTCAGCGAGGGCCAGGAAGTCATCGTCCAGGTCGAGAAAGAGGAGCGTGGCAACAAGGGCGCGGCCCTGACCACCTTCATCAGCCTCGCCGGGCGTTACCTGGTGCTGATGCCGAACAATCCGCGCGCCGGCGGTATCTCCCGCCGCATCGAAGGCGAAGAGCGCAATGAGCTGCGCGAGGCCCTGAACGGCCTGAACGTTCCCGGCGACATGGGCCTGATCGTCCGCACCGCCGGCCTGGGCCGCAGCTCCGAAGAGCTGCAGTGGGACCTGGATTACCTGCTGCAACTGTGGGGCGCCATCAAGGAAGCCTCGGGCGAGCGCAGCGGTCCGTTCCTGATCTACCAGGAAAGCAACGTCATCATCCGCGCCATCCGCGACTACCTGCGCCAGGACATCGGCGAAGTGCTGATCGACAGCCTCGATGCCCAGGAAGAAGCCCTGAACTTCATCCGCCAGGTCATGCCGCAGTACGCGAGCAAGGTGAAGCTGTACCAGGACAGCGTTCCGCTGTTCAATCGCTTCCAGATCGAAAGCCAGATCGAGACCGCCTTCCAGCGCGAAGTGAAGCTGCCGTCGGGCGGCTCCATCGTCATCGACCCGACCGAGGCACTGGTGTCCATCGACATCAACTCGGCGCGCGCCACCAAAGGCGGCGACATCGAAGAAACCGCGCTGCAGACCAACCTGGAAGCGGCCGAGGAAATCGCCCGCCAGCTGCGCCTGCGCGATATCGGCGGCCTGATCGTCATCGACTTCATCGACATGACCCCAGCGAAGAACCAGCGCGCCGTGGAAGAACGCGTCCGCGAAGCCCTGGAAGCCGACCGCGCCCGCGTACAGGTTGGCCGCATCTCGCGCTTCGGCCTGCTGGAGATGTCCCGTCAACGCCTGCGTCCGTCCCTGGGCGAGACCAGCGGCATCGTCTGCCCGCGCTGCAATGGCCAGGGCATCATCCGTGACGTCGAATCCCTGTCGCTGGCCATCCTGCGCCTGATCGAGGAAGAAGCGCTGAAGGACCGCACCGCCGAAGTTCGTGCGCGCGTGCCGTTCCAGGTAGCTGCCTTCCTGCTCAACGAAAAGCGCAACGCCATCACCAAGATCGAGCTGCGCACCCGCGCGCGCATCTTCATCCTGCCGGACGACCACCTGGAAACTCCGCACTTCGAAGTTCAGCGCCTGCGCGATGACAGCCCCGAACTGCTGGCCGGCCAGTCCAGCTACGAGATGGCCCACATCGAGCACGAGGAAGTCCAGCCGATCAGTTCTACCCGCACCCTGGTCCGCCAGGAAGCCGCGGTGAAGACTGTTTCCCCGCAGACCCCTGCCCCGCAGCAGACCGCTGCCGCACCCGCACCGGTTGTCGAAGCGTCCAAGCCGATGCCGGAGCCGAGCCTGTTCCAGGGCCTGGTGAAGTCGCTGGTCAGCCTGTTCGCCGGCAGCAAGCCGGAGCAGCCGCAACCCGCCGCCGCCGAGAAGCCGGCTGCCGAGCGTAGCGAAGGCCAGGGCGAGCGCCGCAACGGCCGCCAGCAGAACCGTCGCCGCGATGGCCGCGAAGGTGGCCGTCGTGATGACGAGCGCAAGGAGCGTGGCGAGCGTCGCCGTGACGAGCGTGGTGAGCGTGGCGAACGCGCCGAGCGTCCGGCTCGCGAAGAGCGTCAGCCGCGTGAAGAGCGCGCCGAACGTCAGCCCCGCGAGGAGCGTCAGCCGCGTGAAGAGCGCACCGAGCGTCAACCCCGCGAGGAACGCCAGCCGCGTGAAGAGCGCGCCGAGCGTCAGCCTCGCGAGGAACGCCAGCCGCGCGAAGAGCGTGCCGAGCGTCAGCCCCGTGAAGAGCGTGCCGAACGTCAACCGCGCGAAGAGCGCCAGCCCCGCGAAGAGCGTGGCGAGCGTCCGGCCCGCGAAGAGCGTCAGCCGCGTGGCGAACGCGCCGAGCGTCAACCCCGTGAAGAGCGTCAGCCGCGCGAGGAGCGTCAGGCCAGCGAAGCCGCTGCCGTGGAATCCGAAGAGCTGCTGAACGAGGAACTGCTGGACCAGCAGGATGACCAGGAAGGCGCCGATGGCGAGCGTCCTCGTCGCCGCTCCCGTGGTCAGCGCCGCCGCAGCAACCGCCGCGAGCGTCAGCGTGAAGCCGGTGTCGATGGCGTGGAAGGTGGCGAAGAAGTGAGCGAGCAGACCGAACAGGCTGCTGGCGAAGCATCGACTGCTGCCGCCATCGTTGGCGCCACTGCCGCTGTCGTTGCCGAAGTTGCCACCGAGCAGCAGTCGGACAGCGAGGCACCGACCGAAGCCGCTCTGCCGGTAGAGTCCAACGTAGTCGAGGCCGTGCGCACCGAAAGCGCCCTGGAGCAGACCATCGAGTTCCTGGCCAAGCCCAGCGAAACCGTCGAGCAGGTTGAAGCCAGCGAAAGCGTAGCGGTGGAAGCCGCCCCGGTCGTTGAAGCTCACGTGGAAGAGGTCGTCCAGGCCGCTGTCGAAGCCCAGCCTGAGCCTGCCGCCGAAGCGCCGGTCGAAGCTCCGGCCGCCGACGCAGCAGTTCCGGCCAACGCCACCGGCCGCGCCTCCAACGACCCGCGCGAGCGTCGTCGCCTGGAGCGTATGGCCCGTGAAGCCGCCGCAGCCGCGGCCGCTGCCCCGCAGGTCGAAGCAGCTCCGGCTGTCGAAGCGGTGGTCGAAGAGACCGCAGCCGTGGAAGCTGAAGTCGTGACTGAGCCGGCCGCAGAGGTTCCAGCCGATGCCGTTGCGGCAGAAGCGGTGAACGAAGCGCCTGCCATCGAGCAGACCGAGCAATCGGCTGCCGAGCAGACTGAAGGCGAAAACGCCGAGAAGCCCGAGGAAGAAGAAAGCAACGTGGCGGAAAAACACCACAGCTGATAGCTTCCGGCACGAAAAAGGGGATGCAACTGCATCCCCTTTTTTATTGCCCGACCAGCAAGGCGCCCCACCCAACCTGTAGGAGCGAGCTTGCTCGCGAACAACCGCAGGCAATTCGCGAGCAAGCTCGCTCCTACATAAGCGCTAACCCATCCCGGCTCATCCCAGGAAGCAGACACAAAAAAGGGGATGCCAAGGCATCCCCTTTTCTCGCGTCCGGAGCGACCTCAGTAGAGATTCGGCTCCATCTCCAACTCAACGCCAAAACGCTGCTGGATGTCGTCACGAATTCGCCCCGCCAGCGCATACAGCTGCGCACCGGTCGCTCCGCCGTAGTTGACCAGCACCAGCGCCTGCTGCGCATGCACGCCCGCAGCGCCATCACGGAAGCCTTTCCAGCCCGCCTTGTCGATCAACCAGCCGGCCGCCAGCTTCACCAGGCCGTCCCCCTGCGGGTAGGCCACCAGATCGCTGAAGCGCACACTCAGCTCATCCGCCTGCCCGGCAGACACCACGGGATTCTTGAAGAAACTGCCAGCGTTGCCGAGCACCGCCGGGTCGGGCAGCTTTTCGCGGCGGATGGCGCAGATCACTCGGGAAACATCTGCCGGTGTCGGCGCAGTCACGCCCTCCTCCACCAAGCGCTGGCGCACCGGACCATAGTCCAGATGCAGTTGCGCCGCACGAGTCAAGGCGAAGCGCACCCGCAGGATCAACCAGCGACCCGGTTCGCGCTTGAAGCGGCTGTCGCGGTAGGCGAAGGCACAGTCCTCCAAACCGAACTCGCGCAACTCGCCGCTTTCACGGTCCAGCGCAGTCAGGCCGGCGAACACGTCCTTGATCTCGACACCATAGGCGCCGATGTTCTGCATGGGCGCGGCACCCACGGTGCCAGGAATCAGGCTGAGGTTTTCCAGCCCGCCCAGCCCCTGCGCCAGTGTCCAGCGCACGAAGTCATCCCAGACCTCACCGGCTTCCGCCTCAACCATCATGCGCTCGCCGTCGTCACTGAGGACGCGGATGCCACGGGACGCCATGCGCAGGACCAACGCCTCGACGTCACGGGTCAGCAGCAGGTTGCTGCCACCGCCGATCACCATCAGCGGCAGGCTCTTCTCGGTAGCGGCGGCGATGCCGGCACGCACCTCGACGTCGTCATGGGCCTGGGCGAACCAGCGCGCCGCGACTTCGACGCCGAAGGTGTTGTAGGGCTTGAGGGAAACGCGTTCTTGCAGTTGCAGCGTCACAGGCGCCTCTTCACTTCCATCAGCAGGCCGTCACAGGCCCGCTCCACCAGGTCCAGCACCTGCTCGAAACCGTCATCGCCGCCGTAGTACGGGTCGGGAACTTCGTCGATTTCCAGATCGAAGCGACGCAGGAACAGATCCAACTCGGCCTTGCCACCGCCGGCGCGCAGGTGTTTCAGGTCATGCAGGTTGGCGTGATCCATAGCGAGGATCAGGTCATAGCGGGAAAAGTCCGCCACGCTCACCTGCCGTGCCCGCAAGGCCGACAGATCGTAACCACGGCGCAACGCGGCGGCGCGGGTGCGCGCATCCGGCGCCTTGCCGACGTGCCAGTCGCCGGTACCGGCGGAGTCGATCTCGATGCCCTCCTCAAGGCCCGCTTCGCGGACCTTGTGGCGGAAGATGCCCTCGGCGGTGGGCGAGCGGCAAATGTTGCCCAGGCAAACGAACAGAACCTTCATCAAGCCCCCAGGATGCGCCGCACGCGTTCCAGGTCTTCCGAGGTATCGACGCCGGCCTGCGGCGCTTCCAGGGCATCGGCCACGTGGATACGCACGCCGTGCCAGAGCGCACGCAGTTGCTCCAGGCACTCGGTGTCCTCCAGCCAGCACGGGCCCCAGGCCACGAAGTCGCGCAGGAAACGCGCACGATAGGCGTAGATACCGATATGGCGGCGGTACGGCACGTTGGCCGGCAGGCTTTCACGGTCCACCGCGAAGGCGTCGCGCGCCCAGGGCAGCGTAGCGCGGCTGAAGGTCAGGGCCAGGCCGTCCTTGTCGCTGACCACCTTGACGATGTTCGGGTTGAACAGCGCTGCCGGGTCATGGATCGCCTCGCACAGGGTGGCGATGCCCGCCTCCGGGTGGGCCGCGAGGTTGGCGGCCACCTGATCGATGATCGACGGCGGCACCAGCGGTTCGTCGCCCTGCACGTTGACCACGATGGCGTCGTCGGCCAGGCCCAGCGCGTCGGCCACCTCCGCCAGGCGGTCGGTGCCGGAGTTGTGGTCGGCGCGGGTCAGCACCACCTGGGCGCCAAAGCCCTGGCAAGCATCGTAAATGCGCCGATCGTCCGTGGCGACCACCACCTGGGCAGCCGAACTCTTGCCGGCCTGCGCCCAGACATGCTGGATCATCGGCTTGCCGGCGATGTCCTGCAGCGGCTTGCCGGGCAGGCGGGTGGAGGCATAACGGGCGGGAATGACGACGGTGTAGGCCTGGCTCATGGGAGTTACTTGTCCAGACGCTCGTCGACGTTCAGGGTACGCGCTTCGCCTTCGAGCATCACCGGGATGCCGTCGCGTACCGGGTAGGCCAGGCCGTCGGCCTTGCAGATCAGCTCGGACTTGTCGTCGGTGAGCTTGAGCGGGCCCTTGCACAGCGGACAGGCGAGGATATCGAGGAGTTTCGGGTCCATGATGCGTTCCTTGAACGTGAACGGATTGAATTCGGACGCCGCAGGGGCGACGCCGGATCAGCGGGCGAGCAGGCGCTCGAGCTGGGCGTCGAACCAGGCGACGAAGGCCGGCGAGGGCTGCGCTTCGACGGCGAGGTACCACCAGTCGGGCGCGGCGAAGGACCGGCATTTCACCGCATCCTTCTCGGTCATGACCAACGGCAGCTCCGGCGTGAAGCGCAGTTGCTCGGCGGTATAGGCCGCATGGTCGGGGAAGGGATGCGGAATCGGCCGCCAGTTTAGCGCCTCGAGCGTCTTGAAGAAACGCTGCGGGTTGCCGATTCCAGCCAGGGCATGGAGCGCCTGACCGGCGGGGAAATGCTCGACGCCACGGCGTTCGCCGCTGGCCAGGCTGACCAGGGCGGAAGGTCGCAGGACGAAGGAGAAGGCGCCCGGCGGGTCGGAAAGTGCGCCGTTGTGCAGGACGGCGTCGACTTCGGCCAGGCGCTCGGCGGGTTCGCGCAGCGGCCCGGCGGGCAGGCAGCGGCCGTTGCCCAGACCACGGGCGGCGTCGATCAGTACCAGTTCCAGGTCGCGCGCCAGGCGGTAGTGTTGCAGGCCGTCGTCGCAGAGGATCAGGTCCAGCGGCTCCTCGGCCAGCAGCGCGCGCACGGCGCTGGAGCGGTCCGGGTCGATCATCAGCGGCACGCCGCTGCGGCGCACGATCATCAGCGGCTCGTCGCCCGCCTCCGCCGCCGACTGCTCGGCGCGCACGCGCCAGGGTGTCTGCGGGGGCTTGGCGCCATACCCACGGCTGACCACGCCGACCTTCAGGCCACGGGCGCGGCAGTACTCGATCAGCCAGAGGATCATCGGCGTCTTGCCGGTGCCGCCCACGGTGATGTTGCCGACCACGATGATCGGCACCGGAGCGCGGTAGGCCGGCTTGGCGCCGGAAAGGAAATCTGCGCGACGGCGACGGGCGACACGCCGGTAGAGCAGTTCGAGCGGCTTGAGCAGGACAAGGGCCGGATGGCCCTTGTACCAGGCGTCGAGCAGGCGGTCGGAGAACGCCATCAGGGCTTCTTGTCCGAATGGGCCTCGATGGTGGTGATGCGCAGGTGGGTGAAGCCCAGCTTGCCTGCGGCATCCATCGCGGTAACCACGGACTGGTAATCGACCTTGCCATCGGCGGTGATCACCACCGGCAGGCTGTTGTCGCCAGCGGACTCGCGCTGCATGGCGTTCATCAGGTTCTCCAGGTCGTCGCGGGCTAGACTCTGGCCGTTCAGGGCGTAGTGGCCCTCGACGCTGATGGAGATTTCCAGCGGCTTGATCTCGGTGGCTTCCGGCGGCGTGCCGCTGACCGCCTCGGGCAGTTCGACCTTGAGCTGCGCCGGCTTGGTGAACGAGGTGCTGACCACGAAGAACAGCAGCAGCACGAAGATCACGTCGATCAGCGACGCCAGGTTGATGAAGACGTCCTCGCGGGCCGCTCCGCCCGCTCTGCGGCGGAACTTCACGCTTTGCCTTCCTCGGCGAAATCGACTTCGCGATCGCCCTGGGTGACTTCCACCAGCTTGATGGCTTCCTGTTCCATCGCGATCACCAGCTCATCGACACGGCGCAGCAGGTAGCGGTGGAAGAACACCGCCGGGATCGCCACGATCAGGCCGGACGCGGTGGTGATCAGGGCCTTGGAAATACCGCCGGCGAGCATCGGCGCGTTGGCCATGCCGTCGCCCATGAAGGCGCTGAAGATCTGGATCATGCCGAACACGGTGCCCAGCAGGCCGAGCAGCGGCGCCATCGCGGCGATGGTGCCCAGGGCATTGAGGTAGCGCTCCAGCTCATGGATGACGCGGGAAGCGGCCTCCTCGATGCACTCCTTCATGATCTCGCGACCGTGCTTGGAGTTGGCCAGGCCAGCGGCAAGGATCTCACCCAGCGGGGACGACGCGCGCAGGTCCTTCAGGGCCTGGCTGTTCATCTTCTTGCCCTTGATCTGCTTCCACACCTGGCCGAGCAACTGTGGCGGGGCCACGCGACTCTTGCGCAGGGTCCAGAGACGTTCTGCGACGATCGCCATCGCGGCGATGGAGCTCAGCAAGATCGGCAGCATCATCCAGCCGCCAGCTTTGACCAGTTCCCACACAGTGGTGAATCCCCTGAAAAAAAGTGGCGCCACTCTAGCATAGGGGCCCGTGCCAGCCGACCGCCCCGGTCTCATTTTTCTTGCCAGAAATGTGCGCCTTCCCGCACTCCCCGGACCTCCCCGTGGGCGCCGAGCATCAGCGTCAGCGCACCCTCCTGTGCCGTATCGTGAATCCGGATGCCCTGTGCCCGGAAGCGCTCGACGACCAACGGATGGGGGTGGCCATAGGGATTATTGGCGCCGCGGGAAATGATCGCGGCAGTGGGCGTCACGCTGCGCACGAAGACCGGTCCGGAAGCGCTGCGGCTGCCGTGGTGCCCCGCCAGCAACCAGTCGATGTGGATATCCGGGTGTTCGGCCAGCCAGGCCAGTTCGCCGGCCTGCGGCAGGTCGCCGGTCAGCAGCAGGCGCTCGCCATTGGCTTCGAGCGCCAGGACGCAGGAGCGGTCGTTGCTTTCCCGTGCACCCTCCCATGCCCAGGCCGCGAAGTGGACGCCGTCGACCTCCCAGCTCGCCTTCCGACAGGGCTGTGCCCGCAACTCGCGGGGCAGCCGATCCGCCTCGCCGCTGACCACCTGCACGGGATGCAGCGACGCCTTCACCGCCAGGGCGCCACCTGCATGGTCGTTGTCCGCGTGACTGAGCATCAATCGGTCCAGACGGTTGATCCCCAGACTCCGCAGCGTCGGTACGACGACCCGCTCGCCGATATCGAAATCGCCATTGCGCGCGCCGGTGTCGTAGAGCCAAGCCTGACTGCGCGTGCGGATCAACACCGAAAGGCCCTGCCCCACATCCAGCACCCGGACCTCGGCCATCCCCGGCGGCGGCAGCACGATCGACGGCCAGAACACCGGCAGGAACATCGCCAGTCCGAACGCTCGCACCGGTACGCCAGCCGGCGCCAGCAGCAACAACGCACCTAGCATGGCCAGCAGCAGCGCCCAGGCCGGCGCGTTGACGGGCTGCCAGGCAGGCGCCAGGGCCGCCATCCAGCCCAGCAGGCGGAACAGCAACTCGAGCAGCCCGCCGGAGATCCAGAGCAACCCTTCGCCCAGCCAGGGAATGCCCAGCGCCAGGCTGCCCAGCAAGGCCAGCGGCACCACCGCCATTTCCACCCAGGGCACCGCAAGCAGGTTGGCGACCACCCCGGAAATGCTCAGCGGCAGGCCAAGCGCCACGGACGCGGGCAGCAAGCCGATCGCCATCAGCCACTGCGCACGCAGCCAGGTGCGCCAGGCCGTCCAGCGCCCCAGTCGGCCGGAAAAACCGAAGATCAACAACGCCACCGCCGCATAGGACAGCCAGAAGCCGGGCAACAGTATGACCAACGGTTCCGCCAGCAGTACCGCCAGCAAGGCGCCGAGCAGCGGTGTCCACAGACCGCTACGGCGATGGCGAAGGCGCCACAGGAGGACAATCGAAACCATGATGCAGGCACGCTGCAGCGGTACCTCGAATCCCGCCATCAGGCTGTACGCCCAGGTGCCGAGCGCGGCCAGCAGACAGGCGCAGGGCAGCCAGGGCACGCGCGAGGGCCAGACGCCGAAGCGTGCAAGCCCGGCGACCACGGCGTAGAGCAGCCCGGCCAGCAGGGAGATGTGCGAACCGGAAATCACCATCAGGTGCAGGGTTCCGGTGTCCTGCAGCACCTGCCAGTCCGCCGTGGTCAGTCCCGAGGCATCGCCCAGCACCAGCGCCGCCAGCGCACCGGAGCGCCCCTGGGCATCGACCGCCAGCAAACGTTGCCGCCAGGCTTCTCGCCAGGCCGGCGGGCCGCTGCTCGCCTCCAGGCGCTGCCCATCCTTCACGCTGCCGATGGCGCCGATCCGTTGCGCGGTAAGCCAGGCCTCGTAGTCGAAGCCTGCGCCGTTGGCCATGCCGTGGGGGCGCTTGAGCTTCACCGCCAGGCGCCAGCGTTCACCACCCTGTACCGCGGGCCCGCCGAACCAGGACAGGCGCAAGGTGCCAGGCAGACGCGCCCGAGGACTGGATACATCGGAAAGAACGAAACGTACCGAAGGCCCGGTAAGGTCAGGCAGCCCCTCCACCCTGCCCTCCAGCCACAGCGTGCGACCGTCGAGCGCCTTGTCCAGCCGGTCATCCAACGCCCACTGGGCCGACTGGCAGGCCCAGGCAAAACCCAGCAGGAACAGGCCGATGAAATAGCCGCGAGTGAACAGCAAGGGCAACGTCAGCGCCACCAGCGACAGCAGCACCCAACCGGCTGGTAGCGTCGATAGCCAGCGCAGCGCCAGCAGGCCGGCGGCCAGCGCGAACATCCCTGAACGAGGCAACGGACTCCTCCCTGGAGTCGCCGGGCAACCGTCGGTCCGATCGGACGGCGATCGGGGCACAGCGGTTACACACGGACATACTTGGCAACGAATGACTGTCACCTAGCTAGGCATAATGTGGCGTCGTCCGTCTGCCAGAGATTTCCCTCATGCCGCGCCGAATTTTCAAGCGCTACATGCCGGATCCGGAAAGCATCAGGAGCCACAAGGGCCTGCGCTTTCTCGGGCCGCTGATCCAGTCCCCCAACCTCTGGCACCTGAATCGCCGCTCCGTATCCCGCGCAATGGGCATGGGGCTGTTCGCCGCCTTCATTCCGATCCCGCTGCAGATGCTGCTGGCCGCCTCGCTGGCGGTGTGGGTGCGGGCCAATCTGCCGATTTCGGTCGGGCTGGTCTGGCTGACCAACCCGATCACCATGCCGCCGGTGTTCTATTGCACCTACAAGATGGGTGCCTGGGTCATGGGCATCCCAGCGCGCGTCCTGCCCGACCACCTGACCTGGGAGTGGATCAGCGGCGAGCTGACGATGCTCTGGCAGCCCTTCCTGCTGGGTTCGGTGATCTGCGGGATTCTGGTGGGCATCCTCGGCTACCTGGCCACCGAGGGCTACTGGCGCTGGTGGATCGGCCGCAGTTGGCGGCGGCGCCGGGCGCTGCGCAATGTGCAGCGCGAGCTCTAGCTTTTTGTAGGAGCGAGCTTGCTCGCGAATCGCCCGAGGCACAGAGCTGCCGGCGAACTTGTTCGCGAGCAAGCTCGCTCCTACAGGGTGTTCCCTGAAACGAGAAAGCCGCCCCGAGGGGCGGCTTTTTCATGGTCCGATGGATCACTCGTAGCGCAGCGACTCCGCCGGCTGGGTCGAAGCCGCGCGCCAGGCCGGGTACAGCGTGGCAAGGAAGCTCATGGACAGCGCCGCGGCACAGATCAGCACGATATCGCTGATCTGCGGGTCGGACGGCAGGTAGTTGATGAAATAGATATCCGAGTTGAACACGTGGGTGCCGGCGACGCGCTCCAGGGTCGAGACGATCGCGGTGACGTTATACGCCGCCAGCACGCCAAGCACGCAGCCGATGACGGTGCCGATCAGGCCGATCACCGTGCCCTGCACCATGAAGATGGCCATGATCTGCTTCGGCGTGGCGCCCAGGGTGCGCAGGATGGCGATGTCCGCGCGCTTGTCGGCCACCACCATGATCAGGGTGGCGATGATGTTGAAGGCGGCAACCGCGACAATCAGCAACAGCAGCAGGCCGATCATGGTCTTTTCCATCTTCATCGCGCTGAACAGGCTGCCCTGGGTGTGGGTCCAGTCCACCGAGCGGTAGCCGTCGCCCAGTTGCCTGGCGATGGCCGCGCCGACTTCCGGCGCCTGGAACAGGTCCTTCAGCGCGATGCGCACGCTCTGTACCTGGCCGGGCTGCCAGCGCATCAGGCTCGCCGCGTCGTCCACGTGGATCAGTGCCAACGAGCTATCCAGCTCGGCGCCGACCTTGAAGATACCGACCACGTTCAGGCGCTGCATGCGCGGGGTGATGCCACCGGGCGCGGAACTGGGCTCGGGGACGATCAGCAACAGGCTGTCACCGACGTTGACGTGGAAGCGCCGCGCGGTGATCTCGCCGATGACCACACCGAACTCGCCGACCTTGAGGTCGGCGAGGCGGCCCTGGACCATGTGCTGGCCGATGATCGACACCTGGGTTTCCAGCGCCGGATCGACGCCGTCCACCTCGATGGGCTGCATCATGCCTTTATAGGAGAGCATGCCGTCGACCTCGGTATAGGGCACCGCGCCGACGATCTTCGGGTTCCGCTTCGCTACCTCGGCCACGCGTTGCCAGTCGTCCAGCGGACCGCTGGTCTTCTGCAGCACCGCGTGCGGGACCATGCCGAGGATGCGCGAGCGCATTTCCTTCTGGAAGCCGTTCATCACCGAGAGCACCACGATCATGGCCAGCACGCCCAGGGCGAGGCCGATCATCGAGGTCAGGGAGATGAACGAGATGTAGTGGTTGCGTCGCTTGGCACGGGTGTAGCGGGTGCCGATGAAGACGGACAGGGGTCTGAACATTCCGTTATCCCTCAGGCGGCGACCAGCCGGCCCTCCTCCAGGCGCAGCACACGATCCATCTGCTGGGCGAGGTGGGTGTCGTGGGTCACCACCAGGAAGGCGGTGCGCAGGGATTGCGACAGTTCCAGCATCAGTTCCTGGATACCGTGGGCGGTGTGCTGGTCGAGGTTGCCGGTGGGCTCGTCGAGCAGCACCAGTTTCGGCGTGTTCACCAGGGCGCGGGCGATGGCCACGCGCTGGCGCTCACCACCGGACAGCTCCGACGGCTTGTGGCTCAGGCGATGGCCCAGGCCCACACGCTCCAGCAGCGCGGTGGCGCGCTGGCGCGCTTCCGGGATCGGCGTCTTGCCGATCAGCAGCGGCATGCAGACGTTCTCCAGCGCGGTGAATTCCGGCAGCAGGTGGTGGAACTGGTAGACGAAGCCCAGCGCGCGGTTGCGCAGCAGGCCGCGCTGCTTCTCGTTCAGCGCCGACAGCTGTTCGCCAGCGAGCCAGACGCTGCCGGTGCTGGGCGTATCGAGGCCGCCGAGCATGTTCAGCAGGGTGCTCTTGCCCGAGCCGGAGCTGCCGACGATGGCCACGCGCTCGCCGGGCAGCAGTTCCAGCTGCACTCCGGAGAGCACCTCGACCGACTGCGGGCCTTCCTCGTAGCGCTTGCCAAGGTCACGGCAGCTCAGGACGGCCTGGTCGTTGGGGGTCGGCTTACTCATAACGCAGGGCCTCCGCGGGCTGGGTGCGGGCCGCACGCCAGGCCGGATACAGGGTGGCGAAGAAACTCAGGATCAGCGCGGCGCTGCACACCAGGATCACGTCCTCGCTCATCAGTTGCGAGGGCAGGTAATCGATGAAGTAGACATCCGCGTTGAGGAACTTGTGGCCCAGCAGGCGCTCCAGCAGGGCGATGGCGGAGCTGACGTTGAGCGCCGCGAGGATGCCCAGCACGCCGCCGATGAAGGTGCCGATCACGCCGATCACCGTGCCCTGGACCATGAAGGTCGCCATGATCTGCCCCGGCGTGGCGCCCAGGGTGCGCAGGATGGCGATGTCGGCCTTCTTGTCGGTGACGACCATGACCAGGGTGGAAATGATGTTGAACGCGGCGACCGCGACGATCAGCAGCAGCAACAGGCCGATCATGGATTTCTCCATGCGGATCGCCTGGTACAGGTTGCCGTGGCTGCGGGTCCAGTCGCGGGCGAAGTAGTCGTTGCCCTTCAGGGTGCGGGCGATTTCCCAGGCGGTACGCGGCGCCTGGAACAGGTCGTCGAGCTTCAGGCGCAAGCCTTCGACCTGGCCTTGCTTGAGGCGGCGCAGGCGCGCGGCATCGTCGATGTGGACCATGCCGACGTAGCCGTCCAGCTCGCCGGCGCCGACATGGAAGGTGCCGACCACGGTGAAGCGCTTCATGCGCGGGAACATGCCGGCCGGGGTGACCGAGACTTCCGGGGCGATGAAGGTGACCTTGTCGCCCAGCTTCACGCCGAGGTTCTTCGCCGCCTTGTCGCCGATGATGATGCCGAACTCGCCGGGTTTGAGGCTCTTGAGCGAACCCTCCTGGAAGAACTGGTCGATGATCGAGACCTTGCTCTCCTCGTTCGGGTCAACGGCGTTGATCAGCACCTTCTGTACCGTGCCGCCGGCGCTGAGCAGGCCCTGCATCTGGATGAAGGGCGCGACTTCCAGCACGTTGGGGTGCTGGCTCTTGATCTGCCCGGCGATGCCGCGCCAGTCTTCGATGGGCTGGTAGGACTCGACGGTGGCGTGGGGCACCATGCCCAGTACGCGGGTGCGCATCTCGTGGTCGAAGCCGTTCATGACCGAGAGCACCACGATCATCACCACCACGCCCAGCGCGAGGCCGATCATGGAGGTGAGCGAAATGAAGGATACGAAGTGGCTGCGGCGTTTGGCGCGTGTGTAGCGCGTTCCGATGTAGACGGAAAGGGGTCTGAACATGTGGGGCCGATTAAGAAGATGAAGAGTGCGTCGGGCGTCAGTTCCTTCTGGCGTGCGACTTCCGTGTGGCGAGGCTCGGCAGGCGGCTTTACACTCAGACCATCACTGCCGCCGTGGGTTCGCCATGTCCACTCCAGACGCGGATGACCGCCGCGAATACTATCGTATTGAAGACACGCTCGCATTGGAATTTCGCCCGCTGCGCGAGGACGAAATCCAGTCGCAAGAAGTGCTTCAGGATGATTCCGCGCTGTTCAATCTGCTCAGCGACCTGCACCTGACCGACTTCGAGTCGCAGCACCTGTTGCGCCATATCCACGAGCGCGACCGCCCGCTGGCCAGCTATCTGAAAGTGATCAACAAACGCATCGACCTGATCGCCCAGGCCCTGACCCAGAGCCTGCTGCGCGAGATCGGCCCGCCCCGCCAGGTCACGCTGTCCGAGGGCGGCATCGACTTCCGTGATACGCAGCCTCTTCCGCTCGGCCAGGGGCTTGCGCTGAAGATCGTCCTGCTACCCCAGGGCCTCGGCCTGCTGCTGCGTGCCAAGGTCACCCATTGCCGGCAACAGAGCGAAGGCGACTACGAAATCGGCACCGAATTCGAGGGTCTCGGCGATGCCCCGCGCCAGTTGCTGGCCCGCCACATCCTCCAGCGCCAGGCATTGGAACGCCGGCAGGCCAAGGCCCGCGACGAATGAACCCAGGGAAATCCATGCGCTATCTGTTGCTCCTGTTGAGCCTTGTCACCCCGCTGCCACTGCTGGCGGATACCCTCTCGATACCCGTCGGCGCACAGGGCGACCCACACATCGTGCTGCCGGTCCGCGGCGAGAGCCAGAAGGCCGTGCTGGAGCGCTTCGGCCTGCCGGACGAGGAACATCCCGCGGTGGGCAAACCGCCGATCAATCGCTGGGATTACCGCGAGTTCAGCGTCTATTTCGAAAGCGGCCGCGTCGTCGACGCGGTGCGCCAGCACCACTCCCAATACCTCAAGGATCTCTCCCCCCAGAATCCGTCCCCCAAGGAGCCCCAGTGACTCTGATCTATGGCCATCGCGGCGCCAAAGGCGAAGCACCGGAAAACACCCTGACCAGCTTCCAGCGCTGCCTGGAACACAACGTGACACGCTGCGAGCTGGATCTTCACCTGTCCCGCGATGGCGAGCTGATGGTGATCCACGATCCGACGCTCAAGCGCACCACCGGCCGGCGCGGCAAGGTTTCCGAGCAACTGGCGGAAGACCTGATCACGATGGACGCCCGCGAGGGCGGTCCGGGGTGGGTGCGCCCCTGCCCCATTCCGCGCCTGGCGGAACTGTTCGAACGCTGCGATTTCGAGCACTGGCAACTGGAGGTCAAGAGTGGCTCGAAAGACCGAGCGGGGCGCACGGTACAGGCGATCCACCACCTGGTCGGACGCTACGGCCTGCGCGACCGCATCACGGTGACATCGAGTTCACGCACGGTGCTGCGCGCCCTGGAAGAGCTGGCGCCGGAGCTATCCCGCGGGCTGGTGGCCGAATACGCCTGGCTCGATCCATTGAAGGTCGCCGCGCACTACGGCTGCGATCTGCTGGCGCTGAACTGGATGCTGTGCACCCCGGAGCGCTTGCTGAAAGCGCAGAAGCAGGGGCTGCATGTGTCGGTGTGGACGGTCAACGAGCCAGCCCTGATGCGCCGGCTCGCCGATTTTGGCGTGGATAGCCTGATCACAGACTTTCCCGGTTTGGCCACTGCCACGATCGGGAATCGCTGAGCAGGTTCCCCCCGACCGGCTCAGGCCGCCGGTCGGGGTACTTCAAAAAATCCGGTTCAGGCCGTCGAACGCCGCTACGCGGTAGGCTTCGGCCATGGTCGGATAGTTGAAGGTGGTGTTGACGAAGTACTTCAGGGTGTTCAGTTCCCCCGGCTGGTTCATGATCGCCTGGCCGATGTGGACGATCTCCGAGGCCTGGTCGCCGAAGCAGTGCACGCCGAGGATCTCCAGGGTCTCGCGGTGGAACAGGATCTTCAGCATGCCCACCGGCTCATTGGAGATCTGCGCGCGGGCCATGCCCTTGAAGAAGGCCTTGCCCACCTCATAAGGAATCTTCGCCGCGGTCAGCTCGTGCTCGTTCTTGCCGATCGAGCTGATCTCCGGAATGGTGTAGATGCCGGTCGGCACGTCATTCACGAAGCGCCAGCCGTCGTGCTCGACGATGTTGCCGGCAGCCGAGCGGCCCTGGTCGTAGGCGGCGCTGGCCAGGCTCGGCCAGCCGATCACGTCGCCGGCGGCGTAGATGTTCGACACCGAGGTGCGGTAGTTCTCGTCCGTCTCGATCTGGCCACGGCTGTTGACCTTGATGCCGATGTTCTCCAGGCCCAGGCGGTCGGTGTTGCCGGTGCGGCCGTTACACCACAGCAAGGCGTCGGCCTTGATCTTCTTGCCCGACTTCAGGTGCAGGATCACCCCGTTGTCCAGGCCCTCCACGCGCTCGTATTCCTCGTTGTGACGGATCAGCACGTTGTTGTTGCGCAGGTGGTAGCTCAGCGCATCGGAGATTTCGTCGTCGAGGAAGCTCAGCAACTGGTCGCGGGTGTCGATCAGGTCCACCAGCACGCCCAGGCCACTGAAGATCGAGGCGTACTCGCAGCCGATCACGCCGGCTCCGTAGATGATCAGGCGGCGCGGGGTGTGGCTCAGCGAGAGGATGGTGTCGCTGTCGTAGACGCGCGGGTGGTTGAAGTTGATGTCCGACGGGCGATACGGGCGCGAGCCGGTGGCGATGACGAACTGGTCGGCCACCAGGCGCTCCACGGCGCCGCTGGGGGTCACGACTTCAACGGTGCGCTCGTCGACGAAGCTGGCGGTGCCGTTGAACATATCGATGCGGTTGCGCGCGTAGTAGCCGGTGCGCGAGGCGACCTGCTTGGAGATGACCTTCTCGGCGCTTTTCAGCACGTCGGGGAAGGAGAACCAGCGCGGTTCGCCGATCTGGCGGAACATGGGGTTGGTGTTGAACTCGATGATCTGCTTCACCGAGTGACGCAGCGCCTTGGACGGGATGGTGCCCAGGTGCGTGCAGTTGCCGCCGACCACGCGACGGCTGTCCACCACCGCCAGCTTGCGTCCGTACTTGGAGGCATTCATCGCCGCCCCCTCGCCCGCCGGACCCGTGCCGAGAATCACCACGTCGTAGTTGTAGACAGCCATGCGTACTCCTTCAGAACAGGCCGGGACGCTCGCTTGGCGCTCCCGGCGAAGCCCCGGCACCACATGCGCCGAGGCGGATCGAAATCATTGCGCAGCTTAGCCCTGCGGCAAAAGGCTGCACATTAGCGGTTGGTCGGCAGGTAGGCGAATTTTGCCGTCACTACATACCTTCCCGCCGAATCATCATGCCCGGCGAACCTTTCATTCAGGCGTCGGAAACAGCGCTTCGAAGCGTGTCGTCGCGCGGGTCACGAAGCCCTCGCCCTGGCGCACGATGAAGAACGCCGCCAGCCCATTGCGCTCGGCAAAGGTATAGCCCTCCTCCGGCCCCAGCACCATCAGCAGGGTCGACAGGCCATCGGCGCGCAGCGCCTGCGCATCGGCCACCGTGACCGCCGCCAGCGCATGCCGGACCGGCGTGCCGCTGCGTGGATCGAAGGTGTGCGAGTAACGCTGCCCACCTTCCTCGAAATAGTTGCGGTAGTCGCCGGAGGTGGACAGCCCGAAGCCATCCAGCGCCACCGAACACTCCACCTGCCGTTCGCGCTCGCCGCTGGGCACTTCCAGGGCGATGCGCCAGGGCGTGCCATCGGGCTTGTGGCCCACGGCCTTGAGCTCGCCGGTGATTTCCACCAGGTAATCCGTGAGCCCCAGCTCGGCCAGGCGCGCACTGACCTTGTCCACCGCGTAGCCGGCGACGATGCTGTCGAAGTCCAGCTGCGCATTGACGTCCTTGCACAACTGCTCGCCCTGCAGATGCAGATGCTGATGGCCGACGCGGGCACGCTCGCGCTCCAGATCGGCGGCCGCCGGCACTTGCTCGGTGCGCGACTGCGGGCCGAAGCCCCAGAGGTTCAACAGCGGCTCGACGGTGACGTCGAAGGCACCGCCGCTCTGCTGCGACAGCGCCTCGCCATAGCGCCAGAGCGTCAGCATGTCCGCCGGCAGCGCCATGCAGGTGCCGGCCGGCTGGGCATTGAAGCGCGAGATCAGCGAGTCGTCGCGGTAGGTGGAGAACTGCTCGTCGAGGCTCGCCAGGATCGCATCGACCTCGGCCTTGAGCTTCGCGGTATCCGGCGCCTTGCCCGTGGTCACGTACTGCACCGTGTAGCTGCTGCCCATGGTCGGGCCGCCAAAGCGTTCGACCGACTGCCCGCAACCCGCCAGGGCAGCAACCAGAACAGCCAGCACCACCAACAGCCAGACTCCACGCACCACTCGGCACCTCCTGCCGTCCATCATCCGCCCGGCGCCGGGCATTCTACCGCAAGCACCCCGGGCCACTGTTTCCGCTCCGGCAAAGGTGCATTACCAAAAGAAAACGGGAGCCGAAGCTCCCGTTTCTCAACCGGTTCAGGCGCTGGCCTTGACCGGGGACTTGCGCTTGAACAGGTAGCACACACCCATCAGCACGATCCACACCGGGATCGCGTACACCGACACGTCGATGCCCGGGATCTGCAGCATGATGCCAAGAATGAACACCACGAAAGCCAGGCACAGCCAGTTGCCGACCGGGTACCACAGCGCGCGGAAGAACGGCTGCACGCCCTTGGCCTGCATGGCCTTGCGGAACTTCATGTGGGCCAGGCTGATCATCGCCCAGTTGATCACCAGCGCGGCCACCACCAGGGACATCAGCAACTCCAGCGCCTGGTGCGGGATCACGTAGTTGACCACCACGCAGGCCAGGGTGATGAAGGCCGAGACACCGATGGCCAGCAGCGGTACGCCGCGATCATCGACCTTGGCGAAGGCGCGCGGGGCATCGCCCTGCTCGGCCAGGCCGAAGAGCATGCGGCTGTTGCAGTACACGCAGCTGTTGTAGACCGACAGCGCGGCGGTGAGTACTACGAAGTTCAGGATGTGCGCCGCGTACTCGCTACCCAGCAGCGAGAAGACCTTGACGAACGGGCTGCCGCTGTAGGGGTCGCCGGCGCTGTTGATGCTCTGCAGCAGCGCATCCCAGGGGTACAGCGAGAGCAGTACGGCCAGGGCGCCGATGTAGAAGATCAGGATCCGGTAGATGACCTGGTTGATCGCCTTGGGGATCACCTTCTTCGGCTCGGAGGCTTCAGCGGCGGTAATGCCCACCAACTCCAGGCCACCGAAGGAGAACATGATGATCGCCAGGACCATGATCAGTCCCTTCCAGCCATTGGGGAAGAAGCCGCCGTGCGCCCACAGGTTGCTCACCGAGGCTTGCGGACCGCCGGTACCGGTGGCCAGCAGCCAGACGCCAAGCAGAATCATGCCGATGATGGCAGCGACCTTGATGATCGCGAACCAGAACTCGGTCTCGCCGAAGGCCTTCACGTTGAACAGGTTGATGGCGTTGATCAGTACAAAGAACACCGCCGCCGTCGCCCAGGTCGGGAAGTCCGGCCACCAGAACTGGATGTACTTGCCGACCGCGGTCAGCTCCGACATGCCCACCAGGATATACAGTACCCAGTAGTTCCAGCCCGACATGAAGCCGGCGAAACCGCCCCAGTACTTGTGCGCGAAGTGACTGAAGGACCCGGCGACCGGTTCCTCGACGATCATCTCGCCGAGCTGGCGCATGATCAGGAAGGCGATGAAACCGCCGATGGCGTAGCCGAGGATCATCGACGGGCCAGCGGATTGCAGCACGCCGGCCGAGCCCAGGAACAGGCCGGTACCGATGGCGCCGCCGAGGGCGATCAGCTGGATGTGGCGGTTCTTCAGACCGCGCTTCAGCTCGCCTTCATGCAGATGTTGTCCATCCATTTGAAGTCTTTCCAGAATCAGGAATTGGCAGATTTTATCGTTGTAGGGTGGAGCCACTAACGAAAAACGGGAGCCCGAGAGCTCCCGTTTCCCTGTCCCGCCTGGATCAGCGCGGGAAAGCCGGCGGGTTGACCCCAGCCATGTCTTCCATCACGCGGACGACCTGGCAGCTGTAGCCGAACTCGTTGTCGTACCACACGTACAACACGACACGGTTGTCGTTGCAGATAGTGGCTTCGGCATCGACGACGCCCGCGTGGCGGGAGCCGACGAAGTCGGAGGAAACCACTTCCTGGGAGGAGACGAAGTCGATCTGCTTCTGCAGGTCGGAGTGCATGGCCATCTGGCGCAGGTACTCGTTGATCTCTTCGCGGGAGGTGGATTTCTCCAGATTCAGGTTGAGGATCGCCATCGAGACGTTCGGCGTCGGAACGCGGATCGCGTTGCCGGTCAGCTTGCCCTTCAGTACCGGCAGGGCCTTGGCGGCGGCGGTGGCGGCACCGGTCTCGGTGATCACCATGTTCAGCGGAGCGCTGCGGCCGCGACGGCTGCCCTTGTGGAAGTTATCGATCAGGTTCTGGTCGTTGGTGTACGAGTGAACGGTTTCGACGTGGCCGTTGACGATGCCGTACTGGTCGTTCACGGCCTTGAGCACCGGCACGATGGCGTTGGTGGTGCAGGAAGCGGCGGAAACGATCTTGTCGTCGGCGGTGATGTCACCGTGGTTGATGCCGTGGACGATGTTCTTCAGCGCACCCTTGCCCGGAGCGGTCAGGATCACACGGTCGATGCCCGGGCACTTCAGGTGCTGGCCCAGGCCGTCGGCGTCGCGCCACTTGCCAGTGTTGTCGACCAGCAGTGCATCCTTGATGCCGTACTGGGTGTAGTCGATCGACGCCGGGTCGTTGGAGTAGATCACCTGGATCAGGTTGCCGTTGGCAGTGATGGTGCTGCTTTCTTCATCGATGGTGATGGTGCCGTCGAACGGGCCATGCACGGAATCGCGACGCAGCAGGCTGGCGCGCTTGACCAGGTCGTTCTCGGCGCCCTTGCGGACAACGATGGCGCGCAGGCGCAGGCCGTCGCCGCCACCGGTCTTCTCGATGAGGATGCGCGCCAGCAGGCGGCCGATGCGGCCGAAGCCGTACAGGACGACGTCGGTGCCTTCGCGGGCGCCGCCGTTCTGCTTGCCGACCACGTCGGCCAGTTCGTCCTTGGTGAACTGCTCGATGCTGCGACCGTTACCTTCGGTCTTGAACTTGGCAACCATCTTGCCCAGGTCGACGGATGCGGCGCCCAGCTTGAGCTCGCTCATCGCCTTGAGGATCGGGAAGGTGTCGTGTACCGACAGGCCGCCTTCGGCCAGGCGGTGACGGGCGAAACGGTGCGCTTTGAGGATCGCGATCACCGAACGGTTGATCAGGCCACGGCCGTAGATCGAGGTCACCACGTTGTTGTTACGGTACAGCTGACCGATCAGCGGAATCATGGCTTCCGCGAGGGCTTCACGATCGATCCACTCACCGAGACACTGGTCGGGCTTCTGGGTCACGGGCAATACCTTCCACATGTAGGAGAAGAAAAAAGGGGCTACATTATGACGGCGCGAACAATCGCCGGCAATCCGCAGCGGTCGTATGACTGACATCCGTCAATCGGGATAGTTACAATCTGGCCGGTCAATTTCTCCGACCGGAGCCACGAACGCCCGTGTCCGTACTGCGCATTCCTTCGCTGCCGACTGCTGCCGGCAAGCAATCCTGGGGCAACCTGCCGGGCGCCGCCCTGAGCCTTGCCATTGCCGAAGCCTCGGCGTCCGCCAACCGTTTCACCCTGTTGCTGACCGCCGACAGCCAGAGCGCCGAGCGCCTGGAGCAGGAGCTGAGCTTCTTCGCGCCGGACCTGCCGGTGCTGCAGTTGCCGGACTGGGAAACCCTGCCCTACGACGTGTTCTCGCCGCACCAGGACATCATTTCCCAGCGCGTCGCCACCCTTTACCAGTTGCCCGGACTGCGCCGCGGCGTGCTGGTGGTGCCGATCACCACCGCCCTGCACCGCCTGGCGCCGGCCAAGTTCCTGCTCGGCAGCAGCCTGGTGCTGGACGTCGGCCAGAAACTCGACGTCGAACAGATGCGCAGCCGCTTCGAGGCCGCCGGCTACCGCTGCGTGGACACCGTCTACGAGCACGGCGAGTTCGCCGTGCGCGGTGCGCTGATCGACCTGTTCCCGATGGGCAGCGAGCTGCCCTACCGCATCGACCTGTTCGATGACGAGATCGAGACGCTGCGCACCTTCGACCCGGAAACCCAGCGCTCCATCGACAAGGTGGAGAGCATCCGCCTGCTGCCGGCGCGCGAGTTCCCGCTGCGCAAGGAAGCGGTGACCGGCTTCCGTGGCCGCTTCCGCGAGCGCTTCGACGTCGACTACCGCCGCTGCCCGATCTACCAGGATCTGGCCAGCGGCCTGACACCGGCCGGCATCGAGTACTACATCCCGCTGTTCTTCGAAGAGGGCGAGACGTCGACGCTGTTCGACTACCTGCCGCAGGACACTCAGGTGTTCTCCCTGCCGGGCATCGAGAGCGCCGCCGAGCAGTTCTGGACCGACGTGCGCAGCCGCTACGAAGACCGCCGCTACGACCCGGAACGCCCGCTGCTACCGCCCGCTGACGTCTTCCTGCCGGTGGAAGACTGCTTCGCCCGCCTGAAGAACTGGCCGCGCGTGGTGGTCAGCCCGGAACCGATCGAGACCGGCGTCGGCCGCGAGCGTTTCCCCGCCGAAGCGCTACCGGAACTGGCGATTGAAGCGAAAGCCACGGAACCGCTGGCACGCCTGCGCCAGTTCATCGAGCGGTTCGACGGGCGCATCCTGTTCACCGCCGAATCCGCCGGCCGCCGCGAAGTGCTGCTGGAACTGCTGGCGCGGCTGAAGCTGCGCCCGGTGGAAGTCGAGGGCTGGCCGGGCTTCCTGGCGCACCAGGACCGCCTGGCGATCACCATCGCGCCGATGGACGAAGGCCTGCTGCTGGACGCCGACAAGGGCCAGCCGGGCATCGCCCTGGTGGCCGAAAGCCCGCTATTCGGCCAGCGTGTCATGCAGCGCCGGCGCCGCGAGAAGACCCGCGACGGTGGCGAGAACGTCATCAAGAACCTCACCGAGCTGCGCGAAGGGGCGCCGGTGGTGCACATCGACCACGGCGTCGGCCGCTACATGGGCCTGATCACCCTGGAGATCGACGGCCAGAACGCCGAATTCCTCGCCCTGGAATACGCCGACGAGGCCAAGCTCTACGTGCCCGTGGCCAATCTGCACCTGATCGCTCGCTACACCGGCAGCGACGACGCCCTGGCGCCGCTGCACAAGCTGGGCTCGGAAACCTGGCAGAAGGCCAAGCGCAAGGCCGCCGAACAGGTCCGCGACGTCGCCGCCGAGCTACTGGACATCTACGCCCGTCGCGCCGCGCGCAAGGGCTACGCGTTCAAGGACCCGCAGGTCGACTACGCCACCTTCTCCGCCGGCTTCCCCTTCGAGGAAACCCCGGACCAGCAGACCGCCATCGAAGCCGTGGTGGCCGACATGCTCGCCGACAAGCCGATGGACCGCCTGGTCTGCGGCGACGTGGGCTTCGGCAAGACCGAAGTGGCCATGCGCGCGGCCTTCGTCGCGGTGCACAGCGGCAAGCAGGTCGCCGTGCTGGTGCCCACCACCCTCCTCGCCCAGCAGCACTACAACAGCTTCCGCGACCGCTTCGCCGACTGGCCGGTGAGCGTCGAGGTGATGAGTCGCTTCAAGTCCGCCAAGGAAGTCGAAGGCGCCGTGGCGCAACTGGCCGAAGGCAAGGTCGACATCGTCATAGGCACCCACAAGCTGCTGCAGGACGATGTGAAGTTCAAGAACCTCGGCCTGGTCATCATCGACGAAGAACACCGTTTCGGCGTACGCCAGAAGGAGCAGCTCAAGGCCCTGCGCAGCGAAGTGGACATCCTCACCCTCACCGCCACGCCGATCCCGCGCACGCTCAACATGGCGGTGGCCGGCATGCGCGACCTGTCGATCATCGCCACGCCGCCGGCGCGACGTCTCTCCGTGCGCACCTTCGTCATGGAAGAACAGAAGTCGGTGATCAAGGAAGCCCTGCTGCGCGAACTGCTGCGCGGCGGCCAGGTGTACTTCCTGCACAACGAGGTGAAGACCATCGAGAAGTGCGCCCGCGACCTGGCCGAGCTGGTCCCGGAAGCGCGCATCGGCATCGGCCACGGGCAGATGAACGAGCGCGACCTGGAGCGGGTGATGAGCGACTTCTACCACAAGCGCTTCAACGTGCTGGTGGCCTCGACCATCATCGAGACCGGCATCGACGTGCCCAGCGCCAACACCATCCTCATCGAGCGCGCCGACAAGTTCGGCCTGGCCCAGCTGCACCAGCTGCGCGGCCGCGTCGGCCGCAGCCACCACCAGGCCTATGCCTACCTGCTCACCCCGCCGCGCAAGCAGATGACCCCGGACGCCGAGAAGCGCCTGGAAGCCATCGCCAACGCCCAGGACCTCGGCGCCGGCTTCGTGCTGGCCACCCACGACCTGGAGATCCGCGGCGCCGGCGAACTGCTCGGCGACGGCCAGAGCGGGCAGATCCAGGCGGTGGGCTTCACCCTCTACATGGAGATGCTCGAACGCGCGGTGAAGGCCATCCGCAAGGGCGAGCAACCGAACCTGGAACAGCCGCTGGGTGGCGGCCCGGACATCAACCTGCGGGTGCCGGCGCTGATCCCCGAGGACTACCTGCCGGACGTCCACGGCCGCCTGATCCTCTACAAGCGCATCGCCAACGCTGCCGACGAGGACGGCCTGCGCGAGCTGCAGGTGGAAATGATCGACCGCTTCGGCCTGCTGCCGGAGCCGGCGAAGAACCTGATGCGCCTGACGCTTCTCAAACTGCAGGCGGAAAAACTCGGCATCTTGAAGGTAGATGCCGGGCCGCAGGGAGGCCGGGTAGAATTTGCCTCCGATACCTGCGTCGACCCGCTGGTGCTGATCAAGATGATCCAGGGCCAGCCCAATCGCTACAAATTCGAAGGGGCCACCCTCTTCAAGTTCCAGGTGCCGATGGAGCGCCCGGAAGAACGGTTCAACACGCTGGAAGCGCTACTCGAGCGCCTCACGCCACAGACTCACTAAGGAGCCTGTCCAATGCGCCTGTTCCAACCCTTGCTGCTGTCCCTGGCTCTGCTGTCGCCGGCCGCCTTCGCCGAGCCCTACCAGGTGGAGCTGATCCTCTTCCAGCAGTCCAGCGACGCCGTATTCGCCAGCCAGCCCGCCCCCGACGACTGGGCCAAGGGCGCGCAAGCGCCGGGTGCCGACAGCCAGCGCCCCACCGCGCTCGATGCCCAGGTCGCCAAGCTCAAGCAGAACGACGGCTTCCAGGTACTGATGCACAGGGCCTGGCGCCAGGAGATCGATGCCAGCCCGGTGACGATCGCCCTGAGCGAAGGCGAAAAGCATGACGGCCACTTCCCGGTGGAAGGTACCGTCACCCTCAGCCAGCAGCGCTTCGTGAACACCCAGACCGACTTCTGGATCAACCAGTTCGACGCCAACGGCCTGCTTGCCGCCAGCCAGCACATGGTCCAGGACGCCAGCCTGAAGAACAGCGTGCTGACCTACCTCGACCACCCGAGCCTGGGCATGCTGATCAAGGTCAGCCCGCTCAACGCCCGCCCCGCCACCCCGCCGCCACCCGGCCTGGAAGACGAGACACCCACCGGCCCGGAAGCACCGCAACAGCCAGCGCCGGCCGCTCCGGCCGATGGTGGCTTCGATGCTCCGCCGCCGGCGCAGCCCGCCCAGTAACAGGATCCCGACGAAGGCCTCGCCATGCCTCAGTTCGCCGAGCATTTGCAACGCATCCCCTGGCGTCGCCTGTTCCCGGCCATCACCCTGGTGCGTGGCGAGGCCTATGCGCGGGAAGGCCGGGCCAGTGTCCTGCGCCTCACCGAGCGCTCACTGGAAGGCCTGTGCCAAGGCTCGGGCAAAAACCGCTATCACCAGCGGATCAGCCTCTCCAGAAGCGGCGACACCCTCGACTGCCAGTGCGATTGTCCGGTCGGCCTCGACTGCAAGCATTGCGTGGCCGTGTTGCTGCATCTGCTGGACGGACAGGTCGCCAGCCCCGGCAGCGCGTCCAAGCCCACTGCGAAGTCCATCCCGACTCCCGTCAACAGCCTGTCGCCCACACTGCAGACCTGGCTGAGGCACGCGTCGGCTGCGCTCAAGACGCAGCCGGAAACCAGGAAGCCCTACAGCGGCCCGCTGCGTTACCGGCTGACCCGGAGTGGCCGGGTCTTCATCCACACCGCCGTTTACAGCGAAAGCGGCCAACCCCAGGGCTACCCACGCATCATCTCCATCGCTCGCGCCCTGGGCCGGGGCGTCACCGAACAGGATCAGCGCATTCTGCTTCGCGCACTTGGCGTGGCAGACGTCCAACCGCAGCACAACGAAGTGATGCTGCTGGGCCGCGACGGCGCCGAACTGCTGGAACTGATCCTGCGCAGCGGGCAACTGTTCCTGGAGCTGGAAGACCCGTCCAGCCAGCTGCAATTGGGGACGGAACTGCCTGCCCGGCTCGCCTGGCACACCCGTGACGATGGGCACTACATCGTCGGCTGGGAGACTGACACGAATCCCAGACCGCAATTGCTGACCCAACTGACACCACCGTGGTACGTCAACCGCCAGGACATGCGTGCCGGCCCCCTGCATCACGACCTCCCGGATGCACTGGCCAGCTATCTGTCGAGCGCTCCAGCGGTACCGCCGCAAGAGGCCAGGCTCTTCGCTCTGCAACTCAAGGCCCTGGCCCCGCAGGCGCCACTGCCGATGTCCAGCCAGGAGCGGCGACTGGAAGTCCAACCCGTGCCGCACCTGCTGTTGAGCACCTATCGAGACGAGGTTTACGGCGAAGAGGATGAGCACCAGGCCTGCCTGGTCTTCGGCTACGGCAAGGAATACGCCCACGGTCCGGTGCGCAGCGGCCAGCCGATCCACTATCTGGAGGATGGAGTGTTCGTCGTCATCGAACGGCAGCCCAAGGCCGAGCAGGCCCTGCGCAAAACACTGCAGAAACTGGGTCTGAAGAAGCTCGACAAGTACGCCACACCCTACGACCTGCTCAACCACTACGAATGCTACCGGCCGATCAACAAGGCACACTGGCCCCAGATCGCCCGCCAGTTGCCCACGCTTCGCGCCCAGGGCTGGGTGGTGGAGTTCGACGAAGACTTTCCCTTCGACTTCAGCGAAGTCGAAGACTGGTACGTTCATATCGAGGAAGAACCCGGTCAGGCCTGGTTCGACCTGGAACTGGGGATCGTGGTCGATGGCCAGCAGATCAGCCTGCTGCACCCGCTGCTGGAGCTGATCCGGAAAGCTCCGTCAGCGCTGCGCAAAGGCACGGATGACGCTGAACTACCCATTCGCCTCGACGCCCGACGCCAGACGGATGGCAAAGCGTTGACCGTAAGCCTGCCGCTGGCACGCATACGGGCCATGCTGCAACTGCTGGAAGGGCTGCTGCTCAGCAGCCTGCAACGCGACGCAGCCCGCCTGCGAATCCCAAGCACCGATGCCAGCCTGCTGAGCCAGCTCGACCAATACCCGCTGCGCTGGCAAGGCGGCGAGCAGTTGCTGCACCTCGCCCGGCGCCTGCGCGACTTCCAGCAACAGCCCTGTGTGGCACCGGACGGCCTGCAGGCGGAGTTGCGCCCCTACCAACTGCAAGGTCTCGCCTGGATGCAGGCGCTGCGCGACCTGGAGCTCGGCGGCATCCTAGGCGACGACATGGGGCTGGGCAAGACCCTGCAGGTGCTCGCCCATATCCTCACGGAAAAACGCGCCGGGCGCCTGGACCGACCCGTCCTGATCCTGATGCCCACCAGCCTGGTGGCCAACTGGCAGGACGAGATCGCGCGCTTCGCCCCGGAGCTGCGCGCGCTCACCCTGCACGGCAGCGAGCGCCAGCGGCACTTCGACGACCTTGCGCAGTACGACCTGCTGCTCAGCACCTATGCCCTGCTGCCCCGGGACATCGACGCGCTGTCCAGGCAAGCGCTGCACCTGGTGGTCTTCGACGAAGCGCAATATCTGAAGAATGCCAGCAGCAAATCAGCCCAGGCCGCGGCCCGTCTCGACGCCCGGCAGCGCCTGTGCCTGACCGGCACGCCGCTGGAAAACCACCTGGGCGAACTCTGGTCACTGTTCAACCTGGTGCTGCCGGGCTGGCTGGGCGATGCGCGCCATTTCGCACGCCTGTACCGCCAACCTATCGAAAAGGCCGGCGACAGCCAGCGCCTGGCGCACCTGAACGCGCGCATCAAGCCCTTCCTGCTGCGCCGCCGCAAGGACCAGGTCGCCACCGAACTGCCGCCCAAGAGCGAAATCACCCACAAGGTGGAACTCGACGAGCGCCAGCGCGACCTCTACGAAACCGTGCGTCTGGCGGTGGACCGCAAGGTCCGCGAAGAAATCCGCCGGAAGGGGCTGGCGAGCAGTCAGATCGTCGTGCTCGACGCGCTGCTCAAGCTGCGCCAGGTCTGCTGCGACCCGCGCCTGCTGCAGGCGGACTTGCCGGCAACCCACTCAGGCAAGCTGAGCGCCTTGCTGGAGATGCTCGACGAGTTGCTGGCCGAAGGACGGCGCGTCCTGCTCTTCTCGCAGTTCACCTCGATGCTCGAACTGATCCAGGCGCAGCTGCAGGCACGGAGCATTCCCTATGCGCTCCTCACCGGCGAAACCCGCGACCGCCGCCAGCCGGTGGAAGACTTCCAGCAGGGGCGCGTACCGCTGTTCCTCATCAGCCTGAAAGCTGGTGGCACCGGCCTGAACCTCACCGCCGCCGACACCGTGATCCACTACGACCCCTGGTGGAACCCGGCCGCCGAGAACCAGGCCACCGATCGCGCCTACCGCATCGGCCAGGACAAACCGGTGTTCGTCTACAAACTGATCGCCCGCGGCACCCTGGAAGAAAAGATCCAGCAGTTGCAGGCTCGCAAGACCGCCCTGGCCGCTGGCGTGCTGGAGGAAGGCAAGGACAGCGGCTTGCGTTTGCAGGAAAGCGATATCGACGCACTCTTCGCGCCCCTACCCAATCCGTAGGGGCGGACTTCGTCCGCGATGGCCCAAAGGTTGCGGCGAGCCTCCTCAGCCCACCAACACACACCCCAACACCTCACGCACCTTGCCGATGCCCTCGTGCAGCGCCTGCTCGATCTCGGTCATGGTGATGATGCCGCTGGACTTGCCGGCCGCCGGGTTCACCACCAGCGACAGGCAGGCGTACGGCAGCTCCAGCTCACGGGCCAGTGCCGCCTCGGGCATACCGGTCATGCCAACGATGTCGCAGCCGTCGCGCTCCAGCTTGGCGATCTCCGCCACGGTTTCCAGGCGCGGCCCCTGGGTCGCGGCATAGACACCATAACTGCTATGCGAATAGCCCAGCGCCCGCAGAGCCCCGATCAGCTTCTGGCGCAGCCCTTCGTCATACGGATGGCTGAAATCGATGTGGGTAACGTGATCGATGTCACCGGCAAAATAAGTGTGCTCGCGGCCCCAGGTGTAATCGACGATCTGGTGCGGCACGCAAAGATGACCGCTACCCATCGCCGCATGGATACCGCCCACCGCGTTCACCGCCAGAACCGCCTCCGCCCCTGCCTGCTGCAACGCCCAAAGGTTGGCGCGGTAGTTCACCTGGTGCGGCGGGAAGCGATGCGGATGGCCGTGACGGGCGAGGAACAACACCTCGCGGCCGGCGAACTCGCCACGCTGGATGGCAGCCGAAGGCGCGCCGTAGGGCGTGTCCAGCGCGACGGAGTCCTTCAGGGTCAGGCCTTCCAGTTGAGTCAGGCCGGTGCCGCCGATGATGGCGTAGACAGTCATGGCAAATCCTTTAGTCGATCAGTTGTGCGGCGCGCAGTTCGCCCACGGCCTGCTGCCAGCGCGGCGGCTGCTTGTACTCGGCACCCGGCCAGGCCCTGGCGCGCATGCGTTGCAGGCGCGCCGGCGCAGTGACCTTCAGGCGCTGCAACGCGCTCAGGGCCAACTCGGCGGAGGCGCGATCATTACACACCAGGCCCATGTCGCAACCGGCGTTCAACGCGGCCTCGATGCGATTGGCGGCATCGCCCACCACATGGGCGCCGGCCATAGACAGGTCGTCGCTGAAGATCACTCCGTCGAAGCCCAGTTCCCCGCGCAGGATGTCCTGCAGCCAGCGCCGGGAGAAGCCGGCGGGATTCGGGTCGACCCGCGGGTAGATCACGTGGGCCGGCATCAGCGCATCCAGCTCGCCCGACAGGCGCTGGAACGGGACCAGGTCACAGGCGCGGATCTCTTCCAGGCTGCGCTCGTCCTCCGGGATTCCCACATGGGAGTCGACCTCCGCCCAGCCGTGGCCGGGGAAGTGCTTGCCGGTGGCCGCCATACCGGCAGCGTGCATGCCTCGGATGAAGGCGCCGGCCAGCGCGACCGCGCGCTCGGGGCTGCCCTCGAAGGCGCGACTGCCGACCACCGCGCTGCGCTGGTGATCCAGGTCCAGCACCGGAGCGAAACTGAGGTCCAGCCCCACCGCCAGCACTTCGGTCGCCATCAACCAGCCGCACTGTTCGGCCAGGCGCTCGGCATTGGCGTTGTCGGCAATGGCGCGCATCGCCGGCAGGCGCAGGAAGCCCTGGCGCAGACGCTGCACCCGACCGCCTTCCTGATCCACTGCCAGCAGCAGATCCGGGCGCACCGCGCGGATGGCTGCGCAGAGCTCGCGCACCTGGCGCGGCGACTCGATGTTGCGGGCGAAGATGATCAGGCCGCCCACTTCCGGGTGGCGCAGGATCTGGCGGTCCTCGGCGGTCAGCCAGGTGCCGCCGATGTCGAGCATCAGGGAGCCTTGCATGTGCATTCCTTTCAGTTCAGTTGTGGCGCCTGCCAGTCGGGGCAGGCGGCCTCTTCGATACGGACCCGGCAATGGAGGGGCACTCGGGGAAAGAGTTCCAGCAGGTCGTCATTGCGCAGGCGGATACAGCCGTGGGACAGCGGCACACTCATGGGTTCGCAGTCCGGCGTGCCGTGCAGGTATATGTAGCGGCGGAAGGTATCCACCTCCCCCATTCGATTGCGCCCCGGCTCGCAGCCGCTGAGCCAGAGGATGCGTGTGAGAATCCAGTCGCGGCCGGGGCACTCATCGTGCAGCGCCCGGGTCCAGACCTCGCCCGTCCAGCGCCGCCCCTTGAGCACCGCCCCCTTGGGCAGACCTTCGCCGATGCGCGCACGAACCTGATGCAGGCCACGCGGCGTGCAGCCGGAACCACTCGACTCGCCAGCGCCGTTGGCCGCGCTGGAAATCGCCAGGCGCAAGCACAGGTGCTCGCCGGCAAAGCCGTAGAGCATCTGGTCGGACAGGGAAATATGGAGGAAATCGAGGTCAGTCATGGCCGGCTACTTTAGCCGATCAGGACTGTACCGCCCAGCTCGGCTCAGGCCTTGGCGGGGGCCTTGGCACGCGGCTTGAGTTGGGCACCGGCCAGCGACGGATCGCTGATGCCGCTGTCGGCACGCATGCCGGCGGCAAGGAACGGAACCATCAGGCGCATCACCTGCTCGATGGACGTACTCACGCCGAAGTCGTTCTCGGCCATCGCCCGCAACGCCTTGATGCCGGACATGCTGAACGCCGCGGCGCCGAGCATGAAGTGCACGCGCCAGAACAGTTCCAACGGCGGCAGGCGCGGCGCGGCTTCGTTCACCAACAGCATGTAGCGGCGGAACACCCTGCCGTAGACTTCTTCAAGGTACTTGCGCAGGTGCCCCTGGCTCTGGCTGAAAGCAAGGCCCAGCAGACGCATGAAGATGGACAGATCGTTGCCGCTGCGCGGCTTCACCGCCATCGCCTGGACGACCAACAGCTCGAGCAGCTCTTCCAGAGTGGCTCGCGGCGCATCGGGCTTGGCCTGGCGACGATCCAGCTCCTTCTCGAGGCTGGAACAGAACGGCCCGAGGAAGCGCGAGAAGACCGCCTGGATCAGCGCCTTCTTCGAGCCGAAGTGATAGTTCACCGCCGCAAGGTTAACCCCCGCCTTGCTGGTGATAAGACGCAAAGAAGTCTCAGCGAAGCCTTTCTCCGCGAACAACTGTTCCGCAGCATCCAGGATGCGTTCGACGGTTTCCGACTGGGCCATGACTATTCCGCCTGACAAACACTTGTTTGAAACATACGTTTCAGCCTCTTGTATTGTCAAGCGAAGTGCGATCGATTGTTAACAAAATTATAGGCAATACGACGAGATGACTGAATCTCAGCAAGACGCTTGCCAACAGGCACAGGTTACATCCACGGGGGTGGAGCCGACAGCCGCGCGAAAATAGGCATTGCCAGCCCGCCATCACTGTATATAATTCCAGGCACTGTATAAAAAGCCAGAGTATGGACATGCTGAAGCTGACGCCGCGCCAAGCCGAGATCCTCGCCTTCATCAAACGCTGCCTGGAAGACAACGGCTACCCGCCCACCCGCGCGGAAATCGCCCAGGAACTCGGCTTCAAATCCCCCAACGCCGCCGAGGAACACCTGAAGGCCCTCGCCCGCAAGGGCGCCATCGAAATGACCCCGGGCGCCTCCCGCGGCATCCGCATTCCCGGTTTCGAACCCAAAGCCGCCGCCAATGACGACGAATTGCCGATCATCGGTCGCGTTGCCGCCGGCGCGCCGATACTCGCCGAGCAGAACGTCGACGACACCTGCCGCATCAACCCCACCTTCTTCAACCCGCCGGCCGACTACCTGCTGCGCGTGCGCGGGCAGAGCATGAAGGATGTCGGCATCCTCGACGGCGACCTGCTCGCCGTGCACGTTACCCGCGAGGCGCGCAACGGCCAGATCGTGGTCGCCCGCCTGGGTGAAGAGGTAACGGTGAAGCGCTTCAAGCGCGAAGGCAGCAAGGTCTGGCTGATCGCCGAGAACCCTGAGTTCGCCCCCATCGAGGTCGATCTCAAGGAACAGGAACTGATCATCGAAGGCTTGAGCGTCGGCGTGATCCGCCGCTGAACAGGAGATACCCATGCAGTACCCGCAGCCGCTGAACCTGCCGCAACTCCCGCTGTTCCAGGAAGCACTCTGGGCGAGCGGTACTGCTCCCCTGCTTCCGGAGCTGATGGAAGAACAACCCGCCGATGACGAAAGCGCTTTCAGCGAGATCGCCCTGCGCGGCCTCCCCGGCCAATGCCTGACGCTGCTGGCGCCGATGCTCCGCGAGCTGAGCGAGGAAAGCGATTCGCGCTGGCTGACCCTGATCGCCCCACCCTCCAGCCTGACCCCGGACTGGCTGCGCAAGGCCGGCCTGAACCGCGAACGCATCCTGCTGCTGCCGGCGCGCGACCAGGCGGCCGCACAAGCCCTGGCCTGCGAGGCACTGCGCCTGGGCAACAGTCATACCGTGGTGAGCTGGCTGAATCTCAATGCCAAGGCGCGCGCGCAGTTATCCCGCGCCGCTATCGCCGGCCAGGCACAGAGCCTGAACATTCGCCTGGGATGAGGGGAAGGCTTCGCCGCGACCGCCGCGAAGCCAGAACGAACCTTAGTGCAGGACGCGCGGACCTTCATCCATGCCGGCGTCACTGCCTTCGGCAAGGCGCCCCGCCATCTGCACGCCGACATTGAACATCGCCTTGGCGATCTCGATGTGCTGCCCCTGCAGGAAGCCCTTGGCATCGGCGGAAAATTCCAGGGTCACCAATGCCTCCTCATCATCTGCGCGACGCAGCACGATACGCCCGTCAGGCAGCTCTACGATTTCCAGAAACGAGGTTGGCATAGCAAGGGTTCTCCACAGCAGAACGCGTAGTGTAACAGTCACATTCGCTACACCCTAGCCCAACGTTCCGCCGACCGACCGACTGGTCGTACCCGTGCGTATCAGAGCATGTATCAGAGTTCGGTCAGCGACGCGCGAAAGCGCAGCACCAGCTCTTTCAGGGACTTGCGCCAGGCCTCGAGCTCTTCGTGGCCCAGCTCGACCGGCGCTTCTTCATCGATGTTCACCGCCTGGATCAACGGCTGGGTCGGATCGACCTTGGCCTTCTTCGGCTCACTCGGTGGTTGGAACAGTGCAGCGTAGGCGGCCAGCAGGCGGCTCAGCCAGGCTTCCGGGGCCTGCGCCAGCTCGACCATTTCCGCCAGCTCCGGACTTGGAGCCGCGGTCAGCACCTCGGCATTCAGCAGCATATCGACGCGCGGCGCACCCGCCTGGGGCAGGCGGTAGTACCCAGCGATCTCATGGGCCACGCCCAGCACCGCTCCGTAGAGATGGAACAGCGCCGCTTCGCGCTCGGCCTGGATGCGCGCCTGGGCATTCATCGCACGCGCCGCTTCGGCGCTGCGCCAGGCTTCCAGGGCAAGGCCGGCAAAGAACAGCTTCTGGTTGGTACGAGTATAGAGTTCGTGCGCCATGACCGGGCCCTCTGCAGTCGACTTCGGCAGTATAAGCACGCCCCGCCTCAGCGGGGCGCGCCTTCCATCAGCGCTTGTCTTCGACCTTCCACTTGCCGCCGTCGAAGAACGCGCGCCAGCCGGTGGGCTTGCCGTCGACCTCGGACTGCACGTACTGCTCCTTGGTCTTGCGGCTGAAGCGAATCACCGCCGGGCGGCCATCCGGGTCTTTTGCCGGAGCGGCGAGCAGGAAGTGGTACTTCGGATCCAGCTCGTCCTTGTGCGGCACCAGTTCGGCCACCAGCGGAGCGCGGGTCTCGCGGTTCTTCGGGAACTGGCTGGCGGCCAGGAACAGGCCAGAAGCGCCGTCACGCAGCACGTAGATGTCGTCCACCTTCTCGCACTTGAGCTCCGGCATGCGGATGGCGTCCATCTTCGGCGGCGCAGGTTCGCCGTTCTTCAGCAGCTTGCGGGTGTTCTTGCAGGTCGGGTTGGTGCAGCCGAAGAACTTGCCGAAGCGGCCGGTCTTGAGCTGCATCTCGCTGCCGCACTTGTCGCATTCCAGGCTCGGGCCTTCGTACCCCTTGATGCGGTACTGGCCTTCTTCGATCTCGTAGCCGGCGCAGTCCGGATTGTTGCCACAGATGTGCAGCTTGCGCTTCTCGTCGACTAGGTAGGCGTCCATCGCGGTGCTGCAGATCGGGCAGCGGTGCTTGCCACGCAGCACGCGGGACTCGGACTCACCTTCGTCATCCGCGGCGATTTCATCGCCCGGAATCAGGTTGACCGTCGCCTTGCAACGCTCTTTCGGCGGCAGACTGTAGCCCGAGCAGCCAAGGAACACACCGGTGGAGGCGGTACGGATCATCATCGGCCGACCGCACTCGCGGCAGGGGATGTCGGTCAGGGTCGGCTGGTTGGCGCGCATGCCGTCGTTGGCGGCTTCGGCCAGGTCGAGCTTCTTGCGGAAATCGCCGTAGAACTCGTCCAGCAGGTGTTTCCAGTCGCGCTCGCCCTGGGCCACGTCATCGAGGTGCTCTTCCATGCCGGCGGTGAAGCCGTAGTCCATCAGGTTGGAGAAGCTCTCGTTGAGGCGGTCGGTGACGATGTCGCCCATTTTTTCCGCGTAGAAGCGGCGGTTGTGGGTGGTGACGTAGCCGCGTTCCTGAATGGTGGAGATGATCGCCGCGTAGGTGGACGGACGACCGATGCCACGCTTTTCCAGCTCCTTGACCAGGCTGGCTTCGGAGAAGCGCGCCGGTGGCTTGGTGAAGTGCTGGCTCGGGTCGAGCTTGAGCAGCTTCATGGCTTCGCCCTGGTTCATCTCCGGCAGGACGTCGTCATCGCCCGGCTTACCCTGCTGCGGCAGCACCTTGGTGTAGCCGTCGAACTTGAGGATGCGACCCTTGGCGCGCAGCTCGAAGTCACCGGCGGCAACGCTGACGGTGGTCGACAGGTATTCGGCCGGCGGCATCTGGCAGGCCACAAACTGGCGCCAGATCAGGTCATACAGGCGCTCGGCGTCGCGCTCCATGCCCGACAGTTGGGTCGGACGCAGGTTGACGTCGGACGGACGAATCGCTTCGTGCGCTTCCTGGGCGCCTTCCTTGCTGGAGTAGAAGTTCGGCTTGGCCGGCAGGTATTTCTTGCCGAACTCGCTGTCGATGAAGCCGCGCACCATGTCGATGGCATCGGCCGACAGGTTGGTCGAGTCGGTACGCATATAGGTGATGTAGCCCGCCTCGTAGAGACGCTGGGCCATCATCATGGTCTTCTTCACCCCGAAGCCCAGGCGGTTGCTCGCGGCCTGCTGCAGGGTGGAGGTGATGAACGGCGCCGAGGGCTTGCTGGAAGTGGGCTTGTCCTCGCGCTTGGAGACGCTGTAGCTGGACGCCTTGAGCTTCTCCAGGGCGGCCATTGCCTGGGCCTCGTTCAGCGGCTTGAAGGCTTCGCCCTTCTCGCGCACCACTTCGAAGCGAACCTTGTCGCTCTTCGGCGTGCCCAGGTCGGCATGCACTTCCCAGTATTCTTCCGGAACGAAGGCGCGGATCTCGCGCTCACGCTCGACCACCAGCTTCACCGCCACCGACTGCACGCGGCCGGCTGAAAGGCCGCGGGCGATCTTCGCCCACAGCAGCGGCGAGACCATGTAGCCCACCACGCGGTCGAGGAAGCGGCGCGCCTGCTGGGCATTCACGCGATTGATGTCCAGCTCGCCGGGCTGGGAGAAGGCCTCCTGGATGGCCTTCTTGGTGATTTCGTTGAAGACCACGCGCTTGTAGCGCGAGTCGTCGCCGCCGATGGCCTCGCGCAGGTGCCAGGCGATGGCCTCCCCTTCGCGGTCCAAGTCGGTTGCGAGATAGATGGTGTCGGCATCCTTGGCCAGACGGCGCAGTTCCTCGATCACCTTTTCCTTGCCGGGCAGGATCTCGTACTTGGCCTTCCAGCCGTGCTCCGGGTCGACGCCCATACGGGTGACGAGCTGGCGCTTGGCCTTTTCCTTGGGCGACAGGGCCGGCGCTTCGGAAGCAGCCTTGCGCGCTTTCGCCGCAGGCTCCTTCGACGCGGACGAGCCACTGGTGGGCAGGTCGCGGATGTGGCCGATGCTCGACTTCACCACGTACTGGTTGCCCAGGTACTTGTTGATGGTCTTGGCCTTGGCCGGTGATTCCACGATGACCAGCGATTTACCCATGGATCGGAAGATTCCTGCGTCGAAAAGATGAATTTATAAGGAGGGAGGAGCTAGGAGCGGCACCGCTATATATAGTGGCGGTCGCGCCAAGGTCAAGCGTGGCTTTCGCCGGACGGGTCACTCTGAAGCCCCAGCGGATCGTTTTCCACAGTGACCAGCGCGAAGCGCGGAACCCGCTCGCCGTTCACTTCCACGGCCTCGGTGAACATGCTCAGCGGACGCACCCAGAGGCCGAACTCACCGTACAGCGCCTGGTAGATCACCAGCGTCTCTTCGGTTTCGGAATGCCGTGCCACGCCGAGCACACGGTACTGCTGCCCCTTGTAGTGTCGATACAGTCCGGTCTGCAGTTGCATGGGTCGTCCTCTTGCGGCTGACAGAAAAAAGGCCGCGATTGTCCATGTTGCCCTCGCTCCGGGCAATCCCTACCGAAAAACGAAAGCCGGGGCACAAGGCCCCGGCTCGTCCATCTCCGACAGCTTAGACGCGTTCGAAGACGGTGGTGATGCCCTGGCCGAGGCCCACGCACATGGTGGACACGCCCAGGGTACCGCCGTTCTGCTTCATCACGTTCAGCAGGGTGCCGGAGATACGCGCACCGGAGCAGCCGAACGGGTGACCCAGGGCGATGGCGCCGCCGTGCAGGTTGACCTTCTCTTCCATCTTGTCGAGCACCTTGAGGTCCTTCAGCACCGGCAGGGCCTGTGCGGCGAAGGCTTCGTTGAGCTCGAAGAAGTCGATGTCGTTGATGGTCAGGCCGGCGCGCTTGAGCGCCTTGTTGGTCGACGGAACCGGGCCGTAGCCCATGATCGCCGGATCAACGCCCGCCACGGCCATGGCGCGAACCACGGCCATCGGCTGTACGCCGAGGTCCTGGGCGCGCTGGGCGCTCATGACGATCATGCAGGAGGCGCCGTCGGTGATCTGCGAGGAAGTACCCGCCGTCACGGTGCCGCCCTTCGGGTTGAAGGCCGGCTTCAGGGCCGCCAGGCTTTCCAGGGTGGTTTCCGGACGGATGGTTTCGTCGAAGTCGAAGACTTTCAGGAAGCCGTTCTCGTCGTAGCCTTCCATCGGGATGATTTCGTCTTTGAACTTGCCTTCCTGGGTGGCTTTCCAGGCCAGCTGGTGCGAACGCACGCCGAACTTGTCCTGCGCCTCGCGGGTGATGCCGTGCATCTTGCCCAGCATTTCTGCGGTCAGGCCCATCATGCCGGACGCCTTGGCGGCGTACAGCGACAGGTGCGGGTTCGGGTCGACGCCGTGCATCATGCCGACGTGGCCCATGTGTTCCACACCGCCGATGACGAAGACGTCACCGTTGCCGGTCTGGATCGCCTGCACGGCAGTGTGCAGGGCGCTCATGGACGAGCCGCACAGGCGGCTGACGGTCTGGCCGGCGCTGGTGTGCGGGATCTGGGTCATCAGCGACGCCATGCGCGCGATGTTCCAGCCCTGCTCCAGGGTCTGGTTCACACAGCCCCAGATCACGTCCTCGACTTCCGCCGGGTCGATCTTCGGGTTGCGCGCAAGCACGCTGCTGATCAGGTGCGCGGACATGGTCTCCGCGCGGGTGTTGCGGTGCATGCCACCCTTCGAACGGCCCATCGGGGTGCGGCCGAAGTCGACAATGACGGCGTCTCTCGGATTCAGGCTCATAAATTCACTCTCGCTCTATTCGTTGCGCACTCAACCGAAGAACTTCTGGCCGTTCTTGGCCATTTCACGCAGCTTCGCGGTCGGGTGGTACAGCGCACCCAGGTCGGCGTACTTGTCGGCCAGGGCGACGAATTCGGCCACACCGATGGAGTCGATGTAACGCAGGGCACCGCCACGGAAGGGAGGGAAGCCGATGCCGTAGATCAGGCCCATGTCGGCCTCGGCAGCGGTCTCGACGATGCCGTCTTCCAGGCAGCGCACGGTTTCCAGGCACAGCGGGATCATCATGTAGTTGATGATGTCCTCGTCGGTCAGCTCGCGCTGCTCGGTGACGATGGACTTCAGCAGCTCATAAGCCTGCGGATCGGTGACTTTCTTCGGCTTGCCGCGCTTGTCGGTCTCGTAGGCGTAGAAGCCCTTGCCGTTCTTCTGGCCCAGGCGGTTGGCGTCGTACATCACGTCGACGGCGGTCTTGCCTTCCACGGCCATGCGGTCCGGGAAGCCTTCAGCCATCACGTCGCGGCCGTGGTGGCCGGTGTCGATGCCGACCACGTCGGACAGGTAGGCCGGGCCCATGGGCCAGCCGAACTTCTCCATGATCTTGTCGATGCGCACGAAGTCCACGCCGAAGCCCAGCAGCTTGGAGAAGCCGCCGAAGTACGGGAACAGCACGCGGTTGACCAGGAAGCCGGGGCAGTCATTCACCACGATGGGGTTCTTGCCCATCTTCTTGGCGTAGGCCACGGTGGTGGCGACGGCGACGTCGCTGGACTTCTCGCCACGGATCACTTCGACCAGCGGCATCATGTGCACCGGGTTGAAGAAGTGCATGCCGACGAAGTTCTGCGGACGCTTGAGCGCCTTGGCCAGCAGGTTGATGGAGATGGTGGAGGTGTTGGACGCGAGGACCGCATCTTCCTTCACGACGCCTTCAACTTCGGCCAGAACGATCTGCTTGACCTTCGGATTCTCGACCACGGCTTCGACGACGATGTCGACGTTGCCGAAGTCGCCGTAGGACATGGTCGGGCGAATGGCGTTCAGGGCCTCGGCCATCTTGGCCGGGGTCATGCGGCCTTTTTCGACGCGCTTGCCCAGCAGCTTCGAGGCTTCGTTCAGACCCATCTGGATACCCTCTTCGCGGATATCCTTCATCAGGATCGGAGTGCCCTTGGAAGCGGACTGGTAGGCGATGCCGCCACCCATGATGCCAGCGCCCAGTACGGCGGCCAGTTTCACGTCCTTGGCGATCTCGTCGTACTGCTTGGCCTTCTTCTTCAGGTCCTGGTCATTGAGGAACAGGCCGATCAGGCTCTGCGCAACCGAGGTCTTGGCCAGCTTGACGAAGCCCTGGGCTTCGATTTCCAGCGCCTTGTCACGACCGAAGTTGGCGGCTTTCTGGATCGACTTGATTGCTTCGACCGGAGCCGGGTAGTTCGGGCCGGCCTGGCCTGCGACGAAGCCCTTGGCGGTTTCGAAGGCCATCATCTGCTCGATGGCGTTCAGCTTGAGCTTTTCCAGCTTCGGCTGACGGCGGGCCTTGTGATCCAGCTCGCCGGCGATGGCGCGCTTGACCAGGTCCAGGGCGGCGGCTTGCAGTTGCTCCGGCGCCACGACGGCATCGACGGCGCCGACTTTCAGCGCGTCTTCAGCCTTGTTTTCCTTGCCCGAAGCGATCCACTCGACGGCGTTGTCGCAGCCGATGATGCGCGGCAGGCGCACGGTGCCGCCGAAGCCCGGGTAGATGCCCAGCTTCACTTCCGGCAGGCCGATCTTGGCGGTGGCGCTCATGACACGGAAGTCGGCAGCCAGGCACATTTCCAGACCGCCGCCCAGGGCGATGCCGTTGATCGCGGCCACGGTGGGAACGTTCAGGTCTTCGAAGTCGCTGAAGATCTTGTTGGCTTCGAGGTTGCCGGCCAGCAGCTCTTCGTCGGACAGCTTGAAGTTGTCGACGAACTCGGTGATGTCGGCGCCGACGATGAACACGCCCTTGCCGCTGGTCACGATCACGCCCTTGACGGACGCATCGGCCTTGATGGTATCGACTGCTTGGCGCAGTTCATTCAGGGTGAGTCGGTTGAACTTGTTGACGGACTCGCCCTTGAGGTCGAAATTCAGTTCGACGATGCCGCTCTCAAGAGCCTTAACCGTGATGGCTTTACCTTGGTAAATCATCAACTGATCTCCACGCTAGGGAAGCTTGAAATCACACGTCGGACGCCACGTATCGGGACGGCCCGGCAGTCGCCGAGGATAGTCCCAAAGCTGGCGGCACACCCGCCGACGCGATAGCCGGGGCGTTCTGTCCGAGCATTCGCACAGGGCAAACGCTCGATTCATACGCCCGTTTGATTTGGGTGCGCCCACCTTCTAGGAAAAGCCGTTGCTTGTCAATCGGCGAGACGCAACAGTCGCAAAGCGGCCGGAACGTCTGGGCCGGAGCATTCAGCAGGCTAACCCGCCCCTATTCACCACGCCTATCGTGACAATTTCCAGCTGGCACCTGCGTGCCGGAAACCGGTAGACAACTGTTCAAACGCCAGACCGCACGTTAGAGTCCGACGCTAATGGCGATCCGCCCGCAACCGCCGGATGGAAGGACACTGCCGCCGGCCGGACCGCCTGGAACCTGTGGAACACAACAACAAGAAGCCCCTGGCTCCAAGGAGATGGAACGATGACAAGCCGTTCGCTTGTGCGTCTGTTGTCTGCGCTCGCGCTCACCACCCTCCCCCTCTTCGCCGCGGCCGATGCCGCCAGCGACCTGCTCAGTCTCCACCAGATGCGCCTGGCCGCCCAGCGCAGCCTCGGTGACTTCTTCATGTTCAACGCGATGGAAGGCGACCAGAAGTACGCCAGGCTGGTCGAGGCTTCGTCACAGAATGCCGGCGAGGCACTGGGCAAGCTGGGGCCCATGCCCGGCAACCAATCCACGAAGCTGAAAGCGCAACTGCAGGATCAGTGGAAAGGCTATACGGCCCAGTTGCAGACACTGACCGGCGCACTGGACAAGAGCGGTTATACCGACCTGCAGCCGGTGGCCGACCTCGCCACGCAGAACCGCAAGCTGCTGGAGACCGCCGACCAGCTCTACGCCAGTATCCAGGATGAAAGCGGCAGCAAGGTCCCGCCGCTGACCCAGCAGACCCGTGAGCAGAGCCTGCTGATGCAGGACATCGCCGTGGACTACGCCTCGCGCAACGCCTCGGTCGGCGCGAGCTTCTTCGGTGGCGGCGAGGAGCGCCCGCTGGATGACCTGGCCAATCGCTTCGCGATCAACCTGGTGAAGCTGCAGCAGGCACCGCAGACCACGCCGGAGATCGGCAAGACACTGCGTTCGGTGGCGATCAAGTGGCACTACATCGAGAAATCGCTGCAGAACTACAACCAGAACAGCGTGCCCTTCCTGATCAACAAGTACTCCGACCGCATCATCGAAGACCTGGAAACCGCCTCCAGCCTCTACGCCGCGCAGCAGAGCTGATCGTTTCAGGCATGCTGCTTGAGGAAATCGGCGACCCGTTGCAGGTCGCTGCTGCCGCCCCGCTCGCCCCAGTACAACGCCAGGAACTGGGGCGTCGCCTCGACCATGTAGACATCCTTCGGCAGGCTGGCCAGGGCCTCGGCCAGCTCGCCCTCGGCGCTCGCCTCGCGCCAGCGATCCAGCCAGACACCCGGCGCGCTCTGCCAGTAACACCAGACATCGCGATTTTTCCCACGGGCACGGTGGTACTGCGCGCACTGGCGCGGCGGCTGCCGTTCCATCCAGTGCGGCCATTCCTGGCGCGCGATCTGCATGGCCAGGCCCAGGCGCCGCGCCTGCAGGCGTTGGTCCATCTGCCCACGCTGGCCTCGCGAAGGAATCAGCCAGGTCAGCGGGCTGAGCACCAACGCAATGAGCAGGATCACCATCCAAACGGTCATATCGGGTATACCGGTCAAACATGGCCAGTCGGGCCATACTGATACTAACAAGTCCCCCGGAGGAGACGCTCATGCTCTACCAACACATTCTGGTCGCCGTCGACCTTACCGAAGAATGCGATCCGGTGATGAAGCGAGCCGTCGCGCTGGCCAAGGCCAACGACGCCCGGCTCTCGGCGGTGCATGTCGTCGAACCCATGGCGATGGCCTTCGGCGGTGACGTGCCGATGGACCTGTCGATGCTGCAACAGCAGCAGTTCGACCAGGCCAAGGAGCGCCTGCACCAGTTCACCCTCACCTACTCGGAAATCACCAGTTCCCAGTGCCATCTGGTCTACGGCCAGCCTCGCCAGGAAATCCACCGGCTCGCCGACGAACAGGGTTGCGACCTGATCATCGTCGGCAGCCACGGTCGCCACGGCCTCGCCCTGCTGCTGGGCTCTACCGCCAATGATGTGCTGCATGGCGCCCCCTGCGACGTCCTCGCCGTCCGCCTGCAGAAAACCAGCTGATGGATACGGCGGGCCCGCTGGGCCCGCCGCCTTCCGCCTCAGAGCATATCGCCGCTCATCAGCAGCGGGCGTACCTTCTGCAGTTGCGCTTCCAGCGAATAGCTCATGCTCGACGCCATAGAGAAGAAGCTGAGGAACGCCTTCAGGTTCGAATCGCTCTCGCAGGTTTCATGGATGCGCTGCCAGAACGCCTGATTCACCAGTTGCAGCTGCTGGAACTGCTTCACCAGCCCCTTCAGTTCCCAGTCCGCATGCCGCCCCTCGCGGAAGTTGAAGTATTGCCGCATCAGGTACAACGACACCGCGCGCAGGATGAATTCCTGGTTGCTGGCGAACGGCAGGTGCTGCTGCGCCATCGGCTTGAGCTTGCCCAGCAGCGGGCAGGCGCTGGTGGCCATGATCACCCCGAGCAGCGCACGCAAGCCTTCTTCCAGGCCGGTGAGCTTGATGTACTCGCGCTCCGGCGTACTCACCTGCACCGAGGCCTTCTTGAAGGCCGGCAGACCGCGAAAATCCTCGATCACCCGATGCAGGTCCACCGCGGCCGGGCAGTGGCTGCACTGCTGCGCACTCAGCGGACAATTGCTGCACTGGTTGTAGTCCAGGCGTGTCCAGCGTGGTGCCCGGGCGGCGGCTTCCGGGTCGTAACCCCGGTCCAGTTCGATGCGGTAGCTGAACGCGTGCTCATCATCCAGGGTGATGCGGTATTCGATTGCCATTCGGCCATCCCTAACAGTCTTTGATCAGCGACACGCACGGGTACGTCACCGGACCGAACGGATCACTCCTCCAGTTCGGCCCAGCGCTCGATCAACCGGTCCAGCTCCTCCTGCAGGGAAGTCAGGCGCTCCAGGGCAACCTGGGTTTCGCTCTGCGGACGCTGGTAGAAGTCCGACGACGCGGTTTCTTCCTGCAACGCGGCCAGTTCCGCCTCCAGGGCGTCGATCTGCCCGGGGATGGCCTCCAGCTCACGCTGCAGCTTGTAACTGAGCTTCTTCTTCGGCGCCGCGTCCACCGGCGCACTTACGGCAGCCGCCGGCGCGGGAGCCGGTTCGGCGGCAGGCTTGTCGCCCTTCTCCTCGCCCACGCCGAGCAACTTGGGCGAACCACCCTGGCGCAGCCAATCCTGGTAGCCGCCGACGAACTCGCGCACACGCCCTTCGCCTTCGAACACCAGGGTGCTGGTGACCACGTTGTCGAGGAAGGCCCGGTCGTGGCTGACCATCAGCACGGTGCCATCGAAGCTCAGCAGCACCTCTTCCAGCAGTTCCAGGGTTTCCACGTCCAGATCGTTGGTCGGTTCGTCCAGCACCAGCAGGTTGGCCGGTTTGCTGAACAGCTTCGCCAGCAACAGGCGTGCCCGTTCGCCACCGGAGAGCGCTTTCACCGGCGTGCGGGCGCGCTGCGGGGAGAACAGGAAGTCGCCCAGGTAGCTGAGGACATGGCGATTCTGGCCATTGATCGTGATGAACTCGCGACCTTCGGAAATGTTGTCGATCACGGTCTTTTCCGGCTCCAGCTGGTGACGCAACTGGTCGAAATAGGCCACTTCCAGTCGGGTGCCTTCCTTGATGGAGCCGGAGGTCGGCTGCAGGTCGCCCAGCAGCAGCTTGAGCAGGGTGGTCTTGCCGGTGCCGTTGGCACCCAGCAGGCCGATACGGTCGCCGCGCTGCAGCACCAGGGAGAAATCACGGATCAGCGCCGGGCCGCCCGGATGAGCGAAGCCGGCCTTCTCGACGACGATCACCTGCTTGCCGGACTTCTCCGCCGTCTCCAGCTGGAAGCTGGCCTTGCCCTGGCGCTCGCGGCGCTCGGCACGCTCGTTGCGCATCGCCTTCAGCGCGCGCACCCGGCCTTCGTTACGGGTACGGCGAGCCTTGATGCCCTGGCGAATCCAGACCTCTTCCTGGGCCAGACGCTTGTCGAACAGCGCATTGGCCGCCTCTTCCGCCGCCAGTTCCTGCTCTTTATGCACCAGGAAGCTGGCGTAGTCGCCGTTCCAGTCAATCAGATGGCCGCGATCCAGTTCCAGGATGCGGGTCGCCACGGCCTGCAGGAAGGCGCGGTCGTGGGTGATGAACAGCACGGCGCCGGGGAAGTCCGCCAGGGCGTTTTCCAGCCAGGCGATGGCACCGATGTCCAGGTGGTTGGTCGGTTCGTCCAGCAGCAGCAGGTCCGGCTCGGCGACCAGCGCCTGGGCCAGCAGCACGCGGCGGCGCCAGCCACCGGAGAGTTCGGCGAGGGTCTTGTCGGCCGGCAGTTGCAGGCGGCTCAGGGTGGTGTCCACCAGTTGCCCGAGGCGCCAGCCGTCGCGGGCTTCCAGTTCCTGCTGGACGCGGGCCAGCTTGGTCAGGTCGTCCTCGTTCTCGATATGCAGGCTCAGGTGGTGGTAGCGCGCCAGCAGCTCGCCGACTTCGGCCAGGCCTTCGGCGACCACGTCATAGACCGTGCGGTCGTCGGCGCGCGGCAGCTCCTGGGGCAATTCGCCGATTTTCAGCGCCGGCGCGCGCCAGATATCGCCGTCGTCGGGCTTCTGCTCGCCCTTGACCAGCTTGAGCATGCTCGACTTGCCGGTGCCGTTGCGGCCGATGACGCAGACCCGCTCGCCTCGGGCGATCTGCCAGGACACCTTGTCCAGCAGCGGCGTGGTGCCAAAGGCAAGGGACACATCGGTGAACTTCAGCAGGGTCATGGGGCATCTCCACAAGCAGGGCGCGCAGTTTACGGGAAAGCGCGGAAAAGTCAGAGGGTTGCGCTCAATCGTCGACTCCCCCGCAGCAGCTATGGGCGGCGCTTTCACCGCCCTGCCGCAACGGCTAAGCTACCGGCAGCGGCGCGAGCCATCGCCCGCCCTCCGATCATCATTCCGGAAGTGCCATGCGCGGTCGTCTTTTCACACTGTTTTCCTGCCTGTTCCTCAGCCTGTCCGTCCAGACGGCCAACGCAGCGTCCCTGCCCCAACAGCGCCAGATGTACGACGAGGCACAGAAAGCCCTCGCCCGCAACGACAGTGGCCCTTATTTCCGCTATCAGTCGGCGCTCGCCGATTATCCGCTGGAACCCTACCTGGCCTACGACGAGCTGACCAACCGCCTGAAAAGCGCCAGCAACGACGAGATCGAGCGTTTCATCACCGAGCATGGCGACCTGCCGCAGATCAACTGGCTGAAACTGCGCTGGCTGCGCCAGCTGGCCGACCGCGGCGACTGGAACACCTTCGTCAACTATTACGACCCGAAGATGAATTTCACCGAGCTGGACTGCCTCTACGGCCAGTACCAGCTCGGCCACGGCAAGAAGGCCGAGGGCTACGCCACCACCGAAAAACTCTGGCTGGTGGGTAAATCACAGCCGGACGCCTGCGACACCCTGTTCTCGATCTGGCAGGCCGACGGCCAGCTCACCGAGGAAAAGGTCTGGAAGCGCCTGAAGCTCGCCGCCGAGGCCCGCAACTATGGCCTGGCCACCACCCTGTCCAGGCGCCTGCCGACCCTCGGCAGCCAGGGCGCGCTGCTGGTCAAGGTGGCGCAGAACCCCGCGCAGCTCAGCCAGACCACCCGTTTCACCGCCCGCGACCACGCCACCGCCGACGTAGTCGGCCTGGGCCTGCGCCGCCTGGCCAGGCAGGACCCGGAAAAAGCCATCGGCCTGCTCGACTACTACGAATCGGTGCTGCCCTTCTCCAGCGACGAGAAAGTCTCCATCGCCCGCGAAATCGGCCTGAGTCTGGCGCGCCGCTACGACCCGCGCGCCCTGCCGCTGATGGAGAAGTACGACCCGCAACTGCGCGACAACACCGTCACCGAATGGCGCCTGCGCCTGCTGCTGCGCCTGGGCCGCTGGCAGGACGCCTACCAGCTGACCCGCGCCCTGCCGCCGGAACTGGCGGAAACCAACCGCTGGAAGTACTGGCAGGCCCGTGCCCTGCAACTGGCCGAACCGCAAAGCAAGCAGGCGATCAGCCTGTACCAGCCAGTCGCCCGCGAGCGTGACTTCTACGGTTTCCTCGCCGCCGACCGGATCAACGCCCCCTACCAGTTGAACAACCGCCCGGTATCGCCGGATCCGCGCACCCTGCAGCGCGTGCGCAATGCCGCCAGCACCCGCCGCGCCCTGGAGTTCTACGCCCGCGGCGAGATCATCAACGCCCGTCGCGAGTGGTACCACGCCGCCCGCCTGCTCAGTCATGACGAGCTGCTGGCCCAGGCGAAGATCGCCTACGACATGCAGTGGTACTTCCCGGCGATCCGCGCGATCAGCCAGGCCAAGTACTGGGACGACCTGGACATCCGCTTCCCTATGGCGCACCGCAACACCCTGGTACGCGAGGCGCGCAACCGTGGCCTGCATTCCAGCTGGGTGTTCGCCATCACCCGCCAGGAGAGCGCCTTCATGTCCGATGCGCGCTCGGGCGTCGGCGCCACCGGCCTGATGCAGTTGATGCCGGCCACCGCCAAGGAAACCTCGAAGAAATTCGGCATCCCGCTGGCCTCGCCACAGCAGTTGATCGTGCCGGACCTGAACATCCAGCTCGGCGCCGCCTACCTCAGCCAGGTGCATGCCCAGTTCAACGGCAACCGCGTACTGGCCACCGCCGCCTATAACGCCGGCCCCGGCCGCGTGCGCCAGTGGCTGAAGGATGCGCGCCACCTGGCCTTCGACGTCTGGGTGGAAACCATCCCGTTCGACGAAACCCGCTCCTACGTGCAGAACGTGCTGTCGTACGCGGTGATCTACGGGCAGAAGCTCAACGCGCCGCAGCCCATCGTCGATTGGCACGAACGCTTCTTCGACGAACTCTGATCCACTCCCCCGCCCGGCACCCGCCGGGCGGTTTCCATCCCCTCACGGAAAAGGAAATTCCCATGCGCAAGACCGTACTGTCCCTTACTGCCCTGGCGGCGGGCCTGCTCGGCGCCGACCTGGCCCTGGCCGCCTGCGAGAAGCCGCGCAACGCCTTCGACAGCGTGTACTGCCTGAGCACCGAATACGCCCAGGTCGACCGCGAGCTGAACCAGGAATTCGGCACCCTGCGCAAACTGCTCAACGACAGCCAGAAGGCCACGCTGAAGAAAAGCCAGCTTGCCTGGATCAAGGACCGCGACGCCCAGTGCAGCTACGAGCGCGACGGCGGCTACTTCGTCAACCTGCAGTGCGCGGTGGACAGGACCCAGGAGCGCCTGGGCGTGCTGCGCGAGCGGGAGCGCGAGTGCCAGAGCACCGGTTGCGTCGAAGCCAAGCTGTAAAGCGCTGGCGGAGTACCAACGGTTGTGCCCCTGATGCTACCTGTAGGAGCGAGCTTGCTCGCGAACGCTTCCTCGGATGTACCCGCATCAAGCTGTTCGCGAGCAAGCTCGCTCCTACAAGTGCCCCAATGTCGGGGCTACTCCAGGACTTCCACATCCATACCCACGCGCAGCTCGCCGCTGTTCAGGGCGATCAGGTTCTGGCCGAACAGCGCCTCGCCGTTGACGTTGCGGTACTGCAGCAGCGTCGCCAGCGGCTGGCGCTCCGGGTCACGCTCACCGGTCTGCGGGTCGATGGTGGTGAGGATGCAGCGCGAGCAGGGCTTGGCCACCTTGAAGACGACGTCGCCGACGCGGATGCGCTTCCAGCCGTCCTCGGCGAACGGCTCGGCGCCCGCCACCACCAGGTTCGGACGAAAGCGCGGCATTTCCAGCGGACGGCCGACCTTCGCGGAAAGATCGTCCAGCGAACCCTGGCCAATCAGCAGCAGCGGGAATCCATCGGCAAAGTGCACCTGTTCGCCCGGCTCGGCATAGGCGGTATCCACCTGCCGCGCGCGCTGCTCGGGCATCTGCACCAGACGCACAGCGCGGCCCAGGAAGCGGCTCAGCCACTGGGCAGCGGCATCGCCGGCATCCGGCACCTGCAGCATGTCGCGCCAGATGACCACGCCACGCAGGTTGTCATCGCGGCCCGGCACGTTCACCAGCAGGTCGTCCATGCCTGGCGCGCGCAGGCGCAGGGCCTGGAAACCATTCTGCCAGCGCGCCTCGATACGGCCCATCTGCGGCAGCAGGCGCTGGGTCAGGAAGCGACCATTGGCAGCCTCGACCACCATCCAGCGACGGTCCCCCTCCAACCCCAGCGCGTCCAGCCGAATCGACTGCAGGGGCTCGTTGACGGTGGATTTGACCGGGTAGCGGTAGAGCTCGCTGAGGGTGTACATCGGGACGTCCTTTCACGTGGGCGAAAGCGACCTTATACGGCGTGGAGCGGGCGCCTAGCAATGGCAACGAACGGTAGGAGCGAGCTTGCTCGCGAAGGCTTTTCGCCTGATGCATTGGCATCAGGCGGTTCGCGAGCAAGCTCGCTCCTGCAAAGGAAGACTCGGTGTCAGGCGAGGACTTTCTGCAGGCGACGGCGCACCACTTCCACCAGTTGGTCGGGCTGGAACTTGGAGAGGAAGTCATCGCAGCCGACTTTCTTCACCATCGCATCGTTGAAGCTGCCCGACAGCGAGGTATGCAGCACCACGTGGAGACTGCGCAGGCGCGGGTCGTTGCGGATTTCGGTGGTCAGCCGGTAGCCGTCCATTTCCGGCATTTCGGCGTCAGTGAAGACCATCAGCAGCTTCTCGTCCATGTCGTGCCCCTCGTCCGCCCAGCGCTTGAGCTGCTGCAGCGCGCGCAGGCCGTCGGTGGCCACGTGCAGGCGCAGGCCGAGTTGGGTCAGCGTATCGCGCAACTGGGCGATAGCCACGCTGGAGTCATCCACCACTAGCACCTCGCGGCCACGGGTCTGTTCCAGCAGCGCGTCATCCAGGCGGTCGGCGGACACCCGGGTATTCATCGGCACGATCTCGGCCAGTACCTTCTCCACGTCGATGATCTCCACCAGGCGGTCTTCCACCCGGGTGATCGCGGTCAGGTAGTGCTGCCGGCCGGCGCCGCCGGGCGGAGGCTGCACGGCTTCCCAGTTGAGGTTGAGGATGCGTTCCACCCCGCCGACCAGGAAGGCCTGCACCGAACGGTTGTACTCGGTAACGATGATGGTGCTGCTGGCATCCGGCACCAGCGCGCGCATGCCGATGGCTCGCGACAGGTCGATCACCGGCAGGGTCTGGCCACGCAGGTTGATCACCCCGCAGATCATCGGGTGGCGCTGCGGGATCAGGGTCAGGCGGGGCAACTGCAGGACTTCCTGCACCTTGAACACGTTGATCGCGAACGGCTGCCGTCCCGCCAGGCGGAAGACGAGGATCTCCAGTCGGTTCTGTCCCACCAGTTGGGTGCGTGAGTCGACGCTGTCGAGAATACCGGCCATGCCTGCTCCTGGTTCGAAAGGGATCATGCGGGAAGCTATCGGCCGATTACCCCAGCCCAGGATAATGGCGCAGAGCCATCATGCCTGACTCTCTCGCACGCCACCAGTCGCATCAGCGGGCCGGCAGCACCTCCGCCAGCAGTGGAGAATCCGTCGGCAGGTGCATGGACAACGCCGCCGGCCTCACCGCGAAGCGCAAGTGCCGGCCTTCCAGCGGCTCGCCATCGAGGTTCACGTCCAGACCTTCGGCCGCCTCCACCTCCAGCCAGGGCACGCGCGCGCGGACGAACAGCTCCTGGCCGCCCAGCCCGCTGCCCAGCAGGGCGCCCAGGGCGTCGACCATGTCCTGCGGGGCGGGCAGGATGCTGACGTCCAGCAGCCCGTCATCCGCCCGAGCCTCCGGGCACAGCACATGCCCACCGCCCGCCTGCCGGCCGTTGCCGATGCCCAGGGCGAGAAACTCGCCTTCCCAGTGGAAGTCCGGCCCACGGAAGCGCCCACGGGCGGTATGCACTTCGGAGAAGCGCGTCAGCCCGGTGAGCAGGTAGGCCGCGCCGCCCAGCAGCTTCTTCAGGTCCTCGGGGGTGTTGGCGGTGACCTTCGAACCGAAGCCGCCGGTGGCCATGTTGAGGAACAGATGGCCGTCCATCTCGCCGATATCCACAGGACGTGGCGGCACCTCCAGCAGCGCCAGGGCAGACGCGGGCTCCAGCGGCACGCAGGCAGCACGGGCGAAGTCATTCGCGGTACCCAGCGGCAGGACCGCCAGACTGGCCTCGCCGCCGCACTGGGCCAGCGCTTCGGCCACCTCGCGCACGGTGCCGTCGCCGCCGCCCGCAATCAGGGTCGTGTACCCGGCGGCCAGCGCCTCCTCGACCAGCCGCCGGGCATCCCCGCCCTCCCAGGTCACCCGCACGTCGAGTACGCGCCCCATCCGCCGCACGCTCTTCACCGCCTCGCGCACCGCGTCGTTGGCCGCCTGCTTGCCGTGCAGGATCAGCATCGTCCTGGGTTGCGTCATGGCCGGTTTCCTCCCGAATGATCCAATGACTATGGACCCAGGTTAACGGACGGTCATTGCGCCAACCTTAATCCGCCGGTTCAGGCCGGATAGCCGGTGATCTCGCGGATACTCTGGTACAGCGGCTTCAGTTGCCTGTACATGCGCTGGTAGACCTCGCTGTACAGCCGCTCGTAGGTGCGCTGTGCCTCCGGGCGCGGCTGGAAGACATCGCCGACGCGGGTCATCGCGGCGATGGCGCTGGCGAAGTCCGGGTACAGCTTCAGGCCCACCGCGCAGTCGATGGCCGCACCCAGTCCGGACGCCTCGTAGACGTGCGGGCGCTCCGCCGGCAGGCCGAAGATGTCGGCGGTGAGCTGCATCGCCGCGTCGCTCTGCGAGCCGCCGCCCGCCACGCGCAGCCGTTCGATGCGGGTGCCGGAGCGTTTCTCGATGCGCTCCTTGCCCTGGCGCAACGCGTAGGCCAGGCCCTCGAGGATGGCGCGATAGATGTGCGCGCGGGTGTGGACGTCGCCGAAGCCGATGATCGCTCCCTTGGCTTCCAGCCCCGGCTCGCGGATGCCGGGTGTCCAGTAAGGCTGCAGCATCAGCCCCATTGAGCCGGCGGGGACGCTGTTGACCAGTTCGTCGAACAATTTCTCCGGCTCGACGCCCAGCTCGGTGGCGCGCTGCATCTCGCGCAGGCCGAACTCGCGCTTGAACCAGCTGACCATCCAGAAGCCACGGTAGATCATCACTTCGGTGTTGAAGTGGTCGGGGATCGCCGCCGGGTACGGCGGAATCAGCGGGATGGTTTCCAGGTAGCGCGACCGCGTGGTGTTGATGGTCGCCGTGGTGCCGTAGGACAGGCAGGCAATCCGCGGATCGATGGCACCGGCACCGAGCACTTCGCAGGCCTTGTCCGCGCCCGCCGCGATCAGCGGCAGGCCTTCGGGAATGCCGGTGTGGCGGCTGGCCTGAGCAGTGATCTCACCCAGGCGCTCGCCAGGCTTGAGCAGGTCCGGCAGTTGCTCGCGACGCACCTCCAGCGCCTGCCACTTCCAGTCGCGCGGCGCGGCCCAGTGCAGGCGTTTGTAGTCGAACGGCAGGTAGGCCACGCTGGAGGCCACCGAGTCCACGTAGCGACCGCACAGGCGGTGGGTGAGGAAGCCCGAAAGCAGCAGCACCTTGTGGGTACGCTGGTGGATGTCCGGCTGCTGCTGGGCCACCCAGTTCACCTCGGCCTGGGTGCGGAAGTAGTCCACCGCCCCCTGCGCGCCCACCAGCTTGAACAGCCAGCTCCAGGGTCCCTTGATCGACTCGCCCAGTTCGGCGCGGCGCTGGTCCAGCCAGATGATCGCCGGTCGCAGCGCCTGCCCCGCCTCATCGACATGGATCACCGTGCCGCGCTGGGTGGTCAGCGACACGCCGCGGATGCGGCTGCGATCGACGTCGACGCTGGCCCACAGGCGCCGGCAGGCTTCGCCCAATTGCTCCCAGTAATACTCCGGATGCTGCTCGGCCCAGCCGGGGCTGTCGGAGAAATAGGCTTCCAGCTCCACCTTGCCCTTGCCGACCAGATTGCCGTCCAGGTCGAAAAGCAGCGCGCGTACGCTCTGGGTACCGTTGTCGATGGCCAGCAGGTAGTTCTGTTCGCTCAAGGTGCGGTCCTTCTTGTTCTGGGTGTGGGCGCGTTCGCTCAGTGCGCATCCGGCAGGCTGTAGCTGCGCCGCCAGAGCGCCCGGTAGTCCTGTTCTTCACGCTTCCAGCGGGCATCGCTCCAGCCCAGGCGGGGCTGGCACAGCGCGCGGATCTTCGGCAGTTCGGCGGCGGCGCCGTCGGCCAGCAGCAGGCCGATGCGGGTACGGCGCAGCAGCAGGTCGTCCAGGTGCAGCACCAGTTCGCCCTCCGCCGCCCAGGCCAGTTCGGCCCAGAGGCAGTCGGTGTCGCCGATGCGCCCGACGCCCACGTCCTTCAGCAGACGTACGAGCTCCGGTAACGCACGCCCGTGACGGCCGCTCAGGCGACGCTGCTGGGTCGGAGTCAACCCCGTTGGGACAGGGCTTTCGCAGGGGGCGAAGAGGTTGTCGCCCGCCGCCTCCAGCGACCTGTCCAGCATCGGCGCGCACGCCGCCAGCACCTCCAGCGCCAGCAGGCGGAAGGTGGTGAGCTTGCCGCCGGCCAGGGTCACGCAGCCGGGCTCGACCCACAGCGCGTGCTCGCGCTTCTCGTCGGAGGGCTTGAGCATCGGGGCGCCATCGCTGACCACCGGGCGTACGCCGGCCCAGGTGGCACGCACGTCGGCGGCGGTGATCCGCGCCGAGGGAAACTGCTGGGCGCAGGCGGCCAACAGGTAGTCCAGTTCCTCGCGGCTGATGGCCGCGTCGTCATCCAGGGTGTCGCGGTGATCCAGATCGGTGGTGCCGACCACAGTCGCGCCTTCCCAGGGGAAGACGAATACCGGACGCTTGTCCTGCCCGTGCATGAAGCTGAAGGCGTGGGCGACCGGCAGGCGCCAGGCCGGCAGCAGCAGGTGGCTGCCACGCAGCGGGCGAATGTGCTCGCCGCCCTGCCTGTGCCGCAGCACATCGGCCCAGGCGCCGGTGGCCAGCGCCACGGCGCGGCTGCGGAAGGTGAAGCGCTCGCCGCTCTCGCTGTCCTCGGCGACCAGCCCCTGAACACGGCCGTCGCGGCGATCCAGCGCGATCACCTTCAAGCCATTCAGCGCTTCGCCGCCCTCGGCCCGCGCCTCGCCGAGCACGCGCATCACCAGTCGCGCGTCGTCGGTCACCGCATCCTGGAAGCGGGTGCCGCCCAGCAGGCGCTCCTCCTTCAGGCCCGGCGCCAGGTAACGCAGCTCCTCCAGGCGATAGAACAGGTGATTGCGCCGCCCGGCCAGTGCGTCGTACAGCGACAGCAGCGTGCCGAACACACGCGGGCCGGGGAAGCCGCCCTGGTAGTGCGGCATGATGAAGCTCAGCGGATCGACCAGCCCCGGCGCCTCGCCGAGCAGGCGCTGGCGCTCGCGCACCGAGTCGCGAGTCAGGCCGAACTGGCCCTTGGCGATGTAGCGCAGGCCGCCGTGGACCATCTTCGACGAGCGGCTGGAGGTGCCCCAGGCGAAGTCGCGCTGCTCGACCAGCAGGCAGCGCCAACCACGTCGCGCGGCCTCGCGCAGGATGCCGGCGCCGCTGATGCCGCCGCCGACCACGATCAGATCCCAGTCGCGCACCGCCAGCTCCGGCAACGCCGTGGCGCGCCAGGCCGCATTCCAGGCGGACATGCCGTCAGTCCTGCAACAAGGTGCCGGGGCTCAGGCGGCCGGACGGGTCGAAATGCCCGGCCAGCGCCTTGAGCGCCGCCATGCCCAGCGGGCCCTTCTCCACCGCCAGGTAGGGCGCGTGATCCTTGCCCACGCCGTGCTGGTGGCTGATGGTGCCGTGGTTGTTGGCGATCGTCTGGCTGGCGGCGTGCTTGAGCTTGCGCCAGCGCTCGTGTGTCTCGGCATAGCTGGCGGCCGGGCGGAACACGTAGGTGGTGTAGATGCTCGAGCCTTCGCCGTAGACGTGGGACAGATGGGTGAACACGTGCACCCGCTCGCCCTCGGCGGCCAGCCCGTCGCGCAGGCTGGCTTCGATGCGATTCAACAGGTTGTCGACGTTGGACCAGTCGGTTGCGGTTTCCAGGGTGTCGACCACGTAGCCGTTCTCCCACAGCGCCTCGCGCAGGTAGGGGAAGCGGAAGCGGTTCTGCGCCCACTTCTTGCCCAGCAGGGTACCGGTGAACACGCCGCCGAAGCCCTTGAGCAGGCGGCGCGCGGCGCGCAGCGAGGTGGCATTCTGCGCGCGGTCGCCGGTGACGCCGAAGGTCAGCATGCACTTGCCCTCTCCCGCGCCGCGCAGCTTCAGGTAACGCTCCAGCCAGGCGATCTGGCCCGGATGGCCCGCGAGTGCGAGCTGGGTCCGGGTCTCGATGGCATTGGACAGGCGCAGCATCGACAGCGGCACCCGCGCCTGCGCCAACGTGCGGATGCCTGCCAGCGCCTGCTCCCAGGACGGCAGGAACACCGCGTAGAAGCGTTCGTCCTCGGCGATGCGCGTGACGCGCACCTTCACCGAGGAGAGGATGCCGAAGCGGCCTTCGGAGCCCATCACCATCTCGCGCAGATCGGGCCCCGCCGAGGACGCCGGGAAGGTGGGTATTTCCAGAGTGCCGGCGAAGGTTTCCAGCGAGCCGCCGGCGAACAGTTGCTCGATGCGCCCATAGCGCAGCGACTGCTGGCCGCTGGAGCGGCTGGCAACCCAACCGCCGAGGGTGGACAGTTCCCAGGACTGCGGGAAGTGCCCCAGGGTGTAGCCACGGGCGCGCAGCTGGCTTTCCACCTGCGGACCGTTGGCGCCGGGGCCGAAGGTGGCGATCAGGCTCTGTTCGTCCAGTTCCAGCAGGCGGTTCATGTGCTCCAGGGAAACGGTGAGCACCGCCTTGTCCGACGCAGGCGGATTGATGTGGCCGGCTACCGAGGTGCCACCGCCGTAGGGGATCACCAGGCAATCCCAGAGCTCGGCGAACTTCAGCAGCTCGCGGATCTGCTCGGCGGTCTGTGGGTAGGCCACGCCATCGGGGAACACGCCGAAGTCGCCTTCGCGCATCGCCAGCCAGTCCGGCAGGCTCTGGCCACGGGCGTGCAGCAGGCGGTCGCGGGCATCGCGCACTACCAGTGGGTGCTCCGGCAGGCGCGAAGCCGGGACTTTCGCCAGCACCCCCTCCAGCGTGGCGTCCGGCAACGGCTGACCGCTGCCAACCAGCTCGGCGAGAAAACCGCGCCCGTTCTCGGGCAGTTCCACCACCGTCGTTTCCTCACCCCAGCCGTTCCAGCGTCGCATGCCCGCTCCTTTTAATTTGGGTCTGTACGAGAAGTCGTCGAGCGAAGGTCAGGCGAAGCAGGAGTCGGAGGGACGCGGAGTTAACGGCAGTTAATGAACCGTCCGAAGCGATTTCCAACGAAGCATCACCGATGCGCAGACACTTTTCGCACAGAACCTGGCTATTTCGATGCAATGTAATGGCTGCCTATACTAGCCAGCCGCCCTGCGCTGTCACTGTCGGATCAAGACAGGCACAGTTGCCGATCGAGACACCAGAACAAGAACGAACGCCATGCATTCCCTCGGCTACACCTCCGTCCCCGCCCTGCTGAAATACCTGCGCCACGCCGAGTCCCTCGGCATGGACCTGGACGCCGCCCTGCAAGCCGCGGGCCTTGAACGTTCGCAACTGAACGACAACAGCCAGCGCCTGCCCAGCGAGACCCACGAGCGTCTGTTGCAGTACCTTTGCGCGCACTCCGGCGACCCGCTGTTCGGGCTGCACTCGGCGCGCTTCGTCCAGCCCGGCTCCTGGAGCGTGCTCGGCTACATCACCATGAACTGCGCCAACCTGGGCGAAGCGATGGGCCGGATCATTCCCTACGAGAAACTGGTGGGCGACATGGGCACCAGCCAGCTGGAACCGGCCGGCGACCATGTGAAGCTAATCTGGAACTGCCGCCACGACGCGGCGCCGATCCGCCGGCACATGGTGGAGAACGTGCTGGCGTCCTGGCTGCTCTATGCGCGCTGGATCGCCGACACCCAGGGCTCGCCGCAGGCAGTCTGGTTCCAGCACGCGCAGCCCGAGGGCACGCAGATCGAGGAGTACGAGCAACTGTTCGGCTGCCCGGTGCGCTTCGATCAGCCCTGCAGCGCACTGCTGGTGCCCCTGCCGCTGCTGGCCTACCCGCTGCGCCAGGCCGACGCCAACCTGCTGCGCACCCTGGAAGAACACGCCCTGGCGCTGATGGCCGAACTGGACGACGACGAGCCGCTGCCGCTGCGCGTGAAGAACGCCCTGCGCCTGTTGCTGAAAGACGGCCTGCCGCGCAAGGAACGCGTCGCCGAGCGTTTCGAGATAACCGTGCGCACCCTGCAGCGTCACCTGCAGCAGGCCGGCACCAGCTACCAGCAGATTCTCGACGAGCTGCGCCAGGAGCTGGCCGAGCACTACCTGGTGCACAGCGACCTGCCGATCCAGGACATCGCCCAGTACCTGGGCTTCACCGAGTCGCGCTCGTTCCACCGCAGCTTCAAGGGCTGGACCGGGCAGACGCCGGGCGAGTACCGCCAGCAGCAAAAGAAAACGCCGGTCTGAGACCGGCGTTTTTCATCGAGTTGCATGCCCGGCGTGGCGTCTTTGCAGGAGCGAGCTTGCTGGTGAACTGCTTCACAGCGAAGCACCGGTAGAGGGATGTTCGCGAGCCAGCTCGCTTCTACGAAAAGCCGATCAGTTCGGGGATGTCTCAGTCGAGAAGCTCGCTGAACGGAATGAAGTTCAGCCAATCGCCCTCGGCCAGCGTCGTCCCCTCGCGCACCTCCGCCAGCCCTTCCGCCCAGGCCGCGCTACGCAGAACGCCGGAACTCTGGTTGGCGTAGGGCACCGCGCGACCATCCTCCAGGCGCGCGCGCAGGTACTCGCGGCGGTTGCCCGGCTTGGTCCAGCTGAAACCCGCCGGCACCTGCACGCGCAGCGGCTCGACCTTCTGCATGCCGAGGCGACGCATCAGGTAAGGCCGCGCCAGCAGCGCGAAGGTCACCAGGGTGGACGCGGGATTGCCCGGCAGGCCGATCACCGGCACCTGCTGGTAATGCCCGACGGTCAACGGCTTGCCCGGCTTGATCGCCAGCTTCCACAGTGCCAGCTCGCCCGCTTCGCGCAGGGCCGCGCCGAGGAAGTCCGCCTCGCCGACGGACACCCCGCCGGTGGAAAGGATCAGGTCCACGCTCGACAAGCCCGCCAGCGCGGCGCGCGTGCGCTCGAGATCGTCCGGCAGGATGCCGGCGTCCACCACTTCGCAACCGAAGCGTTGCAGCCAGGTGCGCAGCAGGTGGCGATTGCTGTTGTAGATCTGCCCCAGCGCCAGCGACTTGCCGGGTTCGACCAGTTCGTCGCCGGTGGACAGCAGCGCCACGCGCGGGCGGCGACGCACCTTCAGCTCGGCCTGGCCAAGGGAGGCCGCCAGGCCGATTTCGATGGGCCCCAGGCGCGTGCCCGCGGGCAGCACGCAGTCGCCCCTGCGGGTTTCCTGGCCTTGCGGGCGCACGTGCTGGCCGGCCCTGAGCGCTTCGAGGAAACGCACACGGCCATCGGCGAGCACTTCGACGTTTTCCTGCATCTCCACGCAATCGGCGCCCTCGGGTACCGGCGCGCCGGTGAAGATGCGCGCGCAGGTGCCCGGCAACAGCGGCTCGCCCGCCTGGCCGGCGAAGATCTTCTGGCTCACCGGCAGCGCCTCGCCCTGCCAGTCGGCCAGGCGCAGCGCGTAGCCGTCCATAGCGCTGTTCGGCCACGGCGGCAGGTCCAGCCCGGCCAGCAACGGCTCGGCCAGCACGCGGCCGTCCGCCTCGGCCAAGGTCACGGCATCGGTTTCCGCGATCGGGGACTGCTCGGCCAGGGTCAAAAGGCGCGCCAGGGCGTCCTCGACCGGCAGCAGGCCGGGCTTGTCGCAGCAGCTCATCCGCGGCTCTCGCAGGGCGCCGCCTTCTTCAGGTGCGGCACGAAGTTGCAGGGGCGATGGCTGGCGTCCAACTGTTCGCCGAGAATGCCGTCCCAGGCGGTGCGGCAGGCATTGGTGGAGCCCGGCAGGCAGAAGACCAGGGTGCCATTGGAGAGGCCGGCCAGCGCGCGGGACTGCACGGTGGAGGTGCCGATATCGGCCACGGAAATCTGCCGGAACAGCTCGCCGAAGCCGTCCACGACCTTGTCCAGCAGGCAGGTCACGGCTTCCGGGGTGCTGTCGCGGCCGGTGAAGCCGGTGCCGCCGGTGATCAGCACGACCTGCACGTCATCCTCGGCGATCCAGGTCGCCACCTGGGCGCGGATGCGATAGAGATCATCCTTGAGCAGGACGCGGGCGGCGAGGTTGTGTCCGGCGCCCTTCAGGCGGTCGACGAACAACTGGCCGGAGGTATCGGTTTCCAGGGTGCGGGTATCGCTGACAGTGAGGACAGCGATGTTCAGCGGGACGAATGGTTGCTCGGCCTTGTGGCTCATGATGAGGGCCCTTGCTTGTGAGGTTGGAATGCGCGGTGTTATATCACAGGCCCGCCCTGGAGACCCTGACATGCCACAAGCCCCGCTGCCGCCCTGTTCCGTGTTGATCCTCGCTGGAGGCCGTGGGCAGCGGATGGGCGGGCGCGACAAGGGGCTGCTGCCCTGGAGAGGGCAGCCGCTGGTGAGCTATGCCGCCGCCCTCATCCGCCCGCTGAGCGATGACCTGATCATTTCCTGCAACCGCCACCCGGAGGAGTACGCGCCCTACGCGGACCGCCTGGTGCACGACGACAGCCCCGACTATCCCGGCCCGCTGGCCGGTATCCGTGCCGGCCTCGCCGTGGCGCGGCACCCCCACCTGCTGGTGCTGCCCTGCGATGCCCCGTTGCTCGACCGCGAACTGCTGGAGCGCCTGCTGCGGGCCTCGGCCGCCTCGCCGAACGACGTACAGATGCTGCGCTGTGGCGATCAGTGGGAACCGCTGTTCAGCGTGATCCCCGTCGCCTTGCGGGCGCAGATAGAAGACGCCTGGCAGCGCGGCGACCGTAGTCCGCGTCATGTCTTCTCGCACCTGGGCCTGCATGCCGTGGACTGCCTCGCGGGCGATCCGCGCCTGGCCAACCTCAATACGCCTGAATTGCTCTACGACGGTCGATAGCGACGTTCTCGAAAAGATTCTGGGAACTTTGCTGGGAAAATCTCTGTCCGAATCGTCGTACATTTCTGTTCGCTCATCAGGAGATTCACCCATGACCAACCGGATGCTTCCCGCCTTCCTGCTCGCCCTGGGCATTGGCGTGCTTGCAGGTTGTTCCACGCCTTCCGTCATCACGCTGAACGATGGCCGTGAGATTCAGTCCGTCGACAAGCCCCAGTACGACGAACAATCCGGCTTCTATGAGTTCGAGCAGTTGGATGGCAAAACCGCCCGTGTGAACAAGGATCAGGTGCGGACCGTCAAGGAGCTCTGAGCTTCCCGCCCATGAAAACGCCCCGCAGGCCCCAGCCGGTCTGCGGGGCGTTTGCTTTTGAGTGGGGGGAGAAAAAATTTCTGAAATTTTTTTCGCTAACCCCTTGTGCATCAAAAGTTTTTCGGTAGAATGCGCGCCATCAAACGGAGCGTAGCGCAGCTTGGTAGCGCGTCTCGTTCGGGACGAGAAGGTCGCTGGTTCGAATCCAGTCGCTCCGACCAATTCCCGAAAAACCCGCCTAACGGCGGGTTTTTTATTGCCTGCGATTTTCATGGGCGTATCAGTACTGCCCGGACTGGTGAACGGCAGCGGTCCCCATGCCGCCGAGCCCGGGAAATCCGATCGTCATGAAACGCCTCGCCGCGGTTGAATCGGCAGAAGGCCGCCCAGGCGCTAGCAGCGAAGGAAGCTGGCGACCTGCTCGGTATCGAAGGGCCAGTTGAGCTCCGCGCCGCTGTCGCAACGACGCAACACGGGGATGTTCAGGCCGTAGCGCTCGACCCACTCTTCGCGGTCGGCGATGTCCACCAATTCGACCAGCAAGCCGTGTTCGACGAAGGGCATCAGCACCGCTTCCGCCACTTCGCATAAATGACAACCCAGGGTGCCGAAGAGCTGGCATTCGGGGGGCATGTTCGACTCCATCGCTCAGACTCCGGCGTGTTGCAGCAGCACATCGGCCGCCGCGCGAGCTTCCAGGGCCTGGTTCGCCGGCCCCTGCATGTGCGCCATCACCAGCACGCCTTCCAACAGGTATTGCAACTGCCGCGCCAGCGTCTCCGGTTGTGCGACGCCCAGCCGCCCCAACTGGGCGATGTAGTAGCGCTCGATGAAGGCTTTGTGTTCGGCGGCCTGGCGGTGGATCGGGTGATCGCGATCATGGAACTCGCCGGCGGCATGGATGAAGGCGCAGCCGCAGAAATCCTCGGCGCCGAGAAAGTCCTGCAAAGCCTCGAAGGTCACCAGGATCGCCGCGCGAGGCTCCATGAGCCGCTCGGCGGCGTTCATGCGCTCGACCATCCGGGCGTGGCGCTCTTCCAACGCCGCCATGATCAGCTCGTCCTTCGACTTGAAGTGCTTGTACAGGGTCATCTTCGCCACGCCCGACTCGGCGAGGATGCGGTCGATGCCGGTGGCGTGGTAGCCCTCGCGGTAGAACAGGTCCTGGGCGGTGCTGAGCAGCAGTTCGCGTTTGCTGGATGCCATGAAATTACCTCCTGACCCGACATTATGCGCGAGCCGCGAGCCCCTGGCGTGACCGACGGGCAATCTTTCCACTTGAACTATACAGACCTGTCTGTCTAATATCCATTTCGCAGTCCCCACAACGACTCACGCAAAGGATTCCGCCATGAAACTGCACGACGTCCCGCTCTCCGGTAACTGCTACAAGGTGCGCCTGTTCCTCGGACTGATCGGCCAGTCGGCCGAACTGGCTCCGGTCGATCTGCTCGGCGGTGCGCACAAGCGGCCGATCTTCCTGGCGATCAATCCGCGCGGCCAGGTACCGGCGCTGGAAGATGGCGAACTGCGCCTGGGCGACTCCCACGCCATCCTCGTCTACCTCGCCCGGCAGTACGCCGAGCCGCACTGGAATCCCCAGGACGCCGTGACCCAGGGGCGCATCGCCCACTGGCTGAGCTTTTCCGCCAACGAAGTCCAGCATGGCCTGGCGACGGCGCGGGTGATCCTGCTGTTCAAGCGCCCCGGCGACCTGCCGGCCGCGCAGGCCAAGGGCCGTCATGCCCTGGAGCTGCTCGACGCCACCCTCGCCGAGCACCGCTGGCTGGCGCAAACCCAGGAGCCGAGCATCGCCGACATTGCCGTCTATCCCTACGTGGCGCTCGCGGAGGAAGGCGATCTGGAGCTTTCCGGCTATCCCTATGTACAGGACTGGCTCGCTCGCATCCGCGCCCTGCCCGGCTACGTACCGCAACCTCGGCTGTAAGCCCCCGGAGGTGTTCGATGGACACGCCCTTCCACCCCGGTGAACTGGCGATTCAGGAGCGGGCCGGCGTACGCGAGCAGGTTGCGGGGTTCGGCAGCCGCGCGATCCGCTGCTTCATGCCGGACCAGCACCGTGAGTTCTTCGCCTTGCTGCCGTGGCTGCTGGTCGGCAGTGTCGATCCCGATGGGCAGCCCCAGGCCTCTGTGCTCTGGGGTTCGCCCGGATTCGCCCACTCGCCGGAAGCGGAGCGTTTGCGCGTCGAGGCCCTGGCCGAGGCGGACGACCCGCTGCGCGCCAACCTGTACGACGGCGCCCTGCTGGGCCTGCTTGGACTCGAACTGCCGACGCGGCGGCGCAACCGCCTCAACGGCCGCGTGGAGTCCCTGGACGACGAGGGCTTCAGCCTGCGCGCGCTGCAATCCTTCGGCAATTGCCCGAAGTACATCCAGTCACGCCACTGGCACGCCCTGCCGCGCACGCCGGGCCCCAGCGTGAGTGGCGTCGGCCTCGACTCACGCTGGGTGGGACTGGCGACACGCAGCGATACCCTGTTCATCGCCAGCCGGTATGCCGGCGAGAATGGCGGCGTCGATATCTCTCACCGGGGAGGCCCGCCGGGCTTTCTCCGCCTCGGCGAAGACGGCCAGCTCTGGCTGCCGGACTACGCCGGCAACAACCTCTTCAACACCCTCGGCAACCTGGCGCTGGAGCCGCGTTGCGCCCTGCTGCTGATCGACTTCGACAGCGGCGACCTGCTGCACCTGCAAGCAACCGCGCGTATCCACTGGCCACGGGATGGCGCACCTGACTGGACGCCCGGCGCGCAACGCATGCTCAGCCTGCGCCCCGGCGCCTGGCGACTGCGGCGCGCACGCCTGCCACTGGGGTTCTCCGAACTGCAGTACTCGCCGTTCCTGCCGGCCGCCGACTAAAAAGGAATGTTCCATGCGCCTGTCTTCCCTGCTGCTTGCCGGGGCGTTCGCCCTCGCCTGCCTGAATGCTGCCGCCGACCTGCGCTTCGCGCTGGTCCGCACCTCCGGCGTCACCACCCTGGACGCCTTCACCGTCGCCGGCGGCGACTGGACCCGCCAGGTGCAGCTCAACCACACCGCCGTGCTGATCCAGCACCACGCCGCCACCCTGCTGTTCGATACCGGCCTGGGCAGCCAGGCGGACGCGCAGTTCAAGCAGGACATGCCCTGGTGGGACAAGCCGCTGTTTCGCTACGAGGGACTGAAACCGGTACGCGAGCAGTTGCAGAACAGCGGCATCCGCATCGACCGCATCCTGCTCTCCCACGCGCATTGGGACCATGCCTCCGGACTGTCGGACTTCCCCGAGGTGCCGGTCTGGGCACCCTATGAGGAGATCAACTACGCGCATATCGCGCATCCACCGGCGGTGTTCCCCAGCCAGTTCCGCCATCCGGTGAAGTGGGTGCCCTTCCAGTTCGAGCCGACGCCCATTCTGGGCTATGACGAGAGCCTCGACCTGTTCGGCGACGGCAGTCTGGTGCTGGTGCCGATGCGCGGCCACACGCCCGGCTCGGTGGGGCTGCTCATCACGCTGGACGACGGCCGGCGCTTCTTCTTCAGCGGCGACACCACCTGGCGCCTGTCCGGCTTCAGCAGCCCGCGCGAGAAGTTCTGGCTCAGCCGCCGGCTGGTGGACAACGACCGCGAACGCACCCTCGACGAAGTGGCCCGCGTGCATCTGCTGATGCGCTCGCACCCGGAGCTGACCGTCATCCCCGCCCATGACGCCCAAGTGCAGGACCGTCTCGGCTACTACCCCCATTGGATCCAGGCCGAACCGCTGCGCACGCCGTCCGGCGCGTCAATAGCCAGCTTACTAATCAACGACTAAGGTCTAAGAGTCGTCAACATTCGGTAATGATTTAGTAGATAGGCTGTAACAGATCGACATGCCGCCCCCATCCGGCGTCACCGACCTGCCCCAAGCGCTCGAGGAGACAATAACAATGAGCAAGACCCCGATCGCCCGTGCCGTGGCCTTGGCCGCGCTGGGTTCCAGCGTTACCGTTCCGACCATTGCCCACGCTGACTTCATCAAGGACAGTAAAGCCAGCGTCGAACTACGCAACTTCTACTTCAACCGCGACTTCCGTCAGGACAGCCCGACTCCGGCGCAGAACAAGGCCGAAGAATGGGCGCAAGGCTTCATCCTCAAATACGAATCCGGCTTCACCGACGGCACCATTGGCGTTGGCGTCGATGCCCTGGGCACCCTAGGCCTGAAACTCGATTCGTCGCCTGACCGCAGCGGCACCGGCCTGCTGCAGCGCTCGCGCAGCGATGGCCGCGCCGAAGACAGTTATGGCGACCTTGGCGTCACCGCCAAGCTGCGCGCCTCCAAGACCACCCTGAAGGCCGGCACCCTGCTGCCGAAGATACCGGTGGTGCAGTACAACGACACCCGCCTGCTGCCGCAGACCTTCAGCGGCGCAGCGCTGAACTCGATGGAAATCGACGGCCTGACCGTCGACGCCGGCCGCCTGTACCAGGTGAACCAGCGCGACTCCTCCGACTACGAGGACATGACCATCACCGGTGGTGGCAAGCGCAACATCGTCCTGGGCGATACCACCAAGACCAACGAGTTCCTGTTCGGCGGCCTCAGCTACAAGTGGACCGACAACCTGAGCACCAGCTACCACTACGGCGGCCTCGACAACATCTACAAGCAGCACTACCTGGGCCTGGTCCATGTGCTGCCGATCGCCGACAAGCAGTCGCTGAAATCCGACATCCGCTGGGCCAAGTCCGATGACGACGGCGGCAGCAACATCGACAACAAGGCGCTCAATGCCATGTTCACCTACGCCCTGGGCTATCACGCCTTTGGCCTCGGCTACCAGAAGATGAGCGGCGACACCGGTTTCGCCTACATCAACGGTACCGACCCCTACCTGGTGAACTATGTTCAGATCGGCGATTTCGCCATGAAGGACGAGAAATCCTGGCAGGCGCGCTACGACTACAACTTCGCCGGCCTGGGCATTCCCGGCCTGACCTTCATGACCCGCTACGTGAACGGCGACAACATCGACCTGATCACCAGCGACGGCGAAGGCAAGGAATGGGAACGCGACACCGACATCGCCTATGTCTTCCAGGACGGCCCGCTGAAGAACCTCGGCCTGAAGTGGCGTAATGCTACCATGCGCACCAACTACACCAACGATTACGACGAGAACCGTCTGATCGTCAGCTACACCATGCCGCTCTGGTAACCCCGGAGGCGAAACGAAAAGGCCCGGCACATGCCGGGCCTTTTCGTTGCAGCGCCACCTACTCCTGGTTGATCGCACCAATCTTGTGGATCGACAGGTCCGCGCCGTAGTACTCCTGTTCCTGGGTCAGGCGAATACCCGTCAGTTGCTTGATCAGGCCATAGACCAGCAAACCGCCGGCGAACGCCAGCGTCACCCCGAGCAGTGTCCCGACGACCTGGCTGGCCAGACTCACGCCGCCGATGCCACCCAGCGCCGACTGGCCGAAAATGCCGCAGGCGATACCGCCCCAGGCACCGCACAGGCCGTGCAGCGGCCAGACACCGAGCACATCGTCGATCTTCCAGCGCACCTGGGTCGCGGTGAAGGCCCAGACGAACAGCGCCCCCGCGATCATGCCGGTAACCAGCGCACCGATCGGGTGCATCAGGTCGGAGCCCGCGCAGACCGCCACCAAGCCCGCCAGCGGACCGTTATGCAGGAAACCCGGGTCGTTGCGCCCCACCAGCAGCGCCGCCACGGTACCGCCGACCATCGCCAGCAGCGAGTTGACCGCCACCAGACCGCTGGCGCCGGCCAGGGCCTGCGCGCTCATCACGTTGAAGCCGAACCAGCCGACGATCAGCACCCAGGAGCCCGCCGCCAGGAACGGAATGCTCGATGGCGCAAAGGCCACCAGCCGGCCGTCACGGTAACGGCCATTACGCCGCCCCAGGAGCAGCACCGCCGCCAACGCCAGCCAGCCGCCGAAGGCGTGCACCACGACGGAGCCGGCGAAATCGTGGAAGGTAGCGCCGAACTCGGCCTTCAGCCAATCCTGGAAACCGAAGTTGGCATTCCATACCAGCCCTTCGAAGAACGGATAGAGGAAGGCCACGATCAACGCCGTGGCGCACAGTTGGGGACCGAACCGTGCGCGCTCGGCGATACCGCCGGAGATGATCGCCGGAATCGCCGCGGCGAAGGTCAGCAGAAAGAAGAACTTCACCAGGGCATAACCGTTCTCCGCCGCCAGGCTCGCCGCCGGCTGCAGGAAGTTCACGCCATAGGCGATCCAGTAGCCGATGAAGAAATAGGCCAGGGTCGAGATGGCGAAGTCCGAGAGGATCTTCGACAACGCATTGACCTGGTTCTTCAGGCGCACCGTACCGACTTCGAGGAAGGCGAAACCAGCATGCATGGCCAGGACCATGACCGCGCCCATCAGGATGAACAACGTATTGGAACCGTGGACGAGGGTTTCCACGGCGCTATTGAGATTTTCCATCGCTACAGGCAGCCCCGAAGGTCAAGGGGAAAGCACCAAAACGGCCCGCGACCACCGCCCCTTGCACCACCTTGAAGCGGCGGCGCACCAAGCGGGGGCCAACTGCTGCCCCGGATTCGCCCGCGGGCGATTCGGAGAGCACGGCTGTTTTCTGTACTTCCTTTTGTTTTTCAGTGTGTTGAGCAGATCCCTCCGGCCTTTCATCGCTCCGGAAACGCCCCGCCACGGGGCATTCCGCTCTCCTTGCGCACCGGCGAAATGCAAGCCGCATACCACCCACCCGGAAAATCAGCGGCTAGGCTTTACCCCGTGTCGTCGGCATTGCCGGGCGCGCAACTTATGAGAAACTTCCCCGGCCCAGGGCGCTCGAAAATTAGGAACCTCAACCCGATCAAGGAGCATCACATGCCTCGCAAGACCGCAGTGAACGCCGCCAAGGAAGAACTCCTGGCTGAATTTCAGGCTCTCGTCAGCGACACCGAGAAACTCCTGCAGAGCTCCGCCGACCTGGCTGGCGCCGAAGCCGACCAGATGCGCGAACAGATCCACTCCAGCCTCAAGCGCGCCCGCGAAGCCATCTATTCCACCAAGGACACCCTGCGCGACCAGAGCAAGGCCGCCGCAGATGCCACCGAGGAATACGTCAACGAACACCCCTGGCAGGCCGTGGGCATCGCCGCGGGCGTTGGCTTCCTGCTCGGCCTGCTGGTGAGCCGGCGCTGATCCATGAGTGACGGAATGGACGCCGAAAAGCCCAGTTCCCCTTCCCTGCGGCGCCTGGGCGCCGCCTTCCTCGGACTGTTGCACGGGCACGTCGAATTGCTGGGCATCGAACTGCAGGAACAGAAGGCACGCACCCTGCAGATCCTGCTGTTGGCAGGTCTTGCGCTGGTGTTCGCGCTGCTCCTGCTGATCGGCCTGTCGACGCTGGTCCTGCTGGTGTTCTGGGACAGCTACCGACTGCAGGCGGCCATTGGCCTCTGCCTCTTCTATATCGCCGGCAGCGCCCTGTGCGCCTGGCGCCTTTATCAACTGCTCAGCGACGAGCGCTCGCCATTCAGTGCGACACTCGACGAGCTGGCCCGTGACCGGGAGCGCCTGCAGCCATGAGCGAACTGCCGGAATCCGCAAGCCACCTGTCACGGAGCGAATTGCGCAAGGCCATCGTGCGGCTGCGTCTGGAAATGCAGCGCCAGCACCTCAAACGCGAGAGCGATCTGCTGCTGCAGCCCCTGAAACAAGCCCGCAACCTGGGCCAGAGCCTGCGCGGCAGCACGCCGCTGTGGGCCGGCGCCGGCGGTGCGGCGGCATTGGCGCTGCTGCTCGGCAAGCGCCGCTGGATCCGCCTGCTGCGCATCGGCATTGCCCTTGCCCCGCTGTTGCTGCAACTGCGCAAACCGCGCAGCGAGGCGCCACCACCGCCTTGAGTGGCCACATTCTTGCAACGTGACAGCTGCCCGCGCCGCCGGCGCCCACTGTCGCACCACTAAGGATGTGCTCCGTGACCGAAGGACAACCGATCGCCTGTTTCCAACCCTTCATCGACACCGCGACCGGTCTGGTCGCGGGGGTCGAGGCACTGGGACGCCTGCGTCAGGAGACCGGGGAGCTGCTCTCGGTCGGCCCGTTGTTCTTCAATCCGCGAATCAGCCTCGGCGAACTGCGCCGACTCGATCGCCAGATCCGCGATGCAGCCCTGGCACGGATCCACGAAGCCCCGGCGGACTGGTTCCTCAGCCTGAACATCTCGCCACGCTGGATCAGTCGCCTGCGGCCGAACCAGCCGCTGCCCAGCCTCAAGCAGTTGGAGCAGCAAGGGGTTCCGCCCAAGCGCGTGGTGTTCGAGATCACCGAACTGGGCGGCGGCCATCAGCGCTTGCCGGAAGTAGTGGCGCGCTACCGAGAGGCGGGGGCGCGTATCGCCATCGACGACTTCGGCGCCGGCTACTCGCAGCTCGATCGCGTACTGGCACTGCAGCCGGATATCCTCAAGCTCGACATGCGCCTGTTCCAGGCGGCCGCTCGCGGCGGTCCCAGCGGCGACGTGGTGAAGGCCCTGGCACAGATGGCCGAGAAAACCGGCTGCTGGATCATCGCAGAAGGCGTGGAAACCGAGGAGGAAATGGACTTCGCCCTGGAGTGCGGCGTGCGCTACGTGCAGGGCTACCTGTTCGCCAGACCCGCACTGGAGTTCCCGGCCAGCGACGCCTTCCGCGACGCCTTCGCCCAGCGCCGCGAGCACTATGTACGACGCAAGCTGCGAGAGCGCGCCAACCTCATCCAACTGCGCCAGCAACTCGCCGAGCTGATGGACATGCTGCGCCCCTGGGCCGAAAGCGGCGCCATCCTCAGCAGCCTGCCGCCGGCGCCGGAGTCTTTCACCCGGCTGCTGCGCATCTACCAGTGCGACCGCCACGGCACCCAGACCTCACCGAACCTGGAGTGGAACGGTCTGTTCTGGAAGGAAGACCGGCGTTACCTGGGTCACAACTGGTCCTGGCGCCCGTACTTCTACCAGTTGCTGGCCGAAGGCTGGGAAGAGCGCCGCCTGATGCTGTCCAACACCTACCGCGATGCCACCACCAACCAGTACTGCATGACCGCCGGGCAGTTCATCGACCAGGGCCGGCGTCTTTTCCTCATCGACATCGATGCCGACGGCCTGTAGTCCTGCGATTGAGATTGCCGGCGCGAACGGCTAGCGTTGCCGGTAACTCTCCAGATTGCGGAAAGACGAATGGACTGGCACACCCTGCTCCCCCGAGAACGCCTCGGCAAACCGGTACACAGCAGCGCCGAGCTCGGCCGCAGCGCCTTCCACAAGGACCATGATCGCATCATCTTTTCCGGGGCATTCCGCCGCCTGGGACGCAAGACCCAGGTGCACCCGGTGTCGAGCAACGACCACATCCATACGCGCCTGACCCACTCGCTGGAGGTCGGCTGCGTCGGCCGTTCGCTGGGCATGCGCGTCGGCGAGATCATCCGCGACCGCCTGCCGGAATGGTGCGACCCGGCGGACATGGGGGTAATCGTGCAGTCCGCCTGCCTCGCCCATGACATCGGCAACCCGCCCTTCGGCCACTCCGGCGAAGACGCCATCCGCCACTGGTTCCAACAGGCCGCCGGACGTGGCTGGCTGGACGACATGAACGACGAGGAACGCTCCGACTTCCTGCATTTCGAAGGCAACGCCCAGGGCTTCCGCGTACTCACCCAACTCGAATACCACCAGTTCGACGGCGGCACGCGCCTGACCTACGCGACCCTCGGCACCTACCTGAAGTACCCCTGGACTGCCCGCCATGCCGACTCGCTCGGCTACAAGAAGCACAAGTTCGGCTGCTACCGCAGCGAGCTGCCGCTGCTGGAGCAGATCACCCAGAAACTGGGCATGCCGCAGCTGGAGTCCGAGCGCTGGGCCCGCCATCCGCTGGTCTACCTGATGGAAGCGGCGGATGACATCTGCTACGGCCTGATCGATCTCGAAGATGGGCTGGAAATGGAGCTTCTGGACTACGCCGAAGTCGAGGCGCTGCTGCTCGACCTGGTGGGCGACGATCTACCGGAGACCTACCGTCAGCTGGGCCCCAACGACTCCCGCCGGCGCAAGCTGGCAATCCTCCGCGGCAAGGCCATCGAGCACCTGACCAATGCCGCGGCGCGGGCCTTCGTCGAACAGGAGCCGGCGCTATTGGCAGGGCGGTTGTCCGGCGACCTGGTGGAGCACATGCACGGCCCCGCCAAGCGTTGCGTGCAAAGGGCCAAGGCAATGGCACGGGAGAAGATCTTCCAGGACAAGCGCAAGACACTGCATGAAATCGGTGCCTACACCACGCTGGAAATCCTGCTCAACTCCTTCTGCGGTGCGGCGCTGGAGCAGCATGGTGGCCGCACCCCATCGTTCAAGCACCGGCGAATCCTCGACCTGCTCGGCCAGAACGCGCCGGACCCGAGCTGGCCACTGTACCGCTCCTTCCTGCGCGTCATCGACTTCATCGCCGGCATGACGGACAGCTACGCCACGGAACTGGCCCGGGAAATGACGGGGCGTTCCAGCCCGAGCTGAGCCTTACGCCACCCGCCCGGACCTGGCCAACTGCTCGCTGAGTCCCCGCTGCAACTCAAACATCACCGAGATGACACTCGACGCCTTCGCGCGGATCTTCGAGACTTCAAGGTGATCACGGCAGGCGGCCTCCAGCTCGGCGCACCCCTCCTGCAGGGCACTTGCATTGACCAGGCGGGCAGCGCCTTTCATGCGATGCGCCAGCTCGCCCAGCTCTTTCCAGTCCTGCGCTTCCAGCAAAGGCCCCACCTGCTCGATATCCGTGTCATTGCTGTTGTACAACTCTTCCAGCAACCGGTGGATCAACGTGGGGTTCCCTCCGGTCATTCCCTCCAGCAACTGGAGATCCAGGCCTTGCATTTCAGGGCACGGGATATCGGACGCACAGCAGGGCACGGACTCCAGGCGTTTACGCAGGTTTTCCAGCCCGATGGGTTTGAACAGGCAATCGTTCATACCGGCACGGCGGCAGTTCTCCATCTCATCGGGCTGGGCGTTGGCGGTAAAGCCGAAAATCACGCAGGGCTCCACATCCATTTCCACCTCCAGCTCGCGAATACGGTGTGCCAGGTCATAGCCAGTGAGCACCGGCATGTTGCAGTCCGTAATCACCAGATCGAAATCGCCGGGATGCCAAGCCTGAAGTGCCTTTGCGCCGTCACATGCCACATCCACCTGATGCCCGAGATGCTCGAGCTGTTGCGTCAGCAACAGGCGGTTGGCGGCGTGGTCATCGACCACCAGCACCCGGAGTGATCGGCCGCAGGGCTGATGCGCCAGCCTGGGAGCCATCTTCTCCTCGGCGAGCGGCTCCAGAACCTGCAGCGACAGGCTCACGCAGACCCGCGTGCCTTCTCCGGGCTGACTCTCCAATTGCACACTGCCCCCCATCATCTCCGCCAGCTTGCGACAGATGGTGAGCCCCAGGCCAGTACCGCCACGAGATGCCTGACTGGTCTGCGAAGCCTGGCTGAATGGCTCGAAGAGCTGCGCCTGATCGCTGGCGGTGATCCCGATGCCGCTGTCTTCAACCGCGACCTCCAGAGCCATGTGCGCCCCTGCGAAGCGCTCCCCGCACACTTGAATCCGTACCTGGCCCTTGTCGGTGAACTTGATGGCGTTGCTGACCAGGTTCGACAGGATCTGCTTGAAACGCAGCGGGTCGATGAGAACGTCGCAGGCGGCCTCGGCATCGATCTCCACCTTGAGCTCCAGCCCTTTCTGCCGCGCCAGTCCATCGAATACCCGAGCGATGGACTCGACCAGTTCACGCAGCCGGGCACGCTCCGGCATCAGGGTCAAACGCCCTGACTCGATCTTGGCGACATCGAGGATATCGCCGATCAACGTCAACAGAGATTTGGCCGAGTCATAGGCCACCTCGACCGACTCACGCTCCCAATGTCCCTGGTCGGCGCGGGTCAGGGCCAGTTCGAGCATGCCGATCACTGCATTCATTGGCGTGCGGATTTCATGACTCATGGTGGCCAGGAAGGTGCTCTTGGCACGGCTGGCTTCTTCGGCCTGATCCTTGGCTGCCTGCAGTTGATGGTGCAAACGTTCACGCTCGGTGACGTCGAGCCAGCCGCTCACCAGTCCCAGCACCTCGCCCTTCGGTCCCTTGTACGGGGTCGCCCAGTGGTAGACCTCCACCATGCGCTGGCACAGCAGGAACACCCGATCCGAGGCCAGCGCCCGTCCGTGCGTCATAGTCTGCAGATACTCCTCATGCAGTGCCTGGGCCTCCTCGGCAGGCAACCAGTCGCAATCGATGAGGCGGCTGCCCTGGGCGGCATTACGGGTCATGCCCGTGACCTCGAGGAAACTGCGATTGCAGGTGAGCAACCGCCCCTCCCTGTCCCGCACCGCGACGGGGTGGGGAATGCCATTGATCATCGCGCGCTTGAATCCGAGCCGATAGTTGAGCTCCTTCTCCGACAACCGTCTGCGACGAACCTTCACCTGCAGGCGCCAGTTCCATAGCAGTACTGCGCAGAGCAACGCGATACCGCCCCAGACCAGTTGTACGATCCGGGTCCGATAGCCTTCCCAGGTGCTATCAGGACCTTCGACGCTCGCCGACCAGCGCCCGATGACGTTGGCCATGTCATCCGGGGAGATCGCCAGAATCGCCTTGTTCAGGATGCTCAGGAGCTCCGGATCCCTCTGCGACACGGCAATCGAAAACTGCCCGGGCTCCCGGTCCAGGGACGCGGCCACACGCAGCTCGTGGTAATACCGCGAAATCAGGTAATTCGCCGACGTTGACAGATGGATGCTCGCATCCACCTTGCCCTCGCTGATCATCGGCAGGTCGTCGACGTTATTTTCCACCGGCACGAGCCGCACCTCCGGGTGCCGCTCGCGCATGAAACTCTCCAGGACCGAACCTCTGGGCACCGCGACACGCCGACCACGGAGATCGGCCAACGAATGGAACCAGCCCGCATCCTTCGCCACCACCACCGCAAAGGAGGCGCTCATGTAGGGGCGAGTGAAGGCCAGCCACTCCTCCCGATCCGCGGTTGGCGTCAGCGCGCCGATCGCCTTCGCCTTGCCATCCTTGACTTCGTCCAGCATGGTGGAAACGCTCGGCTCAGGCCGTACATCGAAGCTGAGTCCAGTCCGCGCGTGAATGAGGTCCAGCAGATCCGCGGCGATTCCCTGGAAGTTCCGCTGCGAATCGAAGAAGGAAATCGGCGCCTGCGCTCGATCGACCACCAGCACCGGATGCGGGTTGCGCTCCATCCAGCGCTGTTCCTGAGGTGTGAGGATCAGTCGTTGGCTGGCGATGGAATAAGCGCCCCCCGGGCTCCAGCGCCGCTGAATGGCATTGTCGAGCTGCTGCGGAGTCGCCGCCAGCGCTCGATCGAGGATTTTCAGCAGGGGTTCGTCAGAGCTCCTGACGGCGAAGCTGAAACCCGCGCCGTTGAAACTGGCGAAATTGAGCGGCTTCAGGTTGGCGAGATAGCCCTGGCTCATCAGGTACTGCGCGCTGAACGTATCTCCCACGAACAGGTCCGCCTGCCCGAATGCCACCGCCTCGAGTGCCTGGTGCAGGGACAGGAACGGCATGATCGTGGCCCCGGGGAAGTCCCTGGCGAGTTCTTCATTGGAGAAGTAGTCGCTCACCACCGATAGTCGCTTGCCACGCAGTTGATCGCCACTGTCCAGGCGCATCCCCTGAGGACCGACAATGACCGGCTGATTGGTGAAGTAGGGTAGGGAAAGGCTGATTCCGGGGAAGCTCGACTCATAGTGGGTCGCGCGGCTCAACAGATCGATCTCCCCCTTCTGGAGTGCGCTGATGGCAGATTGTCTATCAGCGTATCGGCGCACTTCGACCCGTACGTTAAGCGCCTCGGCGAGTACGCCCATGTAGTCGGCGGTCACGCCTTCCAGATCCGTACCGCTGGCCATGATGTCGAACGGTGCGTAGTCGGGGGCGGTCACTCCCAGCACGAGAGTGCGCTTGCCTCGCAGCCATTGCCAGTCGGCTTCGTCCAACTGGACCTTGACCAGCACATCCGATGACCGCGCCAGCAAATTCATGTGGGACCAAGAAGAGGACTCCGCACCCACGGCTCCCAGGCAGCCCAGCAGCAGAATCGCGCCCAGAGCCAAGCGAAGGTGTCCACGCCAGTTGAACATCACACACCTCAAACCAGCGCGTTACGCTTGGCAAACTCAATCAGGTCGACCAGGGAATGAGCATTCAGCTTCAGCAGCAGTCGCGTCTTGTAGGTGCTGACGGTCTTGTTGCTGATGAACATCTGCTCGGAAATCTCCTTGTTCGAGTAACCATTCGCCAGGTACTGGAGTACGGCCATCTCGCGATCGGAGAGGCGCTGGATGAGTTCCTGGTCATCCAGCTGTCCGTTGTTCCTGCGCGTCTGCCGGATAGCCGTGCTGGGGAAGTAGTTGTATCCCGCCACCACGGCGCTGACCGCACTGATCAGCTCGGCCAGTCCGCCTTGCTTGCAGACGAAGCCCGAGGCACCGGCCTGCATGCAGCGCATGGCGAACAGGGAGGCGCTCTGCCCGGTCAGGACCAGGATTTTCAGCGGCAGGTCGAAGGCGGAGATTCGGCTGATGACCTCCAGGCCGTCCAGCCGGGGGATACCAATATCCAGAACAACCAGATCCGGAACCAGGTCCTTGACCATAGAGAGCGCATCCACGCCGTTGTCGGCCTCACCCACGACGACATGGCATTCTTTCTCCAGCAACACGCGCATTGCCATGCGGATAACCGGGTGATCATCGACAATAAGTACCTTGCTCACGGAATCCCTCCGACAGTTTCATGGAATCGAATATCTGTCGGTAAGATATCTTCTAGGCCTGTTCTGTCGAGACGTCCCCCCCTCGATATTCAGCATCAAGGGGATTTCCTACACAACAAGCGTAGATATCCTACAAAACTCCTAAATCCTGATCATTCACCCGCCTGAATATACAAATCCCGCTCCCGTATCTAATTCTCAATAAGAATCTTCCGACACCAAACAAGCGAAACACCGACATCGATTCCTCGGTCAGATCAGCACCATCGACAGAAAGCTCCGGCACCAACGGATTTCCCACATGACCTCTCCTCTGCTGATGGTTCTGGAGGATCACCCGCTCCCCAGGCAGTCCACTACATGCCCCCCTGCAGACTCTCGACTATCGGGGGATACAAGCTGCAACCAACGAACAGGACGCCTTGCTGCAGCTCCGCCAGAGCGGAGGCGTAGACATCGTGACCTGCGATGCCCACGGGTCGGGCATGGACGGTTTGAGCATCCTCCGACTGGCCGCCCAGACGTATCAGGTCAAGGCCAGCGATACGAGTCAGCGAGTTATCGCCCGAGCTGCGCCAAGCGATATTGCATCTGGCCGATCGGTACAAACTCCAAGTTCTGGGTGGAGTTGAAAAATCCATCTATCTATCGAGACTGCAAGAGCAGAACAGTGTTTATAGATATCCTGGAGAGGCAAAACCAAACTCGTTTATCCCGACATTGCCGTCAATGCAATTCACCAAGTGCTCGCGAATCAAGATTTCACCCCTTACAACCGACGACAAATTCCACCACCACTTCAGAGTGCGACGCAGAAAGATCTACTCGATGAATAAGCAAAAACCCAGAGCAAGTCACTTCACACACTCTTCTGGATTTATGAAAGTTCACGACCTGAAACTTCAACCAACCCGGCTTACCATCGATAAGTCACTGACCTTCATTGAAACGGACAGCTCCACCCGCCAACTCAATAATCGCTCCATCAATCTGGAAATAGCCGACCTGCAACATCCTGAACGGAGCAGCCATATCGAAAACAGGACCGGGCACTACCAGACGCCGACCCGCGCCATCAGCCCCCACCCGATGCTCAGACACCCCAGAACCCCAGGAGAAACCGCCATGCAGGACAGCACGCTCGCCATCCTGGTCGTCGAGGATCACCCCTTTCAGTTGATCGCCATGCAGATGCACCTCAACCGAATGGGGTTCTTCTACCTGACTCCCGCGCTGGACGCCGAGGAGGCCAGGGAAGCCTGTCAACGGCGTGAAAAACCCTTCGACCTGCTGCTGTGCGACATCAACCTTCCGGATACCAACGGCATAGAGCTGCTCACCGAGCTGGCCAGCAGTGGCGGCATACAGCAGGCGATACTGTTCAGTTACAGGGAGGAAGACGAGCTGCAGAGGCTGGAAAAGCAGCTCAAAAGCAGCGGCCTCCCCGTTCTAGCCTGCCTGTCCAAGCCCCTGGACCAGCGGACGCTATTGCAAACCCTGGGGGAGAAGGCCGGGTAACGGCCCGGAGCGCCTGGATGCACCGCCGCGTTGCGCAGCGAGCGCATCCGGCGCACGCCCTCATTCCGTCTTGGCGTTGATGGGCTGATCCGGATACCAGGCATCCATCAACGGTCCCGCCGTGAAAGCGGCCAGCTCCGGCTGTTGCCTGAGCCAGCCATCCACAGTGGCGCGCTGTTCTTCGCTGACCGAGCCACGGTGCGCCAGGCAGATGAAGCCGTATTCGTCACACCCGCCGTACACCAGCTCGTTGGGCTCCACCGCATCCGACGCGAAGCGCTGCATGAAGGCCGCAATCGCCGTTGCATCCAGACCGGACTGGTACTGGAAGCTCAATTCGAATCCCAACTCCTGGAACTCATCGACACACAACTTCTTGCGCAAACGACGAGAACGATTGGTGGCCATCTGACAACCTCCTGCGGATAAGGCGACAGGTCGGCCTTATCATGATTATTCCAACTACTGCCCGACGCTCCCCGGGCAGGCCATCCACAACTCTAACAGCTCCACCGCCGCTCCCATGACAACTGGCATGTGTTGCCCAGCGCAACACGCGGCAGCTTGCGGCATAATGTCCGCAGCTCCGGGGAAACAAGGAGCTGCTCATTCGTATTGTTGCGTTTCATCTTTTCATTTTTTCAAGTCAATGCCCGACCACTGGGATGTCACCTTTCCTATGTTCAAATCGCTGCGTGTTCTCGCCTTCGCCACATTATTACCCTTCACCCTGCCGGCACTGGCCCAGATCAACACCACCCTGCCCGACCGCGTTGCAAAGGCCCTGAAGGCCAGCAAGTTGACCAATGACGCGCTGTCGCTGGTGATGATTCCCCTCGACGGCCCCGGCAATCCAACCTACTTCAACGCCGATGTCTCGGTGAACCCGGCGTCAACCATGAAGCTGTTCACCACTTACGCCGCCCTGGAAATGCTCGGCCCGACGTACCAATGGCAGACCGAGTTCTACACCGACGGCCAGCTCAAGGACGGCGTGCTCAACGGCAACCTGTACCTCAAGGGCGGCGGCGACCCCAAGCTGAACATGGAGAAGCTCTGGCTGCTCATGCGTGACCTGCGCGCCAATGGCGTCAGCAAGGTCACCGGCGACCTGGTGCTGGACCGCAGCTACTTCAACATTCCGCAGTTGCCGGTGTTCAACGACGACGGCGGCGACGACAACAAACCCTTCCTGGTCGGCCCCGACTCCCTGCTGGTCAACCTCAAGAGCGTGCGCCTGGTCGTGCGCTCCGACGGCGGAAAGGCCAGCGTGCTGATGGACCCGCCGCTGGCCAACGTGCGTATCGACAACCAGGTCAAGGTCAGCAAGGCGGCGCCCTGCCCGGCCTGGCCGAAACTGCGTTTCAACCCCGTCACCCAGTTCGACGGCACCTCGCTGGTGGCAACCGGCCAGATCCCATCGGGCTGCAGCGCGCAGACCTACATGTCGCTGCTCGACCATCCGGGCTACACCGCCGGTGCCGTTCGCGGCATCTGGCGGGAGCTGGGCGGCAGCATCATGGGCAAGGACCGCGAAGGCAACGTGCCCAAGAGCGCCACGCTGGTCGCCCGCGCCAACTCACCGGACGTGGTGGAAGTCATCCGTGACATCAACAAATTCAGCAACAACACGATGGCGCGCCAGCTGTTCCTCTCCCTGGGCGAACGCTTCCGCAACAGTGCCGATGCCGATGACGCCCAGGCCGCGCAGCGGGTGATTCGCCAATGGCTGGCCCGCAAGGGCATCACCGCCACGCACCTGGTGATGGAGAACGGCTCCGGCCTGTCCCGCGACGAGCGCGTCAGCGCTCGCGAGATGGCCGCGATGCTGCAAGCCGCCTGGCACAGCCCCTATGCCGCCGAGTACATCTCCTCGCTGCCGATCGTGGCGAAGGACGGCACCATGCGCAAACGCCTGCGCGGCACCCCGATGGCCGGTGAGGCGCACGTCAAGACCGGTACGCTGAACACGGTCCGCGCCCTGGCCGGCTTCAGCCGCGACGCCAACGGACGCAACTGGGTGGTGGTGGCGATCCTCAACAGCAATCGGCCTTGGGGGGCCTCGTCCATCCTCGACCAGGTATTGCTGGACCTCTACAGCAGCACCAGGCGCACCGGCGGCTGATACGCAAGGACCCCGGTCCATGCCGGGGTCCTCACCCGTCGTCGCGTTCCAGCCGATCACGCCCCGAGCGCTTCGCCCGGTAAACCGCGCGGTCCACCTTGCGCAGCAGATCGTCGGCCGTCTCGCCGAGACGCCAACCGACCACCCCGAAGCTGGCGGTCACCACACCGACGCCCTCCACGGGCTGACTCCGCAGCGCCTGCCACAGCGCTTCGGCCAACTGCGCCGCCTGCTCCACAGAACTACCCGGACAGAGCACCACCAGCTCTTCCCCGCCCAGCCGGCAGAACACATCCACCTTGCGCAGGCGCTGGGAGACTCTCTGGCACAGCGTGATCAGCACGGTGTCGCCCGCCTCATGGCCGAAACGGTCGTTGATGTCCTTGAAATGGTCGACGTCGAACATCACCAGCGCCAGCGGCTCGCCGCTGCGTGAGCAGCGCGCCATGCTCAGTTCCAGTTGCTCCTTGAAGTACCGCCGGTTGTGCACCCCTGTCAGCGCGTCGGTCACCGAGAGCCGCCGCAACTCCAACTCCGCTTCCTTGCGTCGGGTGATGTCCGTGGCGATGCCCAGGTAGCCGGTCAGCACGCCCGAGGAGTCTCGTACGCCGGTAATGATCAGATTGATCTTCAACTGCCGGCCGTCCCGGCGAACACAGGTCCATTCATGCTCCTCATGCCCCTCGCCAACCAGCGCGCCAACGACTTCGAAGCCACGGATTTCGCGTCCCAGCGCAATCGACAGGTCATGCGCCCGGCGGAGGATTTCCTCTTTGACGAAGATATTCTCCGGCACCGGTCGGCCCAGCACCTCCCGCGCGCTGTAGCCGAACAGGCGTTCGGCGCCGACGTTGCAGCTGCGTACGAAGCCTCGCAGGTCGGTGGACACGATGGCGACCTGGGTCGCCGCATCGAGCAGCCCGTGCAGGCGATTGTTGACCTCCCCCAGCTCCAGCTCCACCGCCTTGCGTGAACTGATATCGGTCTGCGTACCGATCATCCGTCGCGGCGAACCCTCGCCGCTCCGCTCCACCACCTGGCCGCGATCCAGCACCCACAGCCAGCGGCCGCTCTTGCAGCGCAAGCGGTGCTCGCTCTGGTACAGCGACGTCTCGCCGCGCAGATGCCGTTGCAGGGCCTCGCTGCGCGCGGTCCGGTCGTCAGGATGAACCCGGCGCGCGCACTCGTCCGGACTCGCACCGATCTCCGCCGCGCGGAACCCCAGCATGGCTTTCCAGGCGTGGGAGTAGAACACCTTGCCCAGATCGAGGTTCCAGTCCCACACGCCGTGTCCGGCGCTGTCCATCGCGAAGTGCAGGCGTGCCTGGTTCTCCTGGAGCTCCAGCTGGTTGGCACGCAGCTCGGCAGTGCGCTCCGCCACCAGCTGCAACGCCCGCTGACGCTGCCCCAGCAGCGCCAGTACATACCCCGCCAGCAGCAGCGACGTCAGCAGTCCGCCCAAGACCACCCATAACTGTGGATGGCCCTCGTTGCGCTGCAGAAAATCCCGGGAAGGCTCGATACGAACGAGGTAGTCCCGCCCGGCGAAATCCAGATGCCGCTCCGCCACCAGGCCGGAATCCGGCGCGGCCATCACCGCACTGCGATACATCGGCGGATCCGGCTGCTCCTCCGCACTGTCGCGCAGGGTCAGGGCCAGTTGCGCCAGGCTGTCGGCATCCATGCCCTGCTCGATCAGCAGGCGGTAGCTGATCGCCGCTACCAGGATACCCAGCAGGCCGCCACGGCCTTCCTCTCCGGCGGCGGTCGTCACGCCGCCTCGGTAGAACGGCGCGGCCAACAGGACGCCGGCCGCATCCGCCACGGGAGCGCCGGGCAGGACCACGGGCATCGAAGCCGTCAGTTGTCGTCCGATGAGCACCCGCTGCGTCAGTTCGCGCCCCGGCAAGGTGGACCCCAGGTCGAGTCCGAGCGGCAACTCCTGCAGATACTCGGAAGCTCCGTAGAGCACGGGGAAGTAGCGCTCACGAACCTGCGCGGGAACCGGATCGCCCTGTGGGCCCAGCTCATGGAGCTGATAGTCGAGCATCCCCGACGCCTGGACCTGCGCCTCGAACACCGCGCGCCCGCCGTGTTCGATCCTGGGTAGCCAGGCATACCCCAGGGCATCGCCCAGCAAGGGGCTGACGAAATGCTCGAACTCCTCGCGCGATACCTCATTGGAGTTCTCGAAGAAGCGCTGGATGGATTCGAGCTCGCTGCGCTGCAGCAGCAACCGCTCACGCACCCGGTCGACCCGCTCGTTGGCCGCCAGGGCGAACTGTTGCTCCAGCGCCGTGCGCGCGTTGCGCCAGACATTCCAACCCAGCAGGCCCGTCAGCAGCACCCCGGCGGCGAGTACCAGGCCGGCCGCGCGCAGCGCCTTCTTTTGGCGGGCGACTCCCTGAGCGGCAGGCAACTGCTCATAGGCCGGCAACTGAGTCATGGGGACTCCCGCGTTCAGGGCTGCGGAAAGGGTACCCAGTTCTTATAGCAGATGATGGCAGATTGCCCGAAAGCCACTCGACGCACGGCCACGGCGTGCCGTGCGCCAGCCGGCATCAGCGTATGCTGATGCGCCAGGCCCGGTGGATCCTGCTATTGCGCGCGAAATCCTGGTCCAGGGTCTGCGCACTGATCTCCTCGACCTGATAACGCGCCGCCACGCCCTCATCCAGTTCGAACTTGCGGAAGTTGTTGGAGAAGTACAGCACTCCCCCCTTGGCCAGGCGCGCCATCGCCAGGTCGATCAGTTCGACCTGGTCGCGCTGCACGTCGAACACGCCTTCCATGCGCTTGGAGTTGGAGAAGGTCGGCGGATCGATGAAGATCAGCTCATATTCGCCACGATCTTCCCGCAGCCACTCCATCACGTCGCTCTGCACCAGACGCTGCTTGTCGGAGAAGCCGTTCAGCGACAGGTTGCGCCGCGCCCAGTCCAGATAGGTCTTGGACAGATCGACGCTGGTGGTGCTGCGCGCCCCGCCCTTTGCCGCATGCACGGTCGCCGTAGCGGTGTAGCAGAACAGGTTGAGGAAGCGTTTGCCCTGGGCCTCGCGCTGGATGCGCAGGCGCATCGGGCGGTGGTCGAGGAACAGGCCGGTGTCGAGGTAATCGGTCAGGTTGACCAGCAGCTTGACGCCGCCCTCTTCCACTTCCATGAAGCGACCTTCGGCGCTCTGCCGCTCGTACTGCTTCTTGCCGGCCTGACGCTCGCGACGCTTGATCACGATGCGCTCGGTGGGAATACCCAGCGCCTGCGGCAGCGCCGCCAGTGCGTCGAGCAAGCGAGCCTGGGCCTTGGCCGGGTCGATGGACTTGGGCGCGGCGTACTCCTGTACATGTGCCCAGTCGCGGTACAGGTCCACGGCCAGGGCGTACTCGGGCATGTCCGCGTCATACAGGCGGTAGCACTCGATCTTTTCCTTGCGCGCCCACTTGCCCAGCGCCTTGAGGTTCTTCTGCAGGCGATTGGCGAACATCTGCCCGCCTTCGCTCAGGCGGGCCTGCTCGATCACCGCCGGACCCTGGGTCGGCGCCGACTCGCTGCGCTCACCCCGATCGCCGGTCACGAACTGGCGCGGCTCCACGTCGAGCATGATCAGCTTGCAAGGCAGCGCGCCGTTGAAGAAGGCGTACTGCTTGTGGCTGCGGATGCCCATGCGCTTGCCCAGCTCCGGCGCCCCGGTGAACACCCCGGCGCTCCAGCCCAGGCAGCTCTGGCGCAGACGCTCGCCCAGGTGCTGGTAGAGATACAGCAGGCTGGCTTCATCGCCCAGGCGCTCGCCGTAGGGCGGGTTGCAGATGATCAGGCCCTTCTGGCCCTTGTCCGGACGCGGCTCGAAGGTGGCCAGTTCGCCCTGGTAGATCTTCACCCATTCGGCCAGACCGGAACGTTCGATGTTGTTGCGCGCCGGCTGGATCAGGCGCGGGTCGGCCTCGTAGCCGCGAATCCACAACGGGGTCTTCGAAAGGCCGACGTCAGCCCGATGCAGGGCTTCTTCGAGCAGCTTCTTCCAGATGGCCGGCACATGGCCCAGCCAGTTGCTGAAGCCCCAGCGCTCGCGCTTGAGGTTCGGCGCCACATCGGCGGCGATCAGGCCAGCCTCGATCAGGAAGGTACCGACGCCGCACATCGGGTCGGACAGCGCGCCGCCTTCGGCGGCGATCTTCGGCCAACCGGCGCGGATCAGCACGGCGGCGGCGAGGTTTTCCTTCAGCGGCGCGGCGCCCTGCTGCAGACGGTAACCGCGCTGATGCAGGCTGTGGCCGGAAAGGTCCAGCGACAGGACGGCCTGGCCGCGGTCCAGGTGCAGGTGCACGCGGATGTCCGGATTGACCTTGTCCACCGTCGGGCGCTTGCCGAACTCGGCGCGCAGGTTGTCGACGATGGCGTCCTTCACCTTCAGCGCACCGAAGTGGGTGTTGTCGATGCCCGAGCCCTTGCCGCTGAACTCCACGGCAAGGCTGCCGCCGGCGTCCAGGTGATCGCTCCATTGAACGGCATTGACGCCCATGTACAGGTCTTCGGCATTGCTCACCGGGAAACGCGACAGCACCAGCAACACCCGATTCGCCAGGCGCGACCACAGGCACAGGCGATAGGCCGTCTCCAGGTCGCCCTGCCCGCGCACCGCCGATACCTGTGCGCGCGCCTCCTCAAGACCCAAGGCCTGCGCCTCGTCCAGCAACAGGCCATCGAGCCCCTTGGGGCAGGTCAGGAAAAGTTCGTAGTGTTCCGCCATGTCAATCTTCCCGGGCCGCAGCCCTCTCTTTTTCATGAAGCTCCACCAGGGAGCTCTGTCGGCCATCCGCGCGGGGGATTTCCCGCGAACAGCAATCGGTGTTCATTTTCCGGGACAGTCGTTCAACCTGTCTGCGACCTCGAGTCGCATATCACCGGCCCACTCGTCGGAATGAGAGAAAGTCGCAATTAGACACACTTTCCCCTTGACCCGGTACAACCCCACGTCCCTGGTGGATTACGCGATGGTGGCACTCTCCGACCGGGCAAACGCTTATGGCTTGATTCCATAAGAGTTAAGTCTTTATGACAAATTGGTTGTTCACAGCCCCTTGGGCTTTGGTTAGAACTCAGCTTAATCCGTTATCGCAATGATAACGGGGGGGGCGCGTCACGCCGGCAATGCGCCCCATTGGCGGAAATTTCCGCCCGGCCTCCCTGGGGGGCCAACGGGACATAACAGTCAACAAGTGAGGGCAACACCCTATGAGAAGACTTAAGCGTGATCCGTTGGAAAGAGCCTTTTTGCGCGGTTATCAGCACGGCATCACTGGAAAATCTCGCGACCTCTGTCCGTTTACCCATCCCACCGCTCGGCAATCCTGGCTCAATGGCTGGCGTGAGGGCCGTGGCGACAACTGGGATGGTTTGACCGGCACCGCCGGTATTCAACGTCTGAATCAGATGCAGCACGCGAACGGCTGAATCGACGGACCACACCGACTTCCCCAAGCCGCCCCATCCGGGCGGAAAAGGGCGCAAGCCCAAGGGCTCCGAAAGGAGCCCTACTTATTTCTACCGTCCTTATCCCCGCTGAGCCGCGGCGATTGCATCCACCGCCTCGCGGATCAGCGCCGGGCCCTTGTAGATGAAGCCCGAATAGATCTGCACCAGACTCGCTCCGGCGGCGATCTTCTCCGCCGCATGGATGCCTTCGGTGATACCGCCCGCGGCGATGATCGGCAGGCGCCCACCCAGCTCACCCGCCAGTACCTTGACGATGTGGGTGCTCTTCTCGCGTACCGGCGCGCCGGACAGCCCGCCCACCTCATCGCCGAAGGGCAGGTGCTCGACGCCTTCGCGGCTCAGCGTGGTGTTGGTGGCGATCACCGCGTCCATGCCCGCCTCCACCAGCGCGCTGGCGACCATCGCGGTTTCCTCGTCGCTCATGTCCGGAGCGATCTTGATCGCCAGCGGCACACGGCGGCCGTGCTGCACGGCCAGGTCTTCCTGGCGCTGGCGCAGGGCTTCGAGCAGTTGCTTGAGCGAGTCGCCGAACTGCAGGCTGCGCAGGCCGGGGGTATTGGGCGAGCTGACGTTGACCGTCACATAGCTGGCGTGGCCATAGACCTTGTCCAGGCAGATCAGGTAGTCGTCCACCGCGCGTTCCACGGGCGTATCGAAGTTCTTGCCGATGTTGATGCCCAGCACGCCACGGTATTTCGCCGCCTTGACTCGCTCGATCAGGTGATCGACGCCGTGGTTGTTGAAGCCCATGCGATTGATGATCGCAGTGGCCTGCGGCAGGCGGAACAGGCGCGGCTTGGGGTTGCCCGGCTGGGGACGCGGGGTGACTGTGCCGATCTCGACGAAACCGAAGCCCAGTTGCGCAAAGCCATCGATGGCGTCGCCGTTCTTGTCCAGGCCGGCGGCCAATCCCACCGGGTTGGCGAACTCCAGCCCCATCACCTTCACCGGCAGGCTCACCGGCAACTGGGTGACCAGGCCATTGAGGCCAAGGCGGCCGCCGGCACCGATCAGGTCGATGGACAGTTCGTGGGACGTTTCCGGGGAAAGCTTGAACAGGAGCTCGCGGGCCAGGCTGTACATGGTCGGGCATCGGTCGGCAAAATGGGGCGCTATTATAGCTGGCGGCACCCCGCTCAGGCGAGGCGCTGCGACGCCAGCGACCGCCCGGGGCCATCGAATTGCCCGTTCGAAGCGACCCGCACGCTCGGGCGCGGGCTGAAAGGCCGCAGAGGATGGACCGGCAGCGACCATCGAGGTCGGCCCCCGCACGCGATGGCGTGCCACGATAGACTGCCTGCAACCGGTGCGCCGGCAGACGGATGTTCAGCACCACGCAAGCCACGGAGGTCTCCCCCGAGTGATAGGAAGATTTTTGCCGCAACGCATGCGCCACATGGCGCCAGGGTTTTCTATGCTTAGGGCAATTCGCCGCGCATCCGCTTCGGCGCTTCCTGCACTGACCGTCCGGCCATCGGGAGTCTTGCGTCGAACATGAGCCAGCCCCCTCGCCACCGCAGCATGACCAGCCGCTTGTCCGCCCTCGCCCAGCGCCTGGGACTTGGCGGCGCCGATGCCCACAATGTCGCGCAACGCAGCCGTACCCTTTCCCTGCCGTTCGAGGCCCCCGGCGCCTTCGTCAGCGGCATCGGCTGGCAGTCCGGCGCACCGCTCCACCGCCTGATCGACCTGCCGCGCGGAGCGCTGTCCGGGCCGGTCCAGGAAGACAAGGCGCGCATCCACGCGGTGCTCAAGCGCCTGGTCGGCAGCCACCGCGACGAGCATCCGGCCCTCGACCTGCGCACGCTGGACGGCCTGTGCCACCGCTCACTGCAGGACAGCACCCTGGCAACACTGGACGAACTGACGCAAAGCGACAACTGCCGCAAGGTGCGGATCATCAGCTACAACGACTTCACCAAGGTTCTCGGCCAGGCGCTGCCGGGTTTCCAGCGCAAGGCCGCCTTGCAGTTGCGGCGCGCCAGCTGGCATGGCGACCGGCTGTTCTGGGATGACGACAATCACGCCTGCGAGATGGCCTGCGCCGTGGTCTATGCCCGGCGGCGAGGGCTGGAGATCACGCTGCCGGCGGTCATTCAGTGCTTCGAGCTGCACGCAGCGGTGCTGGATGAACTGGATCGCGGCTTCCACATGCTGGCAATGCCGGCACGGGCCTGGAGCGACCCGGCGTTCATGGACCTGCTGCTGGACACCGGCATGCCCTACGCGCGCTTCGGTCTGTTCAACACGGAAACCCCGGAAAGCCTGCTGCTGCCCAAGGATCATCCGCAATCCGACGCCTTCGGCCAGGGCCTGCGGGAGGCCGGTGCCGCGGACGTCATCGACTACCTGCGACGCGCCAGCTCGGCCGGCTGAGATCCGCCGCGCTACTCGGCAGCATCGTCCTCGCTGATCCGGCGCTCTTCCTCGCTCAGGCTTTCCAGCACCTCACGGTGGCGCGCCTGCCACTCTTCCAGGCTCAGGTTGCTGGTGGCGAGCAACTGCGGATGGCGCTTGACCAGATAGACCGCGGCGCGCTGGGCGGAATCGGCGACCTTCCAGGTCACCTCGGCGGAGTCGATCGGCCCTTCGTAGGTGATCCAGCGGCTGAAATCCTGATACTCGCTGCAGACTTTTTCGAAGTCCTCGTCGCGCATGCGCTGGTTGCCGTACTCGATGTTCTCCACATCTTTCTCTTTCATACCGACTGTTTCGGCAAATGCGCGGCGCGACAGGCCAGTCAGCGCACGAAGCGCCCGTAGTCTTTCTCCTGCAGTGAACAGGAAACGTTTCTTCACCATATGTCATCCGTGTCCGAGACTGTATAGTCCGGCTATAAATTCCTAACAATTAGGATAAAATTACCCTTTCACAGGGGCTCGAACCTGCCGTTTCGAGCAATTTCCGATGGTGCAGGATGCAGCATGAAAGTGGAAGAACCGTTCTCCCCGGACCTCATCGAGGGCAAGTACTACCTGACGCCCGAGCGCTTTGCGCAATTGATCGGCATGGGCGACCGGCTGATCGTGGTGCAGCGATGGATCGACCTCGGTGAGGTGCCTTCGCGCATCATTGGCGGCCAGCTCCTGGTGGACCTGAGCGCCCTGCTCAAACAGGCCGACTCGGCGAAATGAGCCTGCCCCTGCTGCCACGGATCTGCCTTCACGCGGCAGACCTGGCGCGCGGCAAGCAAGTGCTGCTCGTCCATGAAGAGTGCCATGCGCTGCGAGAGTTCCAGCACATCGGCCTGCTGCACATGCAGGCGCCAGCGCTCGACCGCCAGGCGACGCTCTGCACCTGTCGGCATCCCCGGTTGTTCGCCTTTCACTTCTATTACCGCTGGCTGCCGACCCATATCGGCAGCTTTCGCCCATCGCCCAAGGACTTCGATCACTCCTGAGCGGCGTCCTGCGCGGCTTCCAGTGCGGGGGCCGCGGGAATGCCGATCTCCACGCAAAGGTTCATGGCGCGCTCCAGGTCGTTGCGGTAGACCAGCACGCACTGCAGCTCGTCATCCAGCGGCTCGCTGAAGTCCACCAGGACATAGCCACCCTTCTCGGGGTAGAGCGCGCCCAGTTGGGTCTGGATGCGGTTCAGCGCCACGAGCGGCTCGGCCTTGCGCAGTTGCTTGGCCTGCAGGACGAAGTTGACGCCCGGATCGAAGGACGCACGAATCTCCCCGAACAACTCTTCATAGCTGTCACCCTGGAACAGCACGATTTCCGGGAGGCTGCCCACCACCACCCACTCCCCCAGGGGAATCGGGAAGCTGTCGTCGTAGTTGATGTCCGGGTTGGCCGCGTGGAACGCCTTCGGATCGGCGTAGGCCTGGGTGGCCTCGTCGGCGATCTGCTCGATCTCCGCCTCGCCCAGGCAGCCCGAGCTGATCAGTGTGAGGAGTTCGACGAGTTGCGCTTTCATGGGGAGGTCCTGAGAAGAGATGAACAGCCGCGAAGGATATCCGCAATCACGAAAAAACGCCGTAAGTAGGGAACCTTCTTACAGACCGACCTGTCGGAAGTCGCCATAACGATACTCACTATCAAACGGGATGATTTCTGCGCGATCCGTGCAATTGATAGCCTCGCATCCATTCCGCTCCCTCTACGGGTAAACCCGATGAACCGTGCCCTTGCCTTACTGACCCTGATCACGCCGCTGTGGCTGGCAGGTTGCAGCAGCCAGTCTGCGCCTCGGCCGGAGCCTTACAGCAACGACGAAGTGAAGTCCTTCGCGCTGAAGATCCTCGGCTCCAGCAATATGTCCGACGAGCTCTACGCCAAGTACCGCCGCGCGCTGACCGAGCCGCGAGAGGATGGACGCAGCGGAAGCTGAATGTTCTGGCGCATGCCGGTGAGGCTGCGGTAGCAACTTTCCTCATCTCGATTTTTTCCGCGCCATACGAAGCGTTTCATGGGCGCTCGTGGCCGGGGACGTGCCCAAGCCACGGCAGGGTGCGGTTCGCGAGCAAGCTCGCTCCTACCTGTATAGCGTCTCGCTCTGCCGTGAGCCGGGTGGCTCGTGTCTGAAAAAAAGCCCCGCACAAGGCGGGGCTGGAGCATCGAAAGATCAGTTGGCGGTGCGCATCAGGGGATGCACACGCCGTGCTGGTTGCTTTGCGCCAGGTCGAGCAGTTCCCGGTTGGCCACGGCGTACATCGCATAGTCGGTGCTGTTGGAGGCACGCAGCTCGGTGAGCATGGTGCGCCAGCGCTCGACCATCGGCGCGTGCTGCGCCAGCCAGAGGGCCACGCGCTGATCGATTTCCGCCGGGCCGTCCTGCATCTGCAGCACCGAGACGGTGATCGCCCGCTGCTGCCAGTCCAGGTCGTCGCGGAAGGCTTCGCGGGCCAGCGCCTGCCAGTTGTTCTCCACCGGCAGGGAGCTGATCTGCTGCAGGTACCAGGTCAATTCCAGCTCGCTGCCCAGGGCGAAGTAGGCGCGCGCCACGTCGGCCGGGTCGCGGCCGGTGACATCCGCCGCCTCGACGATCGGCAGCAGGGTGTAGAGGTGGCTGGTGCCGGCGACCATGCGCGCCAGCAGCTCCGGCACGCCGGCATCCACATACGCCTGGTAGCGCGCCTGCCACAGCTCGCGGGTCGGGCCTTCGAGCAGTTCGTTGAGCTTGAGGCCGAGGGCGGCGATGCGCGGTCCGAAGTGCGCCACGTCGCGAGCGGCATCCTGCTCGTTGCGGCGGCTGCGCAGGAACCAGCGGGTAGCACGGCGACCCAGGCGCATCAGTTCGTCCATCAGGGTCAGTTGCACTTCCGCCGGCACCTGGTAGTCCAGCGCCTCGATCTGGCGGAACCAGTGCGGCAAGTGGAAGACATCACGCACGATCACGTAGGCGCCGGCCACATTCGCCGGCGTCATGCCGGTGGACTCCTTCAGGCGCTGCACGAAGGTGATGCCCATGTGGTTGACCAGATCGTTGGCGATCTGCGTGCTGACGATCTCGCGCTTCAGGCGATGCTTGCGCATGGCCGGGCCGAAGGTTTCGACCAGGGTCTGCGGGAAGGCGGTTTCCATGTCGCGGGTCAGGTAGTCGTCGTCCGGCACCAGGGAACCCAACAGCTGTTCCTTCAGGTCGATCTTGCTCCAGGAGATCAACACGGACAGCTCGGCGCGGGTCAGCCCCTGGTTGGCGGCGATGCGCTCGGCCAGGGCGTCGTCGCTGGGCAGGAATTCCAGCGCGCGGTCCAGCTTGCCGCGGCCTTCCAGGTCGGTCATCAGCCGCTTGTACTCGGCGATGCGCTCGCGGGCACGGCGTTCGGCCAGGGACAGCGCCTGGGTCTGCTTGTAGTTGTTGCCCAGCACCAGCCCGGAGACCTGGTCGGTCATCTCCGCCAGCAGCTTGTTGCGCTGCTTGCCGGTCATGTCGCCGGCGGCCACCACCTCGTTGAGCAGGATCTTGATGTTCACTTCGTGGTCGGAGCAGTCCACGCCACCGGCGTTGTCGATGAAGTCGGTGTTGCAGGCGCCGCCGCTGAGACCGAACTCGACCCGCGCCAGCTGCGTCATGCCCAGGTTGCCGCCCTCGCCCACCACCTTCACCCGCAGGTCGCGGCCGTCCACGCGCAGGCCGTCGTTGGCCTTGTCGCCGACGTCGGCGTGGGATTCCTTGCTGGACTTCACGTAGGTGCCGATGCCGCCGTTCCACAGCAGGTCCACCGGCGCCTTGAGCAACGCGTGGATCAGCTCGGTCGGAGTCAGGCGCTCGGCGTCGATGTCGAAGCGCGCGCGGACTTCCGGGGTCAGCGTGATGCTCTTCGCGCTGCGCAGGAAGATGCCGCCGCCGGCCGAGATCAGCGAGGCGTCGTAGTCCGCCCAGCTGGAGCGCGGCAGGTTGAACAGGCGCTGGCGCTCGGCGAAGCTCGCCGCCGGGTCCGGATTGGGGTCGAGGAAGATGTGCATATGGTTGAAGGCCGCGACCATCTGCAGCTTGTCGGACATCAGCAGGCCGTTGCCGAACACGTCGCCGGCCATGTCGCCGATGCCGATGACGCTGACGCTGTCCTTCTGCACGTCGATGCCGCGCTCGCGGAAGTGACGCTGCACCGAGACCCAGCCGCCACGGGCGGTGATGCCCATGCCCTTGTGGTCATAGCCGGCGGAGCCCCCGGAGGCGAAGGCGTCGCCCAGCCAGAAGTCGTATTCGGCGGAAATGCCGTTGGCGATGTCGGAGAAGGTTGCGGTGCCCTTGTCGGCCGCCACCACCAGGTAGGGGTCGTCGGCGTCGTGGCGGACCACGTTGGCCGGCGGCACGACCTGGCCTTCCTTGAGGTTGTCGGTGATATCCAGCAGGCCGGAGATGAAGATGCGGTAGCAGGCGATGGCTTCGGCCTGGATCTCGTCACGGCTGCCGCCGACCGGCAGCCGGCGCGGAATGAAGCCGCCCTTGGCGCCGGTGGGTACGATCACCGCGTTCTTCACCTGCTGCGCCTTCACCAGGCCCAGCACTTCGGTGCGGAAGTCTTCCTCGCGGTCGGACCAGCGCAGGCCGCCACGGGCCACGTCGCCGAAGCGCAGGTGCACGCCTTCCACGCGCGGGCAGTAGACGAAGATTTCGAACTTCGGCGTCGGCCGCGGGATTTCCGGGATGGCCTTGGGGTTGAACTTGAAGCTGAAGTAGCTCTTGTTCTGCCCGGCGGCATCCGGCTGGTAGAAGTTGGTGCGCAGGGTCGCCTTGATCAGGTCGAGATAGCGCCGCAGGATGCGGTCCTCATTGAGCACCTGAACGTTGTCCAGCGCGGCGAGGATGGCCTGCTCCAGCTTCTGCTGCTTGTCGCCCAGGTCCTCGGCGGTGAGCTTGCGGGCCAGGTAGAAGCGGGTCTTGAACAGGCGCACCAGTTCGCGGGCGATGTCCACATGGGCGTTCAGCGCGCTGGCGATGTAACCCAGGTCGAAGCCCAGGCGGATCTGCTTGAGGTAGCGGGCGTAGGCACGCAGCAGCGCCACGTCGCGCCACGCCAGGCCGGCGGTCAGCACCAGGCGGTTGAAGGCGTCGTTCTCGGCATCGCCGTTGACGATGTGGACGAAGGCGTCCTGCAGGGTCTCGTTGAGTTCCTGGATGTTGACGTCCAGGCCTTCGGCGTAGGTGAAGGCGAAGTCGTGGATCCAGTATTCGCGGCCGTTGCTGTGGCGCAGGCGATAGGGGAACTCGCCGAGCACGCGCAGGCCGAGGTTCTCCAGGATCGGCAGGACGTCCGACAGCGCCAGCGGCGTGTCGGCGTGGTAAAGCTTGCAGTGCAGTTGCTGCTCACCCTGGGCCAGCGGCTGGTAGAAGCTCATCACCAGCGGACGCTTGTCCGACAGGCTGGAGAGGTGCTGCAGGTCCACCACCGCGAAGTGCGCTGCGAAGCGCTCGCGGTAGCCGGCCGGGAAGCCTTTCGGGAAGTCTTCCAGCAGGTTGTTGCCCTGCCCTTCGCCGAAGTTTTCCAGCACCAGCGCGGCGTAGTCGTCCTGCCAGGAGCGGCAGGCCTGGATGGCTTCCTGCTCCAGTTGCGCGGCGTCGACGTCGATGCGGTTCTTCGGGTCGACGCGCAGGATGAACTGCACGCGCGCCAGGGTGGATTCGGAGAAGAAGGTCCAGAACTCGCAGTCGCTGGCCTTCAGGCGCTCACGCAGGACCTGTTCGATCTTGATGCGCGTCTCGGTGGAATAGATGTCGCGCGGCACGTACGCCAGGCAGTAGGCGAAGCGGCCGTATGGGTCCTTGCGCAGGAACAGGCGGATCTTGTTGCGTTCCTGGATCTGCACGATGGACATGGCGGTGGCGAACAGTTCGTCCACCGAGGTCTGGAACAGGTCGTCGCGCGGCAGCACTTCCAGTACCTGGGCCAGTTCCTTGCCCAAGTGGGCATTGGCGTCGAAACCGGAGCGGCGCTCGACTTCGAGCACCTTGCCGCGGATCGACGGGATCTGGGTCACGCTGTCGTTGTAGACCGACGAGGTGAACAAGCCCATGAAGCGGAACTCGCGCAGCACCTTGCCCTTGGCGTCGATCTCGCGGATCGACACGTAATCCGGGTAGGCCGGGCGATGCACGCGGCTGGGGTGCGAGGCCTTGGCGAAGGACAGCAGCAGCGGTTCGCGCAGGTAGGCCACCGCGTAGTCCTCAATGTGCAGCTCCTGTTGGCTGAGGCCGGTACGCCGCAGCTTGGCCACGCCGAGGAAGGACTTCTCGTCGTAGATCATGCGTCCGCCGTCGGTTTCGTCGACGACGGTGAACTCCTCGTAGCCGAGGAAGGTGAAATGGTTGTCCAGCAGCCATTCGAGGAAGGCACGCACCTCGGTGGTCTCTTCCGCGCGGGCCTTGGACTTGGACTTGCCCAGCCAGGCCAGCAGGTCTTCGGCCTTGGCGCGCATGTCCGGGAAGTCGGCCACCGCCAGGCGCACCTCGCCCAGCACCTCGAGCAGGCTCTTCTCCAGCGTGCGCAGCTCGCCGATATGCGAGGCGCGGTCGATCTCCAGGTACATCAGCGATTCCTGATGCACGTCCTTGCCGTGGGTGCCCTTGGGCAGGACTTCCAGCAGCTCGCCCTTGGCGTTGCGGCGCACACTCAGCACGTTGGTCTGCAGGGTGTGGATGCTGTAGCCGCGGCGGTTCAGTTCCATGCGCACCGAGTCGACCAGGAACGGCTGGTCCGGATGCAGCACCTGCACGGCGGTGTGCGTGGATTGCCAGCCGTGCTTCTCGTAATCGGGGTTGTACACCTGCACCTCGGGCTGGGCGGGGTCGAACCGCTCCAGCATGCGCCAGGACGACAGGGTGCAGCCGACCAGGTCGGACAGCCTGCGCTGGGTCAATTCGTCGAGGGAGATGAAGCCGAAGAACTGTTCGGCGAACAGGGCCACTTGTGGCAGACCCTTGTCGTCGACGTGCTGCGCCAGGGCCGCCTGCAGTTGTTGCTGGAAGTCGGCTTTGCTGGCTGCGGTGAAGAACGCCATGGTGTTACTCCGCTTGGCTCGAATTATTGGATTGAGCGTAGTTCGCTTGCGCGTCTTGGTGCGGATCACAGGTACAACCGGGCAGTGTGACCCTCGATTGACCCTCCCGACCGGGCGGTCATCGGTCCGCCGAGCTTATCGGGACTCGGCCACTGTCCGCTTACGGGGCTGCGACATATTCGTTCAGCCTGCGGCAGCCCGGAGCGGATGACGCTCGTACGTTTGTATGAGCTGCGCCGGGAAATTCCATGCAATGCACGATTGTCCGCCAGGCGCCGCCCGGACCAGAGTGCCGCATCGAGACATGCATGGGATCAGACTGATGAAACGCTCTCTGTGGCTGCAGGAAATTGCCGCCGAACTGGACCCGACGCCCGCCCTGAACGGCGAGCTGGAGGTGGATGTGGCGATCGTCGGCGGTGGCTTCGTCGGCCTCTGGACCGCCCTGCGCCTGCTGGAACTGGAGCCTGGCTGCCGGGTGGCGATCATCGAGCGCGACATCTGCGGCGGCGGCGCCTCGGGGCGCAACGGCGGCTTCGTGATGTCCTGGTGGCCGAAGATCAGTTCGCTGGCCGCACAGTGCGGCAAGGAGGAAGCGCTGCGCCTGGCGCGGGCCTCGGCGGCGGCGATCGGCGAGATCGGCGAGTTCTGCGCCGAGCACCGGATCGATGCGCACTTCCGCCGCAACGGCTGGCTGTGGACCGCCACCAGCGATGCCCAGCGCGGCGCCTGGAAGGATGTCCAGCGTACCTGCGAGCGCCTGGGCGAGCCGGTCTTCCAGTCGCTGCCCGACGCTGAAGTCGCTCGCCGCAGCGGCTCTCCGCGCCATCTCGAAGGAGTGATCGAAGCCAGCAACGCCACGGTGCAGCCGGCGCGCCTGGCCAGGGGCCTGCGCCGCGTGGCGCTGGAAAAGGGCGTACGGATCTACGAGAACACCCCCCTGCTGGACTTCCAGCGCGGCCAGCCCGCGCAACTGCGCACCCCCGAGGGCTGCGTCAGGGCCCGGCGTGTGGTGCTCGCGCACAACGCCTGGGCGGCGGCGATCCCCGAACTGCGCCGGACCATCCTGCCGGTCACCAGCACCATCGTCGCCACGGCGCCGATCCCGCAACGCCTGGAGCAGATCGGCTGGACCGGCGGCGAAGCGATCACTGACTCGCAACTGATGGTCGACTACTACCGGACCACCCACGACGGGCGCATCGCCTTCGGCAAGGGCACCGGCATGATCAGCTATGCCAGCCGGGTCGACGGCAGCTATGACGACAACCCGCAATTGAACGAGGACACCGAGCGGGACTTCCGCCGCAGCTACCCGCAGTTGGCGGACGTGCCCATCACCCATGCCTGGAGTGGCCCGATCGACCGCACCTATGACAGCCTGCCGGTGTTCGGCCATCTGGACGGCGCACCGCACATCGTCTACGGCGTCGGCTGGAGCGGCAACGGCGTCGGCCCCAGCCGCCTCGGCGGACGCATCCTCGCCAGCCTGGCGCTGGGCCTCGACGACGAATGGAGCCGCTGCGGCCTGGTCGGCCGCCAGCCCAAGCGTTTCCCTCCCGAACCGCTGCGCTATGTCGGCGGACTGTCGGTGCGCAACGCCGTACAGCGCAAGGAAGCCGCGGAGGCCGAAGGCCGCCAGCCGGCCTGGCTGGACAAGACGCTGGCCGGCCTCGCCCCCTCCGGCCTCGAAGACAAGAGCCTGTGAATCCTCAGGAGACAACCATGCCGCAACCCATCCTGCTGGCGGCCACCGCCAGCCTCGCCCTGCCGTCCGCCACACCGGTGAAGGAGCCTCTCGGCGAGCCCGTCGCCGCCGCCGCGACCCATGCCCGGGAAGCCGCCAACGGCCTGCTCACCGGCGTCTGGGAATGCTCGCCGGGACGCTGGCGGCGTCAGGTGCTGGCCAGCGAGTTCAGCCATTTCATCGCCGGGCACTGCTTCTTCATTCCCGACGATGGCGAGCCGATCGAACTGCGCGCGGGTGATGCCGTGCTGTTCCCGGCGAACTGTGCCGGGACCTGGGATATCCGCGAGACGGTACGCAAGAGCTTCGTGATCATTCCCTGAGGCCGGCGATCTCGGCCGCGCGCAGGGCGATCCAGAGCACCGCGACGTCTTCGGTGGAATCCAGCGAACGGCCGCAGATTTCCTCGATGCGGCGAATCCGGTAGACCAGCGTCTGCTTGTGCACGTTGAGCTCCTGCGCCGCCTTCTGCCAGGAGCGGTTGTGCGCGAGGAAGACCCGCAGGGTGCGCTGCAGTTGCGCGCCCTGCTGCTGGTCGTAGTCGGCCAGCAGGCCGAGCACATTGCGATGAACGCGCAGCGCCTCGTCGAGGCTTCCGGGCAGCCAGGGCTGCTCGGTCCGCGCTTCGGCGTAGTCCACCAGCGGCCGTGCCGCACAAGCGTGCGCCAGGGCGAGGCGCGCTTCGCGCAGTGCCTCCGCTGCCCGCCCCGCATGTCCCAGCGGCGCGCTCACCCCCAGCATGCCCGCCAGCCCGGCCTGCACTTCCGGCGCCGAGCTGCGCTCAGCCAGCAGCATCACCAGCTCCTGCCCCTGGTTGCGCACCAGGAACTGCACGTTCCGCCGGCGCAGGCGCCGCTGCCATTCGGCAGGCGCCGTCGCATCGGCATGCGTAACGGCCAGCACCACGCTCTCCGGCGAGCCCAGCAGCTGCGCCAGGCGCTCCGCCGCCGCACGCTCGGACAGACGCTGCTGGAGCAGGTCGTCGAGCAGTTCGGAGCCCAGGCGCAAGCAGCGCTCGCGCTCCACCTGCAGACGCTCCAGTTCGATCCCGAGCACCGCAACCAGGTGATGCAGAAGACCGTAGTCGAGCAGCTCGCCGCCGCAGGCGAGGATGGCGCAATCCACCTGCGAAGGCAGCACCATCACCAACGCCTCGCCCTCCGCTCCGGCACAGCGCAGTACCGCAGGCGAGCCGCCCTTGAGTTCCTGCCGGCGGACCAGCAGCACCTCGCGCCACGCGCTGGGCAACGCCGGCAACTCAGCCTGCCAGGGCTCCAGGCTGAGCGGATCGAAGAGGAACAGTCGCGCCTGGACATCGCGTCCGAGGCGCTGGACCAGATCGGCCAGGCCCAAGCCGCGCAAGCCCATGCGCGCACTTTCGTAGATACGGCTGATGGCGGTGCGGCGCTCGAATTCCTCCTGGCGCCCTGCATCGAGAATGCTGCGGGTCACGGCGGAGAACGGCACCGAATAATGGGTCATCAGTACCGCGAAGCCAAGCTGTTCGGCGGTAGCCCGCAGCGCCTCCAGATCGTCCGGCGCCTGCATGTTCTCGCCGATCATCAGCCCGGCGACATTGGCCCGAGCCAGACGCTCCAGATAGTTTCGCTGCGCCTGCGGGTCGGCGGGAATGCCGATACCGGTGGTCATCAGCAGGTCGCCCTCGCCGAGCCATTCGGTCGGATCGGCCAGTTCGCAGACATGCGCCCAGCGCAGCCGCCGGGTCGTTCCCGCGGCACCGCAGAGCAGGCGGGTCCGCAGGGGTTCGCTGTCGATGATGTCCTGGATGCAGAGAGGCATGGGGCGTCGGTCCCGGCTGGTCGGAAGGCGTTCGGCGAAGAAGCCAAGCATGGCATTGCGCAGCATGATCTGTCGCGGCGAGCGGTACCTTTGTACGTAGGTACGAGCCGTGGCTGGCGATTCTTGGTTCCGTCTGATTGCCCGCCCCTCGCCGCGCCGCCGAGACTTTTCAGGGATCGCCGCGCCATCTTCTGCCTGGCCACCGGCGCCGAGTCCTTCAGCCGCTGTAATACCGCTCGACGGAGAAATACAACAATGCACAAGTCGCTGAGTCTTTCCCTTGCCCTCGCCCTGGGCTGTGCCGCTTCCGGCCAGGCCCTCGCCAACCTCACCGTGGTCTCCCACGGCGGCGCCAACAAGGCGGCACAGGTCAAGGCCTTCTACGAACCCTATTCGCAGCAGCACGGCTCGAAGATCGTCGCCGGCGAGTTCAACGGCGAGATGGCCAAGGTCAAGGTGATGGTCGACACCGGCAGCGTGTCCTGGGACGTCGTCGAGATGGAAATGCCCGAGCTCACCCGCGCCTGCGATGAAGGCCTGCTGGAGGAGATCGGCGACCTCCCGGCCATCGCCCAGTCCGCCACCGGGTTGCTTGAAGGCGCCGTGCAGCCCTGCGGCGTCGGTTTCTTCGTCTGGTCCACGGTGCTCGCCTACAACGCCGACAAGCTGCAGACCGCCCCCAGCGGCTGGGCCGACTTCTGGGACGTAAAGAAATTCCCCGGCAAGCGCGGCCTGCGCAAGGGCGCGATGTACACCCTGGAATTCGCCCTGATGGCCGATGGCGTCGCGCCCAAGGACGTCTACAAGGTACTGGCGACCCAGGAAGGCCAGGACCGCGCCTTCAGGAAGCTCGACCAGATCAAGCCGAACATCCAGTGGTGGGAAGCCGGCGCCCAGCCGCCGCAGTACCTGGCTTCCGGCGACGTGGTGATGAGCTCGGTGTACAACGGCCGTATCGCCGCGGTACAGGATGAGAGCAACCTGCGCATCGTCTGGAACGGCGGTATCTACGACATGGACGCCTTCGCCATTCCCAGGGGCGCGAAGCATCGCGACGAAGGACTGAAGTTCATTTCCTTCGTCCTCCAGACCGAGCAGCAGAAGGCCTATGCCGAGCAGATCGCCTACGGCCCGGTGAACACCCAGGCGGTGCAACTGGTCGACCCGCAACGGCGCAAGAACATGCCCACCGACGCCGCCAACCTGGAAAACCAGGTTGCCATGAACGCCGGCTTCTGGGCCGACCACGGCGAGCAGTTGGAACAGCGCTTCAACGCCTGGGCGGCAAAGTAAGCCGCTGCGCGGGTTCTTCTCCACAGTGCGGGGCACCCCTGCCCCGCCTGCCTTCGGCCGCTCCCGGGCGGCCTTTTTAGTCCTGCCCATCCACTCGTTCCAGATGCGAGCATGATAGCCAACTGCTATTTTGCCGCACACGACTCTCCGGAACGGATGCCATGCAACCTCGCCGCCCCTGCGCCGCCCGCTGCTGCGCCACCTGGACAACCTGCTGGTCACGCTACTCGGTTGCGTGCTGGTGGCCCTGGCCTGGGTATTCCTGCCGCTGGCGATCCGCCCGCTGCTGCTGGGCGCGATACCGGTCTACCTGGGCGTGCTGCTGCCACGCTGCATCGGTCGCCGCGAGCGCCTGCGCCGGGTCGCCGAGGCGCGCCAGCGTTCGATCGAACAATGGGGTTTCTGCAGCCGCGACCGCTGCGGCCCCTGGATCAACTACATCGACTTCCCGCTGGTACGCGAGGACGCCGTCTTCGGCGGCCGCTTCTTCTATAGCGAATGGCTGGTGGTGCACGACGGCCGGATCATCATCAACCCCGGCCCGGCCAACGTGGACCTGATCGCCGGTACCGTGAGCTACGACCTCGCCTGCCAGCGGACCTACGCCTGGGACGGCTGCTCGCCCAAGGTGCCCTTCTACTGGATCGCCACCTTCGGCACACCCGACTGGTGGGACCACCTGGAGCCGGTGCAGTGCCTGCGCCACGGCCAGCAGAAGCAACGCCTGATGTTCTGGCCGGTGGCCCACCACGCGAGCCTGGTGCACGACGCGCTGTACCAGTTCCTCAACGTCGCCCCGGTGACCAAGGCCGAGGCGGACGAGCTGTTCCACCGCATGCTGCTGGAAGCCGGCATGCCGCGCCCGCTGGCCTGGGTCTATTACCGCGCCGTGGTCCTGGGCGGCGCCCGCGACCTGCGCCAGGCACGCAACCCGAACGGCACGTTGCGCTGCCTGACACCGCTGCCCGGCGACCCGACGCCGCCACAGGTGAGAACCCCGGCGCTCCCCGAGAAACTGCCGATGCAGTAAAGTATGGGCCCCGACAGCCCCACCCTCGTCCAGGAACCCCACGCGATGGAACATCGTGAGTCGCTGCTTGCGCTGCGTCAGTATCTCTCCAGCCAGATCCTCGGCCAGGAAAAGCTCATCGAGCGCCTGCTCATCGCCCTGATCGCCGACGGCCACCTGCTGGTGGAAGGTGCGCCGGGCCTGGCCAAGACCAAGGCGATCAAGGACCTGGCCGAAGGCCTGGAAGCGGAGTTCCACCGCATCCAGTTCACCCCCGACCTGCTCCCGGCGGACATCACCGGCACCGAGATCTACCGACCCGAGAACGGCACCTTCGTGTTCCAGCAAGGGCCGATCTTCCACCATCTGGTGCTGGCCGACGAAATCAACCGCGCCCCGGCCAAGGTGCAGTCGGCGTTGCTCGAAGCGATGGCCGAGCGCCAGGTCAGCGTGGGCCGCAGCACCTACGACCTGCCGCCGCTGTTCCTGGTGATGGCGACGCAGAACCCCATCGAGCAGGAAGGCACCTATCCGCTGCCCGAGGCCCAGCTCGACCGCTTCCTCATGCACGTGAAGATCGGCTACCCCGAGGCCTCCGTGGAACGCCGCATCCTCCAGCAGGCCCGTGGAGAAGCGCTGCACGGCGAGACCAAGCCCGAGCGCCAGGTCACCCAGGAATCCATCTTCGCCGCGCGCCAGGAAATCCTCGGCCTGTACATGGCCGACGCCGTGGAGGAATACCTGGTGCAACTGATCATGGCCACCCGCAACCCGGCGAAGTTCGACCCCGAGCTGGGCGAGTGGCTGTCCTACGGTGCGAGCCCGCGCGGCTCCATCGCCCTCGACCGATGCGCGCGCGCCCATGCCTGGCTGGCGGGCCGCGACTTCGTCAGCCCCGAAGACATCCAGGCGATGCTGTTCGACGTGCTGCGCCACCGCCTGATCCTGTCCTTCGAGGCCGAAGCCGCCGGGATCGACCAGGACCGCGTGGTCCAGCGCATCCTCGACGTGGTCGCCGTGGCCTGATGCACAGCGACCCGCAGCCCGGCGTGGCGGTGACTCTCGGCGAACTGATCGAGATCCGCCACTGCCTGCGCGAAGTCCAGCTGTTCTCCACGCCGTCGCGGCGCAGCCCGCTGATCGGCCTGCACCATTCGCGCCTGCGCGGGCGCGGGGTGGACTTCGACCAGGTGCGTGTCTACCAGGCCGGCGACGACGTGCGCACCATCGACTGGCGCGTCACCGCGCGCACCCAGGAGCCGCACACCAAGCTGTTCCACGAAGAACGCGAACGTCCGGTGTTCGTCCTCGTCGAACAGAGCGCCCGGCTGTTCTTCGGCTCCGGGCTATGCCTCAAGTCGGTGCTCGCCGCCCGCGCGGCCGCCTTCATCGGCTGGGCCGCGCTGGCGCACAACGACCGCATCGGCGGGCTGGTGTTCACCGACAGCGAATGCCATGAAATCAAGCCGCGCCGCAGCAAGCAGAGCCTGCTGCAGCTGTTCAACCTGATCGTGCGCGCCAATCGCGGGCTGCTCGCCGGCTCCACTCTCAGCCATAGCGGTGACGGTTTCGGCATGGCCCTGCGCCGCGCCCGCGAAGTGCTGCGTCCGGGCAGCCTGATCATGGTGGTGTGCGACGAACGCGCCCTGGGCGAGGTCGCCGAGCAGCAACTCGCGCTGCTGGCGCGGCACACCGACCTGGTGCTGCTGCCCGTTTCCGACCCGCTCGACCACGCCTTGCCGGCAGCCGGCCTGCTGCGGTTCGCCGAAGGATCGGCGCAGCTGGAACTGGACACCCACATCGACGAACAACGCCTGGCCTATCGCGCCCTGGGTGAAGCACGCCGCGAACGCTGGACGCGTCTGGCCCAGCGCCTGGGCGTGCCACTGCTGCCGCTGTCCACCCAGGAAGACCTGGTCGAGCAATTGCGCAACCTGCTGGAACAGCACCAGCCGGGGTACGCGCCGTGAGCCCGCTCGACCAGCTGGAACCGCTGATCCCGCCCGCCCCGGTCGCCTGGTGGCCGCCGGCCCCCGGCTGGTGGGTAGTCGCCGCACTGATTCCAATCGCGCTGTGGGGGCTCTGGCTGACACGCCAGCACTGGCAGCCAAGGCGCAAACCCAAGCAGTCCGCCGAGGCTCCGCTCGATCCTGTGCGCCAGGCTGCGCTGGACGAGCTCGCCCGCCTGCCACGCCCCTACGACCGCGCCCCCGCCGGCCCCTGGCTGCAGGCGCTCAACGGCGTGCTCAAGCGCGTGTCGCGGGCGCGCTGGCCCGACAGCCACAGCCATACGCTGAGCGGCCGCGCCTGGCTGGCCTTCCTCGACAACCGCTGCCCCGCCGCCGGCCTGACCCGCTGGATGATCCTGGTGGAAGGCGGCTACCGTGCCGAATGCCGGCTCGACGACAAGGCCATCAACGGCCTCGCCGCCGCCGTGGAAACCTGGGTGCGCAAGCATGTTTGAGTTCGCCTGGCCCTGGCTCTTCCTGCTCGCCCCGCTGCCCTGGGTGATGCGCCTCATCCTGCCGCCGGCGGACAGCGGCGAAGCCGCGCTCAAGGTCAGCTTCCTCCAGGAGCTCGAAGGCCTCGCCGGCCGCCGCGCCCGCGCCCGCCTGCCGGCCTGGCGCCAACAGGCGCCCTTCGCCCTGCTCTGGCTCTGCCTGCTGGTGGCGGCGACGCGCCCGCAGTGGGTCGGCGAGCCGTTGCCGATCCCCGCCAGCGGCCGCGACCTGCTGCTCGCCGTGGATGTCTCCGGCTCGATGGACTATGCCGACATGCGCTGGGAGGACGACGAGATCAGTCGTCTGGAACTGGTGAAAAAGCTGTTCGGCGGCTTCGTCGAGACACGCCGAGGCGACCGCGTCGGCCTGATCCTCTTCGGCACCCACGCCTACCTGCAGGCGCCGCTGACCTTCGACCGCGACACCGTGCGCATCTGGCTCGACGAGGCAATGATCGGCATCGCCGGCAAGGACACCGCGCTGGGCGACGCCATTGGCCTGGCGGTCAAGCGCCTGCGCCAGCGCCCGGCGCAGAGCCGCGTGCTGGTGCTGATCACCGACGGCGCCAACACCGCCGGCGAGATCGAGCCGCTGACCGCCGCCCGCCTCGCCGCCGAGGAACAGGTGAAGGTCTACACCATCGGCATCGGCGCCGATCCGCAGCAGGGCGGCGTCGCCGGGCTGTTCGGGCTGAATCCCGGGCTGGACCTGGACGAGCCGACGCTCAAGGCAATCGCCGAAACCACCGGTGGCGAGTATTTCCGCGCCCGCAATGGCGAGGAACTGCAACGCATCTCCGACAGCCTCGACACCTTGGAACCGGTGGAACAGAACCCCACCCAGGCGCGCCCCGCCCTCGCCCTCTACAGCTGGCCGCTGCTGCTGGCGCTGCTGATCAGCGTGATCCTGGTAGTCCGCGAACTCTGGCCGCCGGAGGACTGGCGCTGGCCGGCGCGCCCGGCCTGGCTGGCACGCCGGCGTCGGGAGCGGCAGTCATGAGCGCGCTCTGGCCCCACCTGCTGCGCCCCTGGTCGCTGCTTCTGCTGCCGCTGCTCGGTTGGCTGCTGTGGAGGCTCTGGCACCGCCAACGCCGCGCCGGCCGCTGGCAGTTGCTGCTGCCGCCGGCCTTTCACCCCTGGTTGCTGTCCGGCGGCAACGGTCGCCATGAGCGGCGCCCCTGGATCTTCCTCGGCCTGGCCTGGCTGCTGGCGCTGCTCGCGCTGCTCGGGCCGAGCTGGCAGCAACTGGAACAGCCGGCAATGGAACGCAGCGACCCACTGGTGGTGGTCCTCGAACTGACCCCGGAAATGCTCGCCACCGATCTGCCGCCCAGCCGCCTGGAGCAAGCGCGGCGCAAGGTGCTCGACCTGCTGCAGGCACGCAGCGACGCGCAAACCGCCATCGTCGTCTACGCCGGCAGTGCACATACCCTGGTGCCCCTCTCCAATGACCTGGGCACCGCGCGCAACCTGCTGGATGCGCTCAAGCCGTCGATCATGCCCGAGCCCGGCCGCCGCGCCGACCTCGCCATCGAACAGGCGCGCCAACTGCTCAACCAAGGCGCCGAGGGCAGCGGGCATATCCTGTTGATCACCGGCGCCCTGGATGCCCAGGAGCGCCAGGGCATCCGCAAGGCGCTCAGGGGCAAGGCCAAGGACCTGCTGCTGCTCGCTGCCGGCACCGCCGGTGGCGCGCCGATCGCCCAGGAGGACGGCACCTTCCTCAAGGACGAACAGGGCAACATCCTGGTCCCACGGCTGGACGAAAGCGCCCTGCGCCAGTTCGCCGCCGACCTCGACGGCCGCTTCCAACGTCTGCGCCCGGGCAGCGGCGACCTCCGCGCCCTGGGTCTGCTGAACACCAGCCAAGGCCTGCAGACCCGCGAGGAAGACACCCTGTTGCGCCTGCAACGCTGGGCCGACCAGGGCTACTGGCTACTGCTGCCCCTGCTGCTGCTCGCCGCCTGCGCCGGCCGCCGGGGCTGGCTGTTCAGCCTGCCGCTGCTGCTCCCGCTGCTGTGGTCGCCGCCGCAAACCGCCAACGCCTTCGAGCTCGCCGACCTCTGGCTGACCCCCGACCAACAGGGCCAGCGCCTGCTCGACGCTCGACGCCCGGCCGAAGCCGCCGAACGCTTCGAGGACTTCCGCTGGCGTGGCCTGGCACTCTTCGAGGCCGGCGACTACGCCGATGCCGCGCAGGCCTTCGCCCAGGGCGACAGCGCCGCCGACCATTACAATCGCGGCAATGCCCTGGCCCGGCAGAACGAGCTGGAAGCCGCGATCGACGCCTACGACCAGGCCCTGGAGCGCGCCCCCGACCTGGCCGCCGCGCAGCGCAACAAGGCGCTGCTGGAGGAACTGCTGCGCCAGCGACAGAAATCCTCCGGCAACGACGAAAGCCAGGCCTCCCCGCAGCAGAATCCGTCCCACGGTGAAAGCAGCGAGCCCCAGTCGTTGCAGCCGAAAGATGCCAGGCCCGAGGACGAGCAGTCCGAGGAGCGTGACTCGCAGCCGACCCCGTCGGCCCAGACGCCGGAACAACGCGACACCGGCAAACCGGCGGCCAGCCAGAGCGGCACGCCACAGTCGACCCAGCGCGAAGAAAGCGAAACCAACCCGGCGACGACCGGTCCACTGACGGACGAGCGCCGCCAGGCCCTGGAACAATGGTTGCGCCAGATCCCCGACGACCCATCCGAACTGCTGCGCCGCAAGTTCTGGTACCAGCAACAGCAGCAGCGCCAGGAACCCACGCAATGAAAAGGCTGATCTGCCTGACCCTGCTCTGCCTCGCCGCCGCCCAGGCCCAGGCCAGCTTCACCGCCAGTGTCGATCGCACGCGCCTGGCCGAAGGCGAAAGCATCGACCTGACGCTGGAGTCCGACGATCCGACCCTGTTCGGCAAGCCGGACCTGAAGCCCCTGGACGAACAGTTCGTGGTGCTCGGCACCCGCCAGGTCAACCGCCTCACCACCCTGAACGGCAAGGCCCAGGCCACCACCCGCTGGATCGTCACCCTGCAGCCGCGCAACGAGGGCACTGTGGTGATTCCGCCGATCCACCTGGGCGACAGTGCAACCGAGTCGATCAGCCTGCACGTGCTCGAGGCCGAGGAAAACGACGGCGTGCAGAAACTCGCCCCGGTGTTCATCGACGCCAACGTCGACCACGAGGAAAGCTACGTGCAGGCCCAGGTGATCCTGACCCTGCGCATCTACCACTCGGTGTCGCTGTACGACGACAGCAGCCTCAGCCCATTGCAGATCGCCGACGCGCGCGTCGAACCGCTGGGCGAGGCACGCACCTACGAGAAGGAAATCAACGGCGTGCGACACGGCGTCATCGAAGTGCGCTACGCCATCTTCCCGCAGAAGAGCGGCACCCTGGAAATCCCCGGCCAGACCTTCAACGCCACCCAGGTCGCCCAGCAGCGCAATCCCGACTACAACCCCTTCGGTCCGCCGCCAGGCAAGCAGATCCGGGTGATCTCGCCGACCATCCCGCTGCACATCAAAGCCAAGCCCGCCGACTACCCCAAGGACACCCCCTGGTTGCCGGCCCGCTCGCTGAGCCTGAGCGAAACCTGGAGCCCGCAGCCGGAGCAGGCCCGCGCCGGCGAAGCGCTGACCCGCAACGTGATGCTGCGTGTGGAAGGGCTTTCCAGTGCCCAGCTGCCGCCGTTGCCGCAAACGCTGCCTGGCAGCCTGCGCCATTACCCGGACCAGCCGCAACTGGCCAACCAGAGCACCGAACAAGGCGTGATAGGCAGCCGCGAAGAGCGCGAGGCGCTGATTGCCGACCATGCCGGCCAGGTGCAGTTGCCGCCCATCGAAGTGGTCTGGTGGAACACGCGGGAAAATCGCGTGGAACACACCAGCCTGCCGGCGCGCACCCTGGACGTCGCCGCCAATCCGCAGTTGGAAACCCCGGCCGAAACGCCCGTCACGCCGTCCACCGGCGCCCTGCTCCAGACACAGGCCCGCCTGTGGCCCTGGCAGTTGGCCTGCGCCATTCTCGCCTTCACCACGCTGCTGGGTTTCGGCCTGTGGTGGCGCGCGCGACGTTTGCCGGCGGTGATCCGCGCCGCGGTCGCCGGCCCCAGTGCCCGTACCCTGCTCGACGAGCTGCGCCGCGCCTGCCAGGCCAACGACTCGCATGCCACCCGCCAGGCACTGGACGCCTGGGCGCGCCAGCAGCCGGAAACCCTGGCCGACATGGCGGCGCGCTTCGTGCCGCTGTCCGATGCCCTGGACAGCCTCAACGGCGCGCTGTACAGCGACAGCGAAGGTGGCCGCAACTGGCAGGGCGATGACCTCTGGCGCGCCGTCCGCAGCCTGCCCGGCGCCGACCCGGAAGCCGCCCCCGCAGTCGACCCGGGCAGCCTGCCGCCGCTCTACCCGCGCTGACGCACAGGCGGGGCTATGCTTGCTGGCAAGCCCCGCCAAGAGGCGCCGCGATGCCCCGCTCTCACCACCGCAGATACCTTCCGGCACTGATCAGCGGCCTGCTGCTCATCCGCGCCCTGCACGCCGAGCCGGCCCTGCCGCCGACCCCGCCGCTGCAGGGACCCGGCGGTTCGGGCTACAGCCACGCCGACGTGCGCCAATGGCATTTCAACGTCGACGGCAACGAATACTGGGTCTTCACCCCCTCCCGCCCAGAACCGGAAAGCGCGCCGCTGGTGGTGTTCGCCCACGGCTGGAGCGCCATGCAGCCGGACCTGTACCGGGCGTGGATCGAGCACATCGTCCGGCGCGGCGCGATCCTCATCTACCCGCGTTACCAGGCGACGCTGAAGACGCCCGCGGCGGAGTTCCTGTCCAACGCCGCCGACTCCGTGCGGCACGCCATTGCCGATCTGCAGGCGGGCAAACTGGGGGTCAAGCCGGAGCTGGAGCACGTCGCCTACGTCGGGCACTCCGCCGGAGGCCTGATTGCCAGCGGGCTTGCCGCCTCCTGGCAGCGCCTGGGCGTACCGAAGCCGTACGCGCTGATGGCGGTGGAACCGGGCAAAAGCAGCGGCCCGCGCTGGTGGCAGGTGCCATTGGAGCCGTTGCTGAACATCCCCGTCGGCACCTTGCTGCTGGCCGTCTGTGGCGATGAGGACGAGCGCGTGGGTTGCGATGACGCCCGGCGCATCTACCAGGAAAGCACCCAGGTCGCCACGCGGGACAAGGACCTGCTGCTGTTGCGCAGCGACCGCCACGGCAGCCCGCCCCTGCTGGCCAACCATGCCGCACCGACCGCGCCGCGCTTCGACCCGCGCTATCCGCCCAGCGACTCGTCCAGTTGGCTGCTCAATCGCGTGCAGGAACGGGTGCGCCAGCGCCTCAAGCAGGGCCAGTCGTCGGCCCATAACGCACTGGCCACCGACGCATTGGACTGGTACGGCACCTGGAAGCTATTCGACGCGCTATGCGATGCCGCCTTCTACGGCCAGGACCGCGACTACGCGCTGGGCGGCACGCCGGCGCAGTTGTCGATGGGACGCTGGAACGATGGAACGCCGGTGAAGTCGATCCTGCGGTTGTCGACGCCGGCGCCTTGAGAGGTCGGCGGCGGCGTGGATTCGCGAGCAAGCTCGCTCCTACAGGAAGAACACCTGGGCCCACCTGCAGGAGCGAGCTTGCTCGCGACTGCGAAGCTGTTCGAGAGCAAGCACCAGGTGTCCCCGCTCCTGCATGAGAGCAATAAAAAACCGCAGCCCTTGGGCTGCGGTTTTCGTTCAACGCTCCAGTCGTCGATCAGTGCACCAGGATCGAAGCCTTCCGCGCACGCACCTTCTCCGGATTGATCAGGAAGCGCGCCAGGGCCGGCAGCAGCCACAGGGCACCGAACATGTTCCAGAGGAGCATGAAGGTCAGCATCAGACCCATGTCGGCCTGGAACTTGATCGCCGAGAAGATCCAGGTGGCGACGCCGATGGCCAGGCACAGGCCGGTGAACAGTACGGCTTTACCGGTGGACTTCAGCGTCTCGTAGTAGGCCTCCTGCAGGGACAGGCCCTGGCGCAGGAAGGACTCCAGGCGGGTGTAGATGTAGATGCCGTAGTCCACGCCGATGCCCACGCCCAGTGCGATCACCGGCAGGGTCGCCACCTTCACGCCGATGCCGAGCATGGCCATCAGCGCGTTGCCCAGCACCGAGGTGAGGATCAGCGGCAGCACGATGCACAGGGTCGCGGCGAAGGAGCGGAAGGTGATCAGGCACATCACTGCCACGCAGATGTACACCAGGATCAGGATGGTCAGCTCGGACTGCTTGATCACCTCGTTGGTGGCCGCCTCGATGCCGGCGTTACCCGCGGCGAGCTTGAACTTCAGGTCATCCTTCTCGTTGCTCTTGGCGAACTCCTGGACCACGCCAACCGCACGGTCGAGGGTCTCGGCCTTGTGGTCGTTGAGGAACACCAGCAGGGGCGCCAGCGAGCAGTTGCTGTTGAACAGGCCTTCGGCGCGGCTGATGGAGTTGTTCAGCACGTCCTGGTTGCGCGACAGCGACTCCCACTTCAGGTTGCCCTCGTTCATGCCCTTGATCATCTGCTTGGAGACGGTGACCAGGGAGATGGCCGATTGCACGCCCTCGGTGTTTTCCAGTCGCCAGGCGAGATCGTCGATGGCGGACATGGTCTTGTGGGTGGAGCAGCCTTCGGCCCCGGATTCCACCATCACCACCAGCACGTCGGAGCTGGTCGAGTAGTTGCGGATGATGAAGTCGTTGTCCAGGTTGTAGCGCGAGTCCGGACGCAGTTCCGGCGCGCCCTGGTCGAGGTCGCCGATCTTCAGGTGATGGCCTTCCCACATGCCGAAGGCGAACATCGCCAGGGCGATGACCACGGAGATGGGCGCCACGCTCGGGCTGGCGAAGTTGGACAGCAGGCGCCAGAAGGGATGATCGCGCACGGCGTCTTCCTTGCTGCGCTGCACCGCCTTCTTGCTGATGCCGATGTAGGAAATGGCGACCGGCAGCAGGATCAGGTTGGTGAACACGATCACCGCCACACCGACGGAAGCGCCGATGGCCAGTTCACGGATCACGCCGATGTCGATCACCAGCAGGGTGATGAAGCCGACGGCGTCCGCCAGGATCGCGATCATGCCCGGCAGGAACAGTTGGCGGAAGGTACGGCGCGCGGCCAGCAACGGGGTTTCCGCGTCGCTGGACTGCAGGGCGATACCGTTGATCTTCTGTACGCCGTGGGAAATACCGATGGCGAAGATCAGGAACGGCACCAGCATCGAGTACGGGTCCAGCCCGAAACCGATGGAGTGCAGCAGGCCCAGTTGCCAGATCACCGCCACCAGGGTGGTAGAGAGCACGGCGATGGTGGAGCGCACGCACTTGGTGAACCACAGCAGCAGCACCAGGGTGATCACGAAGCAGATGCCGAAGAAGCCGACCACCATCAGCAGGCCGTCGATCAGGTCGCCGACCTTCTTGGCGAAGCCGACGATGTGGATCTTCACGTTCGGGTTCTGCAACTGGTACTTGTCGCGGATCTTCTCTTCCAGCTCATGGGAGAACTGGCGGTAGTCCAGGTTCAACAGCTTGCCCTGGTCCTTCGGGTCCGGATAGACCTCCAGCAGCGGCACGTCGATGATGCTCGACTTGAAGTTGTTGGCCACCAGGCGGCCGATCTGGCCGGACTTCAGCACGTTGTTGCGCAGCAGGTCGAGCGCCTTGGGCGAGCCGTCGTAGGTCTGCGGGATCACTTCGCCACCGGCGAAGCCTTCCTCGGTCACCTCGGTCCAGCGCACGCTGGGGCTCCACAGCGACTTCATGCCGGAGCGGTCGACGCCGGGAATGTAGAAGACCTCGTCATGGATCTTCTGCAGCGTCTCCATGTACTCCTTGGTGAAGATGTCGCCGTTCACCGCTTCCACCGAGATACGCACGGTGTTGCCGAGGTTGGCCAGGTCGTTGCGGTGCTCCAGCATGTTCTGGATGAACGGGTGCTGCAGCGGAATCATCTTCTCGAAGCTGGTGGACGGACGCACCTGAGTGGCCTGGTAGCCGAGGAAGATGGTCACCAGCAGGCAGGCGAGGATCACCAATGGCCGGTGGGTGAAGATGATGCGTTCCAGGAAAGTCGCCTTGTCCTGGTGATGGGTATTCAAAGCGTTCATGAAGGCTCCCGGCTTATTGTTGTTCTGTCAGCTCGGCGCCGGTCGCCGTAGCCAGGTGGATACCGCCCTGGCCGACCAGCACCAGGTTGCCGTTGCCGGCGCCGCTCACGCCCGCCAGGGACAGGCGGTCGGGACGGTTGTAGACCTTGAAGCTCTGGCCGTCGTCCCGGCTTTCCAGGACGCTGCCGCCATGCCCGACGACCACGATGGTGCCGTCCGCCAGCAGCGAACCTTCGGAAAGGCCGAACTCCAGCTCGCCGCCGTTGGCGGTGGGCAGTTCGATCTGCTGCCAGTTGTCACCGAAGTCGGTGGTGCGGAACAGGTGGCCGCGCAGGCCGTAGATCAGCGCGGTGCCCGCCTGGCGGGTACCGACCGCGCCGAACAGCGAACCTTCGTACGGACCTTCGAGTTTCTCCCAGGTCTGGCCCCAGTCCCTGGAACGGAAGATGCTGCCGGACTCGCCGACCACCAGCAGGCCGGAGTCCTTCACGGCCGCGATGGAATTGAGGTGGTACTGGTCTTCGTTGTCCAGGCGGTCGCTGACGTCTTCCCAGTGCTGGCCGCCATCGGTGGTTTCCAGCAGCGCGCCGTAGGCACCCACGGCCATGCCGTGGTTGTCGTCCTGGAACCAGATGTCCAGCAGCGGCGCTTCGCGCTTGAGGTCTTCGAACTGACGGGTCCAGGTGCTGCCGCCGTCGGTGGAGGCGAGGATCTGCGCGTCGTGGCCGACGGCCCAGCCCTTCTTGTCATTGATGAAGAACACCGACGTCAGCAACTGGCGGGTCGGCACCTTGGCCTGGACCCAGTTCTTGCCGGCATCGTCGGAGTAAAGGATGTGTCCGTGATCCCCCACCGCCACCAGGCGCTGGCCGGCATGGGCGACGCTCAGCAGCAGGCTGCTGGCAGCCTTGGCCGACGGGATGGAGCTGGAGTCGCTGGCCGCCTCGGTCGCCGCGAAGGCGGGCAAGGGGGCAACGGACAGCATCAGGAAGGAAAGTGCGCCGAGCAGGGAAATCGATTTGCGCGACATCGGGAAGGAGCGCGAAGTCTCCGACACGGACTGCTCGCTCATAGTGCGCCACTGGGGCTCACGCATATGCCTTTACCTCTTTGTTCTTATTACAGGCGGTATCGAGTGTGGTGGCTATATAGCCAGCCTTTTCCGGGACTGACAATTGACGGCACGTTATCTTTTGTTAAGCGCCGGCAGCGTCACCCAAAAGGATGATCGCGCTTTGCCATCTCACCCGAAAGGCCCGAGGTTAGGGGCTTTTCGCGGTTGGAGCGGTAACACTTTTGCGAACAGGTACCTTCGCGAGAGCATGAAAAAGCCCCGCCAAGGCGGGGCTCTGTCTGCACTCTGGCGACGGACTCAGCGGGTACCGCGGCGACGCAGTGCGGACGGACTGAAGTAAGAATCGTCCGGCACGGCCTGGCCGAAGTCGATGGTGCTCGGCTCTTCGTTGTCCAGGTTCTGCACGTGGTAACGGCGGGCCTGCAGGTCGTGGAAGGTATCCAGGGCGGTCCAGGTGGTGGGCAGCTCGTAGTAGTTCTTCAGGTAGGCCAGCGACACGCGCCACAGCTCGCCACGGCCGTCGTACTGGTCGACCTCGGCGGCGCCCCAGCTGTCCTCGTCGAGGAACAGCACGCGCTTGGAATAGATGTGGCGCGCGCCCGGCTTCAGGGTGCCTTCGACGACCCACACGCGGTGCAGCTCGTAGCGGGTGTATTTGGGATTGAGGTGGCTCGGGGTCAGCAGGTCCTTGTACTTAACCTCAGGGCTGGAAACCTTGTAGTTGTTGTACGGGATGTAGACTTCCCTCTTGCCCACCAGTTTCCAGTCGTAGCGATCCGGCGAGCCGTTGAACATGTCGGTGTCGTCGGCGGTACGCAGGCCGTCGGCGGCGGCGATCGGGGTGTCGTAGGCCAGGTTCGGCGCACGGCGCACGCGGCGCTGGCCGGCGTTGTAGCCCCAGGCCTGGCGCGGCTCCTTCACCTGGTCCAGGGTCTCGTGTACCAGCGCGGCGCCGCCTGCCAGGCGGGCCGGGCTCTTGGTGAAGGACAGGTAGTAGAACAGCAGGTTGTTCAGGTCGGCGAAGCTCTTGCCCTGGATGTAGTACTTGAACAGCGCTTCCTGCTGCGAGGTCACCAGCGAATAGTCGCCGTTGCGCTGCACGGCCACTTCCGAGGCGCGGCGCACGACGTAGGTGCCGCGATAACGGGCGATGTGGTTCCACACCGCTTCCACGCCATTCGCCGGAATCGGGAACGGAATGCCGCCGAAGGCATCGACGAAGCCGTTGCCGCCCTCGGCCAGCTTGGCGCTGGTGGCGTTCCTGAAGGTGTTGTCGTACACCCACTGTGGCGCCGAACCGCTGCGGCGGCTCGGATAAACCGGCATCTGGAAGGTGTCCGGGTAGGTGGCGAACAGCGCCAGGGTGCCCGGCGTCAGGTTGGCCTTGTACTGGTCCAGGTTGGCCTTGGTGATGGTGAACAGCGGCGTGTCCGAGGCAAACGGATCGATGTGGTGCTGGCCCGGCTTGTAGCCGGCCGGCGCCTGGGTGATGCCACCGGTCCAGGCCGGGATGGTGCCAGCGGCGTTGCCGGCCTTTTCCGCGCCCAGCGGGGTCAGGGTCGATTGCAGCTTGGCCGCGTCCTGCGCGGAAACCGCCGCCAGGGCGCTGCCGGCGGACAGGGCCAGGGCCAGGGCCACTGCCGCGCCGACCAGGGTACGCATGTTGCGCATGGTGATTCTCCGTGAGTTCACGCGCCAGGTGCGTCGGCACCCGGCGTGCGATTTTTTCGTTAGAAGGAGTACTTGACGTTGAAACCGACGTTGTCGCGGTCACGCCCGGCGTTGTTCTGCCCTGCTCCGTAGAACTCGGTGTATTGCAGCTCGGCTTCCAGAGCGTTCAGGTAAGAGGCCTTGACGCCCAGGGTGTACGCCTTGCGGCCTTCGATGAAGTTGCCGGTCTGGTAGGAGTTGCCTTCGAAGTCATCCTTGTAGACCGCGTACGGCGAGACGTTGACCCCGGCGAATACGTCGTTCCAGGTACCCGAGAGCAACAGGGTGTAGCCGTAGGAGTTCTTGTTCACCTGGTCGTCGCGGTCGTAGCCGGAGATGTAGGCGCCGTTGCCGCGGCCGGAGTAGTAGCGGGTCGAGCCATCGTAGGCGGTGTACTGCAGGCTGCTGCCGCGCAGGTGCTCGGAGGCCAGCTCCGCCACCCCCATCAGCGAGTCGAAGGACAGCGACGGGCCGAAGTTGTAGATGGTGCCCAGCGAGGTGTTGAAGGCCTCGACGCGCTCGTAGTTGTGGATCTGGTCGGTCATCGCCACCGGACGGCCGCCGATGTTCACGCTCTGCCCGCTGCCCAGCTGCGGCGCCTGGCCGAGCAGGTCGCCGAGCAGGTCGTTGGTGGTAGCGATGCCGATCGGCAGGTTCGGGCGGTAGGCCAGCTCGCCGAACACCGAGGCGTCGCCCACGGTGGTGTTGAAGCTGAAGCCGTACATGCGGATGTTCTCGACGTACTCGCGACGGGCGTTGACCTGGTTGGCCACGTCCACCGCCGCCGCGCCGTTGACCAGCCCCAGCACCTGGCCGGCCATCGCGTTGCCGCTGCCGGCGGCGGCCATCAACTGGTCATAGGACGAGAAGCCGCCCAGGCCCGCCAGCTGGTCGATATCCAGGCCGGCATAATCCTGGTTGAGGTCGGCGTAGATGGTCGGTTCCTTGGCGTGGTAGTTGACGAAGTAGAAGCCGAACTCGGTGGAGTTCAGTTCTTCGGCAATGTAGTGGAAGGCCACGCCGAACTGGCCGTCGTTCTTGGCGTTGATGTCCTTGCCGACGCTGGCGACCTTGAATACGCCGTTGGAGTCCAGATAGTCGGTACCCTGCAGGCCACCGAGATGCGCTGCCGAGAGCTGCGGATAGAGGCTCTGGAACAGCGGGTTGGCCAGCGCGTCAACGGTGGTGTAGGCGGTATTGCCGCCATCGGCGAACAGGTCGGTCTCGGAGAAGTAGGTCCCCACCGGGTCGAGACGGGTCTCTTTCCAGTTCCACTGGTAGAAGGCGTCCATCGACAGGTTGTCGGTCAGGCCGATGTTGAAGCTCGCCGCTTCCACCGGCATCAGCACTTCCTTCAGCTCGGAGCCCGGCAGGCGGAACTTGGCGGCGTCCACCGGGTTGGTGGTGTTCACGCCGCCGCGGTAGAAGACGCCTTCCCCCCAGTTGAACACCTGGCGACCCAGGCGCGCGGTCAGCGGGTGGTCGGCCACATCCCAGTTGCCATAGACATAGGCGTCGAGGATTTCCGCGCGGTTGCCGGCGGCATCGCGGGTTTCATCGGTGAAGCGGTCGTTGTAGGGGTAGGTCTGGCTCGGCTGCGGCGGCTGGTTGTGGTCCAGGTAGTCGTTGCGCTTGTCCATGATCTGGGTGTCATAGAACGCCGAACCGCGCACGAACATGCCGTAGTTCTTGTAGGTCGCTTCCAGGTCGGAAGTGATCTTGTACACCTCGGAAACCAGACCGGTGTCGAAGTTACGATTGCCGTCGTTGCCGTTGATGTCGTTGTTGGTCTTGTCCTGCCCCTGAACGCGCCACAAGGCGCCGTAGGAGACAGTGGTATCCAGCGAGCCGCTGACCTCGTTGTCGAGGAAGCTGAACTCGACGGCGCCGGCCTGCGCCGGCATCAGCAGCGGCAGGACGCCTGCCAGAGCAAAACCCGCGCGAGCAGGTGCCAAACGCAAGACGCTCTTGCGAACCGGGATTTCCATTAGGACTCACTCCATGGACTGATCATTCTGTAAGGGCGCCACCACTGCGGGCGGTTCGCCTTGTCAGCCGTTATTCCACGGCCTTGTTGTTGTCGATCTGAAGGAAACTCCCTCAAGGTGCTCGACGTGCCCCCGACCCAATGGCCAGGCAAAGGCTAAGCGGGTCGGCCGGTGCAACCCCGATGCCAATTGCTGTAAATACCCTGAATATCCTTACAAAATTTAAAGATCAGTCCCGCTACCTTTTGTGACTGGTCGTCCACTGATCAAATCCACTGACTGATTGCGCCATCCGCCTATCCGAATGGCGCGATCCGCCCCTGGAAGGCCCGACGCAGACAGCGCGGCACCCTGGCGCCAATGCAGCCGGGCGATAAGGAAACCATCGTTTAATTTCGATAAGTAACAAAAAGGTGTTACCAGACAGCGCCAGTAACACCTTCAAAGAGACAGAAGGCGCCCCGAACGGGGCGCCGGAGGGGATCAGGCCAGACTCTTGCTGACCACTTCGTATACATCGCTGGACAGTTCGCCGGACGCCAGGATGCGTTCCAGCTCGGCCTTCATCAGCGCCTGGCGCTCGGGCGCGTACTTGCGCCAGCGGGTCAGAGGGGTCAGCAGGCGCGAGGCGATCTGCGGGTTGAGCGCATTGAGCGTGATGATCTGGTCCGCCAGGAAGCGGTAGCCGGCGCCGTCGGCGCGGTGGAAGTTCACCGCGTTCTGGTTGGCGAAGGCGCCGATCAGCGCGCGGATCTTGTTCGGGTTCTTCAGGGTGAAGGCCGAATGATTCATCAGCGCCTGCACGCGCTCCAGCCCGCCCGGCAGGGTGCAGCCGGCCTGCACGCTGAACCACTGGTCCATCACCAGCGGGTCATCCTTGAAGTAGTCGGCGAACATCGCCAGCGCCTCGGCCTTCTCGCTCTCGAACGACGAGTTGACCAGCACGGCCAGCGAGGTGAGGCGCTCGGTCATGTTGTCGCAATCCTTGTACTGCTCCTGGCAGGCGGCGAGCACTTCGGCCTTGCCGCTCTGCATCAGGTAGGACAGCGCAATGTTCTGCAGGCTGCGTCGGGCAATGTGGCTCGCCTCGGCAACGTAGGCGGTCTCTCGGGACTGCTTGCGATTGGCCTGGTAGCGCTCCCATAGCTGCTCATGCAGCGCCGCGCCGATCTGCTGGCGGGCGAACTCGCGGGCCGCGTGGATGGCCTCGACGTCGGCCACTTCGCTGATCTCGGTGAGATAGGCCTCGCTGGGCAGCGAGAGCATCTCGGCAACCATCGCCTGGTCCAGCCCGGTATCCAGCAACAGGGTGCGCAAGGCGCTGATCAGGCGATCATCCATGACAACCTTCTCGCCACGCTGGTGCTGGCCGATCAGATCCTGCAGGACCTGCACGGACAGTTGCTGGCCGGCTTCCCAGCGGTTGAAACCATCCTCGTCGTGCTGCATGAGGAACATCAGTTGGTCGCGGTCATAGGGGAAGCTCAGCTTCACCGGCGCGGAGAAGCCACGCAGCAGCGACGGCAGCGGCTTCTCCGCGAGACCGACGAAGGTGAAGGACTGCTCGGCCTCGGTGACCTGCAGCACGCGATCGCTGCCGTGGGCGTGCTCTTCACCTTGCAGGCGCAGCGACAGGGCGTTGCCCAGCTTGTCGATCAGGCCCATCTGCACCGGGATGACGAAGGGCTGCTTCTCACTCTGTCCCGGCGTGGCCGGGCAGCTCTGGCGGAAGGTCAGGGTGTAGCTCTGCGCGGCGGCGTCGAAGCGCTCCTCCACCGCCAGGCGCGGGGTGCCGGACTGGCTGTACCAGCGCTTGAACTGGGTGAGGTCGACGCCGTTGGCGTCTTCCATGGCCTTGACGAAGTCGTCGCAGGTCACGGCCTGGCCGTCATGGCGCTGGAAGTACAGGTCGGTGCCCTTGCGGAAGCCATCGGCGCCCAGCAGGGTGTGGATCATGCGCACCACTTCCGCGCCCTTCTCATAGACGGTCAGGGTGTAGAAGTTGGAAATCTCGATGAAGGAATCCGGGCGCACCGGGTGCGCCATGGGGCCGGCGTCCTCGGCGAACTGGTTGGTGCGCAGGAAGGCCACGTCCTCGACGCGCTTGACCGTGCGCGAGTTCATGTCGGCGGAGAACTCGCTGTCGCGGAACACGGTGAAGCCTTCCTTGAGCGACAGCTGGAACCAGTCGCGGCAGGTCACGCGGTTGCCCGACCAGTTGTGGAAGTATTCGTGGGCCACCACGCCTTCGACACGCTGGTGCGCGGCGTCGGTGGCGGTCTCGGCCTTGGCCAGCACGCAGCTGGAGTTGAAGATGTTGAGGCCCTTGTTCTCCATCGCGCCCATGTTGAAGTCGTTGACCGCGACGATCATGAAGATGTCCAGGTCGTACTCGCGGCCGTAGACCTTCTCGTCCCAGCGCATCGAGTTCTTCAGGCTGTCCATGGCGTGCTGGACCTTGTCGATGTTTTCCGGCTCGACGTAGATGCGCAGGGTGACTTCGCGCTCGCTCAGGGTGGTGAACTGGTCTTCCACGCACCAGAGGTCGCCGGCGACCAGGGCGAACAGGTAGGCCGGCTTCTTGAACGGGTCCTGCCAGGTCGCCCAGTGGCGACCGCCCTCTTCCGAACCGCTGGCCACCGGGTTGCCGTTGGACAGTAGCACCGGGTACTGGTGCTGCTCGGCCGACAGAGTGGTGGTGAAGCTGCTCATCACGTCCGGGCGGTCGAGGTAGTAGGTGATCTTGCGGAAGCCTTCGGCCTCGCACTGGGTGCAGAACATCTTGCCGGACTTGTACAGGCCTTCCAGCGCGGTGTTGCTTTCCGGGTGGATGCGCACGCTGCTGTCGACGGTGAAGGTCTTGGCCGTCGGCTGCAGGGTCAGGTGGTTCTCGTCGAGCTGGTACTGGCCGGCTTCCAGTGTCTGGTCGTCCAGCGCCAGCGACAGCAGCTCCAGTTGCTGGCCGTCGAGCACCAGCGGCGGCAGGCCGTCGCCGCGCTCCGGGTTGCGGCGCATCACCAGCTGGGCGTGGACCAGGGTGTGATCCTCGTACAGCTCGAAGGTCAGGTTGGTCTCGTCGATCAGGTACTCGGGCGCCTGATAATCCTTGAGGTAGATGACTTTCGGTTGCTCGGTACGCATGGCTTTTGGCCCCTTGGAAGGCGGCAGGCGGGATGGGCCGGCCGGAGGAATACTGACTCTAGCGATTGGGAACGGCGCGGGCGAGTCGCAAGACGCATCTATTCCTGGATGCGTCTTTCTCTAGATGCGAGCCCCGGACCTGAAATTCAATGCAGGTTCGATCAGGCGCTGATGGCCAACTGGTACGCAGTGAACTTGCGCACGTTGATCACGCCGGTATCGAAGATCAGGTACTGGCCCTTGATACCCTGCAGGGTACCCTCGACCACCGGCGTCTTGTCCAGATCGAAGCTGGTGATCTTGGCCAGGTAGGCCTCCACCGGGTAGCGGATCTCGATGGGCTCCATGTCGATCACCGGCTGGATCGCCTGCAGGCCGAAGCGCTGCTGCAGGGCGACGATGCCCTCGGCGCAGGCGTCGAAGATCTGCTCGCGGATAGCCACCAGGTCCAGCGGCTCGGCCTCGCCCTTGAGCAACGCGCGCCAGTTGGTGCGGTCGGTGACCTGGCTGCGCAGCAGGTCCTCGACGAAACCGGACTGCTGGCGGGTCGCCACGCGCATGATCGGCAGCGCCTGGCGCGCACCCTGGTCGATCCAGCGGGTCGGCACCTGGGTGGCGCGGGTGATGCCCACCTTGGCTCCCGAGGAATTGGCCAGGTAGACCACGTGGTCGGTCATGCAGAAGCGCTCGCCCCACTCCGGCTCGCGGCAGGAGCCGTCCTCGAAGTGGCACTTCTCCGGGCTCATGATGCAGCTGTCGCATTGCGCCAGCTTGGTGAAGCACGGGTAGCAATAGCCCTGGGCGAAGCTCTTCTTGGTCTTGCGCCCGCAATGGCAGCAGTTGATCTCGCCCAGGTATTCCAGGCGCACCGTCTTGCCGATCAGCGGGTTTACCGGGACCTGCGCCTCGCCCAGGCGGAAGGCGTACTGCACGGGGCTTTCCAGGCGCGCCGACATCTTGTCCAGGGCGCCGCGTCCAAGTTCCTGCATCAGTGCAGCGAGTTGGAGGAGAAGAGGATGTTCGGGATCGGCTCGGCGTGGGATTCGCAGGCCTGCGGGCCCATGTAGCCGGTATGCTGGTCCTCGGGCAGGTTGTCCATCTCCCAGGCGATCATGGCCTGCAGCGACAGCTCCTTCTGCTCCTGGGACAGCTTGCGGCCGTCGGGCCACTTGCCGATTTCCACGGCCAGCTTGAGGCTCTCGTAGATTTCGGGGGTGATGTTCTGGATCATTTCGGCGAAGGACGACATGGGCCGGCTCCTGCTGGAGAAAACGAAGCCGGCATTCTACCGGTCCGAAGGCTTTGACGCACGATCAGAGGTCAGGCGGTAGGTGATTGCCCTTGTGTAGGAGCGAGCTTGCTCGCGAACGGGCCCGCCGGGATGCTGCGGAGCTAAGCGGTTCGCGAGCAAGCTCTCTCCTACAGGTTCTGCCAATTCAGTGGGCAGATCGCCGCGCCAGCAAACCGCCGACCAGGCCGCTCAGGCAACCTGCCACCAGCCCGCCGACATGGGCGCCGTTGGCGATGGAGCCGAAGCCAAGCAGGTCGATCACCCCGGACAGGCACACCAGCAGCCAGATCAGCATCATCGCCACCACGCCCCTGGGTAACTGGTAGGCCGGCGTCGGCGCCATGCGCTGGAAGATCCAGCAGTGGCCGAGCAGCCCGTAGAGCACGCCGGACAGGCCGCCGAACAGGCTCGGCCCGCTGGCCGCATACTGCACCAGGTTGGACACCAGCCCGAAGCCCAGGCTCAACCCCAGCAGCATCCCGGCCCCCTGGCGGTATTCGATGCGCCGGCCCAGCTCCCAGTACCACATGGCGTTCATCGCCAGGTGCAGCCAGCCGAAGTGGATCAGCATCGGCGTGAGCAACCGCCACCACTGCCCGGACGCCAGCGTCTCGGAGAGCGGCAGGAACATCAGGCGATCCTCGCCGACCATGCGGAAATCCTGGAAGGTCAGCCAGCGCAATGTCTCCGGGTAGGTGCCGAGCAGGGTCACGGCGGCGACGACGCTGGTCACCAGCAGCACCGTGGCGGTCATCCGGCTCAGCTTCAACTGCTCCAGGAACCCCGGCCCCCGGCGCAGTGGCTCGGCCTGCACGCTGAACTGCGGATCGCCCTGTGGGTAACGCTCGTACAGCGTGCGAACCTGCTCCGCCAACTGCGCATTGGGCACCCAGAGCACCTGCTCGCCCGATTCCTCGCTGACCCGGAACGGCACGTTCAGGCGTCGCAGCAGGTTGACAAACTCACCCAGGTCAACCGCCGCCGGCAGCCGTATCGCTTCAACCACGCTCACTCATTACCCTCCGGGCGCTTCACATCCACCCACACGAACTTGCTGCGCTCCAGGCGCTGCTCGTCATCCAGCCGATAGGCCGCCAGCTTGCCGTACATCACCGCGCTGTAGTCCAGGCAGGCCAGGTTGGGCCGGATCGGCGACGGCGTGCCGCGCCGCCAGTAGTGACCGACGAACAGCAGCGGCTCGTCGGCGCCATAGGTCAGCAGGCTGGACTTCTGCTCTGCGCTCAGGCGTTCACTGGCGACTTCGTCGGGCAGCCCGTCGGGCTGGAACACGATGTCGCCATAGGTTTCCGGCGCACGGTCCTCTTCCCAGAACTTGGTACGGAAGAACGAGCGGGTGAAGCCGTCGCTGCCGGTCAGGGTCATCCCGTTGGGCAGGCGCATGTCGGTGCCGCGCAGCAGGCGGTCGCAGGCCTGCTGGGCGAAGCTGCCCGGCTCGGCGCTGGCCTTGAGGAAGGCCTCGTCGATGCGGCCGTCGTGGAACTGCTGGCGCAGCGCGTCGATCACATCGTGGTCCCAGCAGGCGTGGACCATGCGGAAGCGCCCGGCGTCGAGGAACAGCGGCATGCCCTGGAACCAGCCGAGGAAGTCGCGCCAGTCCGCCGGATGGCCTTCGAACTGCTCCAGGGTTTCCTTGATCAGCCGCGCGTGGCGCGGCGTGTGCTCGCGCACGTACTGCCGGCCGCTGCCGGGCGCCGCCGGGGTGGACCAGCCGAGGGCGTTGAACTCGTGGTTGCCCATGATGCACAGCGCCTCGCCGGCGGCGACCATGTCGTGTACCCGGTGCAGCGCCTCGCGGATGCGCGGCCCGCGGTCGATGATGTCGCCCAGGAACAGCGCCTGCCGCCGGGCGTGCCGCCAGACGCCGCCCTGCAACCGATAGCCGAGGCGCTCCAACAGGTGGTCGAGGGTATGTGCGCAGCCGTGGACGTCGCCGATCAGGTCGTACCCGCGTGCGGGGTCGAGTTCCATCACTCGCTGCTCCCGAGGCGACTGCCCCAGCCCAGCTTGGTCCGGCAGACCTCGTAGTAGTTGTGGTCGATCGGGTGGATCAGGCGCAGCTTCTGCGGCTTCTTGCTCACCGTGACGGTGTCGCCCGGCGCGCAGGTGAAGTGGTTCTGCCCGTCACAGGAAACCTGCGGGTAGATCTGCATGTTCGGCGAAACGACGATCTTCAGCTCGCTGTTGCCGTCGACCACGATGGGCCGGCCCGACAGGGTATGCGGATACATCGGCACGATGACGATGGCGTCGAGCTTGGGATGCATGATCGGCCCGCCGGCGGACAGCGCGTAGGCGGTGGAGCCGGTCGGGGTGGCGACGATCAGGCCGTCGGCCTTCTGGCTGCAGACGAACTGGCCGTCGATGTGCAGCTCGAACTCGATCATTCGCGTGGACTTGCCGGGGTGCAGCACCACGTCGTTGAGCGCATCGCCCTGGCCGATGGACTCGCCGTGGCGACGCACCTGGGCGTCGAGCAGGAAGCGGCTCTCGACGATGTACTGGCCGCCCAGCACCTCGGCAACCTTGGTTTCCAGCTCGTCCGGGCGAATATCGGTGAGAAAGCCCAGGCTGCCACGGTTGATCCCCAGCACCGGCACCTTGTGCCGCGCCAGGGCGCGCGCCGCGCCGAGCATGCTGCCGTCGCCGCCGACCACGATCACCAGGTCGCAGATCTCGCCCATGATCTTCCGTGAGCAGGTCTGCAGGCCGTGGCCGGGCAGCACCTCGGAAATGGTGTCCTCGAGGATCACATGCAGGTGGCGCTCGATGAGGAAACGCTTCAACCGACGGATGGTTTCCAGGACCTGGGGACTGCCCAGGCGGCCGATGATGCCGATATTGCGAAAGGGTTCCATGAGACTCCGGACGGCGTTGCGCTGCGGGGATATGGGAATACAGGGATACGGCTATGCAGGAATTATGGGCGAAACGCCGAAGCAGCGGCAAACCACAGTGCGACCCGAGCGACTAGGCTAGAGGAATGAGCGCTCTCACCCTCCTGCTGGATGAACTGTTGACCGAACTGCGCCAGCCGCAGGTCCGCGACCTGGCCTGGACGCTGCTCTCACCGCCCTTGCTGAGTCCGGGCAGCCCGGCCCTGCGCCATCCGCTGGCAGCCAGCCGCTGGCTGGCCGAGCCGGCGCGCCTGGCCGATTGGTTGCGGGCGCAGGAGCGCTCCCCCGCCGCCCTGCTGGAACAACTGGAAAGCACACCGCACCAGCGCCTGGGCCGCTACTACGAACGCCTGTGGCAGTACGCCCTGGAACAGGCCCCCGACCTCCGTCTGCTGGCCGCCAACCTGCCAGTGCGCGACAACGGCCACACCCTCGGCGAACTGGACCTGCTGCTGGAGGACGACGACGGCCTGCATCACCTCGAACTGGCCATCAAGCTCTATCTCGGCCCCGCCGAAGACGGACCGAACGCCTGGCTCGGCCCCGGCGCGGAAGATCACCTGCTGCGCAAGATCGAACACTTCTACCAGCACCAGTTGCCGCTTTCGGCCACGCTCGAAGGGCTGAGCGTGATTCGTGCATTCAGCGAGGCCACACCCTCGGCGGGGCTCTGGCTCGGCGGCTGCCTGTTCTACCCCTGGCCGACGCGCTGCCCGCCGCCCACCGGCGCCAGCGACCACCACCTGCACGGCCGCTGGCTGCACCGCCGCGAGTGGCTGCGTTACCAGGAGGTGCATCCCGAGGGCTGGCAGGTGCTGTCGCGCAAGCGCTGGCTGGCACCGGCCGCCTGCGACGCCGATGAACGCTGGACTGTCGCGCAATTCGCCGACTGGTTGACGCAATTGCCGGAGGACGGTTTTCCGCAGCTACTGGTCCGTCTGGGCTTCCGGGACGGACGCTGGCGCGAGCAGGAACGGTTGTTCCTGGTAGGCGACCGCTGGCCGCGTGTGCACAGCGGCTATTCGCGCTGAGCGGCCAGCGCCAGGAGGCGCTCCTGCATTGCCCGTCGCCCCTGCAGTCCCCCCGTGTGGACCGCGACGATGCGGCTGCCGCGGTCGATCCGCCCCGCGGCAATCTCCTCGTGCAGCGCGAGCAGCAGCTTGCCGGTGTACAGCGGCTCCAGCGGCACGCCGCACTCGGCTTCGGTGTCCAGGATGAAGCACGCCAGCGCCGGGTCGATCCGTGCGAAGCCGCCCCGGCTGGCGTCGATCAGCCGGTAGCCGGACGCCTCGACACCGGCCTCCGTCAATAGCTCGGGCACCTGCGCCTCGACGCCGTGCCCCGGCGGCACCGCCAACACCCCCACCACCGGGTGCGCGCGCTCCTCGCCCAGCACCAGGCCGGCCAGGGTGGTGCCGCTGCCGCAGGCGACCCAGAGCTGCTGATAGTCGCTCCAGCCAATACCCGCCAGCTGTTCGCGAACCTGCCTCACCAGCACTGCGCAGCCCCGCGCGCCGGGCAATCCGCCACCGCCCTCGTCCACCGGCAGCAGATCGGGGTAGCGCTCGCGCCAGGGCGTCCAGAAGTCCGGCTCATGCCGTTGGCGATAACCGCCGTAGCCCAGCCAGTGGAGCTGCATGCCGAACTGGTGCAGATCGGCGACCGTAGGGTTGTCCTGCGCCTCGCCACGCAGCAGTCCGACGGTACGGAAACCGAACCGGGCACCGGCCGCCGCCAGGGCATGGAGGTGATTGGAATGGGCACCGCCCAGGCTCATCACGCCGTCGAGACCGAGATCGGCGGCGCGCTTCAGGTAGGGCGCGAGCTTGAACCACTTGTTGCCGGAAACGAGCGCGTCGACCTGGTCCAGGCGCAACAGCGCCAGCTCGACGCCCGCGCGTTCGAGCCACCCCAGGTGAACGGATTGCAGCGCTGCAACGGGGCGCCAGTCAGGGTAACGCAAGGTGCCCGCTCAAGCCGTGGTCACGCTGCGCAGGCGGCCGGCGGTCTTGTGGCGGGAACAGCAGTTGCTGTCGCCATCGACGAAACGTCCGGGCGTCTCCACACGGTCGATCGGCAGGGCGCAACGGTCGCCATTGGACAGCCGCCCCTCGCAGGCGGGCTGCTGGTAATGCACCAGCCACTGGCTGTATTGGTCCTCCGAGACGAAGCACTTGGCTGCGACGAAGGCCAACGGGTTGTCCTGATAGCGAGCGACATCCTGCAGCGACAAGGTCAGATGACCGGCGCCGGGGTGGTAAACCACGAAGATCACGCCCTGCTCCGCCAGGCGCTCCAGGATCGAACCCTCCGCCGGCCGGGCCGACAGCATGGCCAGCTCCTGGCGCAGGCTCTCGGTACTCTGTTGCAACTGCACGGCCTGACCGGCCTGCTCGCGCCACTGCACGCCTTCCCGGCGCACCTGCTCGAGCTCCTGACGCAATTGCCCAGCCTCCTGGTGCAGCGTCTGGTTTTCCTGCCGAAGCTGTTGAACCTCCTGCTGCAACTGCTGGTTTTCCCGCTGCAGTTGCTGGTCCAGCTCGTTGCGGTAACCCAGCTCCGCGTCGCGGACGGAAACCTGCTCCCGGTAGCGGGCCTCCACGGCGGCGATGCGCGCCTTGGCCTCGCCTTCGATCTGCTGGCGCAACTGATCCATCTCGTCACGGCCGCTCTGCTCGATCTGCCGCAACTGGGCGGTCAGCTCTTCACGGCCACGCTGGAATCCATTGACCTGGCCTTCCAGTTCGCGGCGCAGGCCATCGTTGATCTCTTCTTCGCGCTTGAGCCCTTCGCGCAGCGCCGTAAGCTCGGCTTGCAGCACCATGACCTGCTCCTGCGCGCCGAGCTTCAGGCGGCTGAGCTCCTGCTCATGCTGCTGGCTGATCTGCGACAGGCGGGTTTCGTGCTGGCCGAGCAGTTCAGCGGTCTTCTGCTGGTGCTCCTGGAGCATCTCCCGGGCCAGCTTTTCGGCAGTCTGGCGAGACTCCTCCTCGGAGGGCGCATACCACTGGTGCTCGGCGGCCATCTGCAGGCGCTGGGGCTCGACGGCCGCCGGCTCCTCTTCCACCAGCACCCCGAGGTTGTTGCGTTTCGCCGCGGCGCGCAGCAGCGTCAGGTGATTGTTGTCGCCGTCAAGGATCGGGTCCCACAGGTGCATCTGGTGCCAGGACACCGGGCACTGGCTGCGGCAGGCCAGCCGAATGGGGCCGGCGCCCAGGTCGGGGCCACGGCCGGCACGGTCGGAAAGGTTGCGCAGGGGCAGGTTCCAGCCACGGTCGGCCTCACCCTTCTCGTCGAAGTCCAGATAGAAGAACACCGCCGCCTTGATCATCAGCCGTGGGTTGATCAGCACGTAGGCCAACCGCACCTGTTGCTCGGCAAGGTCGGGCATCTGCACGACGTTGTCGAGCAGCGCCTCGAACTCGGGGTAGAGCATTTCCTTGCAAACGCCACGGTCATTGAAGAAGACCACGGCTTCCACCATCTGAGGCTTCTTCTGCATGCTCATCGATTGACCTCTGGGCCTGTGCGGGAGGAAGTCTGGGACATGGTACCGTAGGAAAGTGGCACCTTGATGGCAGGAAACCCCCGACATCCGGACCAGTCTAGGGGAAATAATGTCGCAGGCAATGTGACTGGGTTGGCACCCGACCTGCCGGTCATGTTGGGCGAGTCGGCGGCAAGATGAATCTGTGACGCAGTTTGTCATTCAACAAAAAACGCAGGCCCCGGAGGAACTTTCCGGGGCCTGCGGCGTGTGGCTTGCGACTCAGAGCTCAGCGGCGAGGCGCGAACCCTGATTGATGGCGCGCTTGGCGTCGAGCTCGGCGGCCACGTCGGCGCCACCGATCAGGTGCACGCTCTGGCCAGCGGCGACCAGACCGTCGTGCAGCTCGCGCAGCGGGTCCTGGCCGGCGCAGACGACCACGGTGTCCACCGGCAGCACCTGCGGCTCGCCGCCGGCGACGCTGATGTGCAGGCCGTCGTTGTCTACCTTGAGGTATTCGACGCTGTTGAGCATCTGCACCTGCTTGTTCTTCAGGCCCGTGCGATGGATCCAGCCGGTGGTCTTGCCCAGGCCGTCGCCGACCTTGGACTTCTTGCGCTGCAGCAGGAACACCTGACGCGCTGCGGCGTGCGGATGGGCCTGGATGCCGGCGACGCCGCCACGGGCCTCCAGGTTCTCGTCGATGCCCCACTCCCGCCAGAAGGCGTGGCGGTCCAGGCTGGTGGATTCGCCACTGTGGGTGACGTACTCGGAGACGTCGAAGCCGATGCCGCCGGCGCCGATCACCGCCACGCGGTTGCCCACCGGCTTGCGCTCGAGGATCGCGTCCAGGTAGCTGATCACCTTGGCGTTGTCGATGCCAGGGATGGCCGGGGTGCGCGGCACGATGCCGGTGGCCAGGATGATCTCGTCGAAACCGCCCCTGGCCAGATCATCGACGCTGACGCGGGTGTTCAGGCGCAGTTGCACGCCGCTGGTTTCCACCTTGCGCTTGAAGTAGCGCAGGGTTTCGTAGAACTCCTCCTTGCCCGGCACGCGCTTGGCGACGTTGAACTGCCCGCCGATCTCGCCGGCGGCGTCGAACAGGGTCACCTCGTGGCCACGCTCGGCGGCCACGGTGGCGGCGGACAGGCCGGCGGGGCCGGCGCCGACCACGGCGATCTTCTTCACGTGGGTGGTCGGGATGTAGTTCAGCTCGGTTTCGTGGCAGGCGCGCGGATTCACCAGGCAACTGGTCAGCTTGCCGCCGAAGGTGTGGTCCAGGCAGGCCTGGTTGCAGCCGATGCAGGTGTTGATCTCGTCGCTACGGCCTTCGGCGGCCTTGTTGACGAAGTCCGGGTCGGCGAGGAACGGACGAGCCATCGACACCATGTCGGCGTCGCCCTCGGCCAGCACCTGTTCGGCGATTTCCGGGGTGTTGATGCGGTTGGTGGTGATCAGCGGGATGCCGATCTCGCCGCGCAGCTTGGCAGTGACCTTGGTGAAGGCCGCACGCGGCACCTTGGTGGCGATGGTCGGGATGCGCGCTTCGTGCCAGCCGATGCCGGTGTTGATGAGGGTGGCGCCGGCCTGCTCGATGGCCTTGGCCAGCAGGACGATCTCGTCCCAGGTGCTGCCGCCTTCCACCAGGTCGAGCATCGACAGGCGATAGATGATGATGAAGTTCGGACCAACGGCCTCGCGCACGCGGCGGACGATCTCCACCGGCAGGCGCATGCGGTTCTCGTAGCTGCCGCCCCAGCGGTCGGTGCGCTGGTTGGTGTGGGCGGCCAGGAACTGGTTGATGAAGTAGCCTTCCGACCCCATGATCTCGACGCCGTCGTAGCCGGCCACCTGGGCCAGGCTCGAGCAATTGACGAAGTCGGCGATCTGTTTCTCGATGCCCTCTTCATCCAGCTCGCGCGGCTTGAACGGGTTGATCGGCGCCTGGATGGCGCTGGGCGCGACGGATTTCGGGCTGTAGGCATAACGGCCGGCATGGAGGATCTGCATGCAGATCTTGCCGCCCGCCTCGTGCACCGCCTGGGTGACGATCTTGTGCTTCTCGGCTTCTTCGACGGTGCTCAGCTTGGCCGCGCCGGAATACACGCCGCCTTCCTCGTTCGGACCGATGCCGCCGGTGACCATCAGGCCGACGCCGCCACGGGCGCGCTCGGCGAAGTAGGCCGCCATGCGCTCGAAGCCCTGCGGCTTTTCTTCCAGGCCGGTGTGCATGGACCCCATCAGGGTGCGGTTGCGCAGCGTGGTGAAACCCAGGTCCAGGGGGGCGAGCAGGTGCGGATAAGGGGCGGTCATACGTCCTCCAGCATTCACGGTGGCGCCGCCCCCTCGGCTCGTTCGCTCATGGAACGCGAGGCACGGGGTGCGGTCGGTATGGGGCAGACTCTAAGGAGCCCCCCTGCCCCGCTCAATGATCAAAAGTAACAACTTACTGATCGAAGATGACACCACGACTTGGCAACACCCGGCCCAGCCCCTACCCTGTGCCGCACCGACTGAGTACATGTTCCTCATGCGCAAGCTGATCTTCCTCATCCTGGTGATCCTCTTCGCCGGCTATGCCGGCTGGGCGGAACGTCGCCCGGTGGGCCACTACCTCTCCGACCTGCGCAGCCAGGTCGTGCTCAACCAGGGCGAGCCGTCCGAACGCGGCAACCTGCTGGGCGTGCAACCGGAACTCTTCACCCAGGACTACCAGAGCGTCGAGCGCCTGCGCCTGAAATTCCACGCCTACCTGGCCAAGGCCCGCGACGAAGGGCTGATCAACCCGCGCACGGTGGTGGTGTTCCCCGAGCACGTCGGCACCTGGCTGGTGGCCGCCGGCGAGAAGCCCGAGGTCTACCAGACCGAGCACCTGGCCGAGGCGATGGAATGGATGGTCGCCAGCAACCCGCTGAAAGTAGCGCGCGGCTGGCTCGGCGCCAAAGGCGAGGACCGCATGGCCGACGCCCTGTTCCGCATGAAGGCGGTGGACATGGCCCACGACTACCAGACCCTGTTCGGCGGACTGGCCAAGGAGTTCGGCGTGACCATCGTCGCCGGCTCCATCGTGCTGCCCAATCCGAAGATCGTCGAAGGCCAGATCCGCACCGGCAACGGTCGCCTCTACAACGTCAGCCAGGTCTTCGGCAGCGACGGCCTGCCGCTGGGCAAGCCGCAGCGCAAGCTGTTCCCCATCGACGACGAGAAAGGCTTCACCCGTGGTGGTCACCCGGATGACCTGCAGGTCCTGCAGACGCCGGCTGGGCGCCTGGGCGTGCTGGTCTGTGCCGACAGCTGGTATCCGGCGAGCTACAGCGTACTGGCTGCGAACAAGCCCGACATCATTGCAGTACCTGCCTTCCTCACTGGCAACGGCAACTGGAGCAAGCCGTGGAAGGGCTACAACGGCGCACCGACACCCAGCGACGTGACCCTCAAGCCCGGCGAACTCTCCGAAGGCGAAGCCTGGGAACGCCTGGCCCTGGCCGGCCGCATCGGCGCAAGCGGCGCCCGCGCCGGCATCACCGTATTCCTGCGAGGCCATCTCTGGGACCTGGGCAGCGACGGTCGCAGTTTGGTCGTGAATGGCGACAGCCACACCCTGGCGCCCGACGGCCCCGGCGCGCGCTTGATCAACCTCTGGCTCTGACGCCATGACCCGCCCGACCATGCGCCTCGGCGATCTTTCGGTAGGCTTCGTCCACAGCCTCGCCGACGCCCTGGCGGAGAGCGGCATCGCCCCGCAGCCACTGCTGCAGCAATACGGACTGGATGCCGCGCGCCTGGGCGAACCCGGCGCGCGACTGTCGATCCCCCGCTACATGCGCCTGGGCCACGCGGCCATCCAGCAGAGCGGCGACCCAGCCCTCGGCTTGCGCATGGGCCAGCTCAGCCGCCCGAGCCAGCTCGGCCTGATCGGCGTCACCGCCGCGCAGGCACCCAATGTGCGTGCTGCCGCCCGCGCGCTGATCCGCTTCGAACCACTGTATGCACAGAACTACCGTGGCCAGAGCAGCTTCATCGAGGATGCCAGCGGCGCCTGGCTGCGCTTCTACTCCATCAGCCCGTACAACGCTTACAACCGCTTCGTGGTGGATTCGGTGCTGGCTGGCTGGGTGAGCATGCTCGGCAGCATCGGCGCGCAGCCGCTGCGCCCGGAGAAGGTCGAGATCGAGTACCCGGCGCCAGCCTGGGCGCCGCGTTTCGAGGCAATGCTCGGCTGCCCGGTGGAGTTTGGCGCCGAGCACAACCAACTGCGCCTGGACCAGGCGAGCCTCGCGCGGGCAAACCCGGAGCACTGCCCGAGCACCTGGGGGCAACTGCAGGAGATCTGCGAGAAGGAACTGGACCAGATGACCCGCACGCGCAGCCTGCACGAGCGCGTAGCGCAACTGTTGGGGCCGATGCTCAACGGCCGCGAGCCGGACCTGGAGGAAGTCGCCGCGCGCCTCAAGCTGCCGACCTGGACCCTGCGCCGCAAGCTGGCCGAGGAAGGCACGCAGTTCCGCAGCATCCTCAATGACACCCGCCGCGACCTGGCGATGATCTACATCCGCGACACCGACCTGGCCTTCGGCGAGATCGCCTACCTGCTCGGCTTCGCCTCGGCGGAAGCCTTCCAGCGCGCCTTCAAGCGCTGGAGCGGGCAAACGCCGGGGGAGTTCCGCCGCGCCCAGCGCCACAGCGGCTGATCACATCTCCGTGGCGTCGTCGGCCGGCTCCGGCAGATCCTGCTCCACGGCGTGCAGCTCCAGCAATTCTTCCTGATAGTCGTCCATTGGCTATTCTCCTGAGCGGTCGATCGGGTTTAGCAAAGACCATGAGGAAAAAGCTAGACAGCAAAGGTGAACGACCTGTGACAGCGTCTTACAGAAGATCGCAGGATTTTTCGGACGGAAACGAAAAAGCCCTCAGGTATTGCTACCTGAGGGCTTTCGAATATGGCGCAGCGGACGGGACTCGAACCCGCGACCCCCGGCGTGACAGGCCGGTATTCTAACCGACTGAACTACCGCTGCGTGTCGGTTGGACTTGCGTCCGGTACAGCAACCTCCTTGCGCCTGGAGTGAGTCACTCGACAAGCCGGTTCGGGGTAGGAACCAAGGAGGGGAAAATGGCGCAGCGGACGGGACTCGAACCCGCGACCCCCGGCGTGACAGGCCGGTATTCTAACCGACTGAACTACCGCTGCGTCGTAACTCGAGAGTGGTGGGTGATGACGGGATCGAACCGCCGACCCTCTGCTTGTAAGGCAGATGCTCTCCCAGCTGAGCTAATCACCCTTCACTCTCGAAGTGGGGCGCATTCTACGGAGGAGATTGGAGACTGGCAAGCCCCTCAATAAAAAAAATTTTCAGATGTTCCAAAGGCTTAGATGAAGTGCGGGAAAGACAAAACGGGGTTGGCCTGGAAAGCGCCTGACGGAATAATGGGGTCTTTGTGTCCAGGAGTTCGCCCCTCATGTGGTTCCGCAACCTGCTCGTATACCGCCTCACCCAGGATCTGCAGATCGACGCCGATGCCCTGGAGAAGGCCCTGGCCAGCAAGCCGGCGCGCCCCTGTGCCAGCCAGGAACTGACCACCTATGGTTTCTCCGCGCCGTTCGGCAAGGGCCCGGACGCACCGCTGGTCCACGCCAGCGAGGGTTTCTTCCTGGTCAGCGCGCGCAAGGAAGAGCGCATCCTCCCCGGCAGCGTCGTGCGTGACGCCCTGAAGGACAAGGTCGACGAAATCGAGGCCGCGCAGATGCGCAAGGTCTACAAGAAGGAACGCGACCAGCTCAAGGACGAGATCGTCCAGACCCTGCTGCCGCGCGCCTTCATCCGCCGCTCGGCGACCTTCGCCGCCATCGCCCCGAGCCTCGGCCTGATCCTGGTCGATTCCTCCAGCGCGAAGAAGGCCGAAGACCTGCTTTCCACCCTGCGCGAAGCCCTGGGCTCACTGCCGGTGCGCCCGCTGACCGTGAAGACCGCGCCGACCGCCACCCTGACCGAATGGGTGAAGACCCAGGAAGCCGCCGGCGACTTCTTCGTCCTCGACGAGTGCGAGCTGCGCGACACCCACGAAGACGGCGGCGTGGTGCGCTGCAAGCGCCAGGACCTGACCAGCGAGGAAATCCAGCTGCACCTGACCGCCGGCAAGCTGGTCACCCAGCTGTCCCTGGCCTGGTCGGACAAGCTGTCCTTCGTCCTCGACGACAAGGTGGTGATCAAGCGCCTGCGCTTCGAAGACATGCTGCAGGAAAAGGCGGAGCAGGACGGTGGCGAAGACGCCCTCGGCCAGCTCGACGCCAGCTTCACCCTGATGATGCTGACCTTTGCCGAATTCATCCCCGCGCTGGTCGAGGCGCTCGGCGGCGAGGCGATTCCGGAAGGCATCTGACCCCGGCAGGCGCCGCGCTTGCGGCGCCTGACACAATAAGAAGGAAAGCCCCATGCGTGCCCTCGCTTCCCTTAGCCGCTTCTGCGGCAACACCTTTCCAGTCTGGGTTCTGCTGTTCGCCGTTCTGGCCTTTTTCCAGCCCGCCTGGTTCAAGGGACTGACGGTGGCCATCGTGCCGCTGCTGGGGCTGGTGATGTTCGGCATGGGACTGACGCTCAAGGCGGAGGACTTCCGCGAAGTCGGACGCCATCCCGGGCGAGTGATCATCGGTGTGCTGGCGCAGTTCATCATCATGCCGGGTACGGCCTGGCTGCTCTGCAAGCTGCTGGCGCTGCCCGACGAAATCGCGGTGGGCGTGATCCTGGTGGGCTGCTGTCCCGGCGGCACCGCCTCCAACGTCATGACCTGGCTGTCCCGCGGTGACGTAGCACTGTCGGTCGCGATCACCTCCGTCACCACACTGCTCGCGCCGCTGGTCACTCCCGCGTTGGTATGGCTGCTCGCCTCCGCCTGGTTGCCGGTCTCGTTCGGCGCCATGTTCCTGTCGATCGTGCAGGTCGTCCTGCTGCCGATCGCGCTGGGCTTCGTCGCCCAGCGCGTGCTCGCAGAGCGCACCCGCGTGGCGGTGGATGTGCTGCCGCTGGTTTCAGTGATCAGCATCGTGGTGATCATTGCCGCCGTGGTGGCTGCCAGCCAGGCGAAGATCGCCGAGTCCGGACTGCTGATACTCGCAGTGGTGATGCTGCATAACGCGCTCGGACTGATGATGGGCTACCTGACCGGGCGCCTGACCGGCATGCCGCTGGCCCAGCGCAAGGCGTTGGCCATTGAGGTCGGCATGCAGAACTCAGGCCTGGGAGCAGCGCTGGCCAATGCTCACTTCTCCCCTCTGGCCGCCGTGCCCAGCGCGCTGTTCAGTGTCTGGCACAACCTCTCCGGCTCCATCCTGGCGGCGGTGTTCCGCCGCATGATCGACGAGCCATCCGCCCAGGAACAAGCCTCGTAACGGGGTCATGCTCCGATGCCGGGTTGCCCGGCATCGCGCTTTTGTGCAAAATAATGCACATTGTGAGGACGACCTCACCACCTTCCGGTGCTCCAATGGGGGACGGCCCTTCAATCCATCCCTCCTGGAGTCCCGCATGTCCTGGATCATTCTGTTCGTCGCCGGCCTGTTCGAAGTCGCCTGGGCAGTCGGCCTGAAGTACACCGAAGGTTTCACCCGTCCGATACCGAGCGTACTCACCGTGCTGGCGATTATCACCAGCATGGGCCTGCTGGGCCTGGCCATGCGGAACCTGCCGCTGGGCACCGCCTACGCCATCTGGACCGGCGTTGGCGCGGTCGGCACCGTCATCGTCGGTATCGTGCTGTTCGGCGAATCCGTGGCGCCGGTACGCCTGTTCAGCGTTGCGCTGATCCTGTGCGGCCTGGTCGGCCTGAAACTGAGCCACTGACGCTGCATCGATTTCGATGCCGGCGGGCTGTCGCTTTCCCGAAAATTTGTCGGTATGCTGCAGTCCACTGTGTTTGCTTGGGTCACTGTGGCTCGTGACCTGGTGGGGCCATTCCCCACCACCCGGCTTCGACTGCACCTTGCAACTCAGGACGAGCGCGGACTTTTCCGCAAAACAATCTTCAATAGTTCAAGGTGTAATTCCATGTCGAATCGTCAGACCGGCACCGTCAAGTGGTTCAACGACGCTAAAGGCTTCGGCTTCATCACCCCGGAAAGCGGCAACGATGTATTCGTTCACTTCCGCTCCATCCAGGGCAATGGCTTCAAGTCGCTGCAGGAAGGCCAGAAGGTCTCCTTCATCGTCGTGGAAGGCCAGAAGGGCCTGCAGGCTGACGAAGTTCAGGTTATCTGATCCTCGTCCTGCACCACGAAAAAAGCCCCGGCAATGCCGGGGCTTTTTCTTTTCCGTCGCGCAGGCTCAGCGGGCCGCGCCGCGCAGTTCGGCCACCTGCTCCTGCAGCACCAGGCGCCTGGCCTCTTCCGGCGCCACCGGCTGGCCGGCCACCAGGCAGACCCGCGACCACAGGCGGCGCAGGAAGCCCTTCTGCGGATCGCGGCTGAAGAAGCTGCCCCACAGGCCCTGCAGCGCCATCGGGATCACCGGCACCGGGGTTTCCTCGATGATCCGCTCCACTCCGCCACGGAACTCGTTCATCTCGCCATCCAGGGTCAGCATGCCCTCGGGGAAGATGCACACCACCTCCCCGTCGCGCAGGTACTCGGCGACCCTGGCGAACGCCTTCTCGTAGGTCTGCGCATCCTCGTTGCGCCCGGCGATGGGCACGGCGCCCGCGGTGCGGAAGATGAAGTTGAGCACCGGGATGCGGAAGATCTTGTAGTACATGACGAAGCGCACCGGGCGCCGCACGGAGCCGGCGATCAGCAGCGCATCGACGAAGGACACGTGGTTGCACACCAGCACGACCGGCCCTTCGTCGGGAATGACGTCGAGGTTGCGGTGGTCGACCCGGTACATCGAGTGGGTCAGCAGCCACACCAGGAAGCGCATGGTGAACTCGGGGACGATCTTGAAGATGTACACGTTCACCGCGACGTTCATCAGCGAGAGCACGAGGAACAGCTCGGGGATCGTCAGCTTCGCCACCGACAGCAGCAGGATCGAGACGATCGCCGCGACCACCATGAACAGCGCGTTGAGGATGTTGTTGGCGGCTATCACCCGCGCGCGCTTGTCCTCCTCGGTGCGCGCCTGGATCAGCGCGTACAGTGGCACGATGTAGAAGCCGCCGAAGATGCCGATGCCGAGGATGTCGGCCAGCACCGCCCAGGATTGCGAATGCTCCAGTACTGCCAGCCAGTCATACGGCTGTTCGCCCTGCGGAAAGCCACCCGAATGCCACCACAGCAGGATGCCGAACAGGCTCAGGCCGATGGAGCCGAAGGGCACCAGGCCGATCTCCACCTTCTTGCCGGAGAGCTTCTCGCAGAGCATCGAGCCCAGCGCGATGCCTACCGAGAACACCGTGAGGATCAGCGTCACCACGCTCTCGTCGCCGTGCAGCAGTTCCTTGGCGTAGGTCGGGATCTGCGTCAGGTAGACCGCGCCGAGGAACCAGAACCAGGAGTTGCCCACCAGCGAGCGCGACACCGCCGGACGCTGGCGCAGGCCGAGCAGGAGGATGCTCCAGGACTGGCGGAAGATGTTCCAGTCGATGGTCAGGTCCGGCAGCGCGGCGGCGGCGCGAGGGATATTGCGACTGGCGAGGAAACCGCAGACGGCCACCAGTACCACGGCGATGCTGACGCCGGCGGCATAGTCCTGCCGCGACATCAGCACACCGGCGCCGATGGTGCCGCAGAGAATGGCGAGGAAGGTGCCCATTTCAACCAGGGCGTTGCCGCCCACCAGTTCGTCTTCCTTCAGGTGCTGCGGCAGGATCGAGTACTTCACCGGGCCGAACAGCGCCGAGTGGGTGCCCATGGCGAACAGCGCGAGGAAAAGCAGCGGCAGGCTGCCCAGCACGAAGCCGGCGGCGCCCACCAGCATGATCACCACCTCGGCCAGCTTCAGCGCGCGCATCAGCGCATCCTTGTTGAACTTCTCGCCGAACTGTCCGCCCAGCGCGGAGAACAGGAAGAACGGCAGGATGAACAGCAGCGCGCAGAGATTGACCAGCAGGTTGCGGTCACCGCCGACGGTGAGGTGGTAGAGGATCGCCAGGATCAGCGACTGCTTGAAGATGTTGTCGTTGAACGCACCCAGCAACTGGGTGATGAAGAAGGGCAGGAAACGCTTCTTGCCCAGCAGGGCGAATTGCGAATGTTCAGTCATCGTCCTTGTTTACCTGCGTGATGGCCGCGTGGCCGGAATGACAGCACGGATTTGACGGCGACGACCGGGAGAAAAGCCACATTTTCCGCACAGTCCATCCCGGCGACCACGGGTCCTCATTCCTGCAGGCAAGAAAAAGCCCGTCGCGAAGACGGGCTCTTTCCTCCACGAAGCGCGCGCTTAGAAACCGACGCTGCCCTGCACGAAGAAGGTGCGCGGCTCGCCCAGGTAGATACCGGAGTTGTTGTCGCTGGAGCGGGTGTAGTTCATCTGGTCGAAGAGGTTCTTCACCCCGGCGGCGACTTTCAGGTTCGACGCCTGCGGGCCGAAGTCATAACCGACGCGGGCGTTCCACAGCATGTAGCCGGGGATGTCGCCGTACCGGCCATCGGCGCTCGGCTCGGTGATGTAGTCGCCGGTGAAGCTGCCGTTGGCGTTGGTGGTCGGACCGGGCGCACGTTGCTTCGACTGGGCGAAGCCGTCCAGGTTGTAGGTCCAGCGGTCATGCTCGTAGCGCAGGCCGACGGTCGCCACCTGGCGCGAGTACAGCGGCAGGTCACGGCCCTTGAAGCCGGGGATCTCGCCTTCGTAGGTCGCGCGAGTGTAGGTGAAGGTGCCGTATGCGGTCAGGCCGGCGAGTACCGGGTCGAGTGCGGCCATGTCGTAGTGCGCCGACGTCTCGATGCCCTGGTGCTTGGTGGCGCCCAGGTTGGTCCAGCCCACGTCGCGGCTGATGTACTGCAGCTCGTCGTCGAAGTCGATGTAGAACAGCGTCACTTCGCCACCCCACACGCCGTTGTCGTAGCGGGTGCCCACTTCGTAGGTCTTGGCCTTTTCCGGCTGCAGGCCGTTGGCGGTGTCGTTGCCGCTGCCGCCCTGGCCGAGCTGGAAGTACTGCAGGCTGCCGAAGGAGGTCTCGTAGTTGGCGAACAGCTTCCACTCGTCCGACAGGTGATACATCACCGCCAGCGCCGGCAGCGGCTCGTTGTAGTCCTTGCTGCGCTTCTTCTCCTGCACCGGCTTGCCCTTGTTGTCGAGCACGGGGCGGTCGTGCCAGTCGGTGGAGATGCTTTCGAAGCGGATGCCCGGGGTCACGGTCCAGTTACCCACGTCGATCTTGTCGTCGAGGTAGATGGCGTTGGCTTCGGTACCGCCGGTGCGGTCCTGGTAGGTATGGCCGTCGGCGTCGGCAGTCGGCGTGGGCACGTTGTTCACCAGGCCGACCAGGCTGGCGCGCTCGTGCATGGCCTCCTTCAGGTAGCGATAGCCGATGCTGGCTTCCTGGGTGGTCGGACCGACCATGAAGACCTTCGACACCCGCGGCTCGATGCCGAAGGTGTGGTAGTCGCGCGGGTAGGACGCCAGGGTCTTGAGGTCGCGGTTGGCGATGGTGCTGCCACGGAAGCTGTCGCTGTAGTAGGTCAGCACCTCGAACTGGGTCAGGTCGTCGATCTGCCGCTTGTACTTGAGCGAGACGTCCTTGCGGCGGCCGGTGAAGTTGTCCCAGTCGCGCACGGATTGGTACGGATCGTCGTCGAACTGCGCCTGGGTCAGGCCACCGGGCATGTCGGCGCTGCCGTCGTAGTAGTGGAAGTTGGCGGAAAACTCGTCGACGTCGGTCGGCGCCCAGTGGGTCTTGAGCATCACATCGTCGATGTCGGTGGAGTCGTTGCCGTCGCGGTAACCCGCGCCTTTCACGCCGGAGTACAGCAGCGCGGCGCCCATGCCGTTGTCGGCGGTGCCGCCGAGGAAGGCGTTGTAGAGCTTCTTCCAGCCGCCGTGGGAGGCGGTTTCGATGGTGGTGCCGACGTCGCCGGAAAACTCCTTGGGAATCGCCCGGGTAACGAAGTTGATCACCCCGCCGACGTTCTGCGGGCCATAGCGCACGGAACCGGCGCCACGCACCACGTCGACGCTGTCGAGGTTGCCCACCGACAGCGGGAACATCGACAGCTGCGGCTGGCCATAGGGCGCCACGGCGGCCGGGACGCCATCGATGAGCACGGTGGAGCGCGGCGACAGGCGAGAGGTCAGGCCGCGCACGCCGACGTTGAGGGAGATATCGCTGCCGCCGGTGCCGTTGTTGTCCTGCACCTGCACGCCGGGGATGCCACGCAGCACGTCGCGAACGTTCTGCGCGCCTTCTTCGATCATCTGCTCGCGACGAACCACGGTGCGCGCGCCGGGGTGGTTCTGCACCACCTGCTGGTCGGCTTCGCCGAGCCAGTCACCGACCACGGTGACGGCTTCCAGCTCCTTGGTCTCTTCCTCGGCCTGGGCCGGCAACAGCGGCGTGGCCAGGGCTACGGCGATCGCCAGGCGCGACCACGAACGAACGTGCGACATGCTTCCCCCTTCCCGGGTACTTCGTGAAGGGGCGGGAAATTAGAACTGATTGTAAATTTTGTAAATGCAAATGTATCGCAAATGACAAAATATTCCGATTGACTCAGATTCTCTTTTCGGCATCTCGAACGACTGTTCATCAGTCACGGCAATAGGCCAGCAGCCCTTCGGTGGCGGGCTCTGGCCGATAATGACGCCGGAAAAATCAGACGGGACGGAAAGACCGCGCACAAGCCTGGCGGTATTCGCCGGGGCCGACGCCATAGGCCTGCTTGAACTGCCGGCTGAGGTGACTCTGGTCGGCGAAACCCAGCTGCATCGCCACACTCACCGGCATGCAGCCCTGCTTGAGCAGCGCCCTTGCCTGCTCCAGCCGGCGTTGCTTGAGCCAGGCATGGGGCGGCAGGCCGGTGGCCTTGCGGAACACGCGGGCGAAATGGAAAGGCGACAGCCCGACGGCAGCGGCCAGCTCTTCCAGCGACGGCGGCTCCATCAGCCGCGCGCCGAGCAGTTCCCGCGCACGCGCCACAGCCATCGGCTCGTTGCCGGCCGGCGGCGCTTCGGGAATCCGCGCATGGCGCTGGAACAGCAGCAGGAGCGCCTCGCGCCAGCAGGTCTGGCGCTGCAGCACGGTGGCGTCGGAATCAACCAGGCGGTGGGCAGCGAACAGCGCCTGCACCAGCTCCGGGTCGAACACCACGCTGGCATCGAACGACGGCGTTCCGCCGCCGCAGAGCTCCAGTTCCTCCAGTACGCCGGAGACCTGCTCCAGCTCCGGATAGAAGCCGCGATAACGCCAGCCGGCCTCGTCGGCCTTGGAGCCGGTGTGAACCTCGTCGGGATTGATCAGCACCACACTGCCGGCCGGGGCGAAATGCTCGGCGCCGCGATGGTGGAAGCGCTGCGCGCCCTGCTCGATCATGACGAGGGCAAACCCCTCGTGGACGTGGGGCGAAAACACCTGCTCGATGTAGCGCGCGTGCAGCAGCTCGACGCCCCCCAGCTCCTGGGCTCGCCAGAAGCGGGTTCTTTCGCCGCTCGCGTGGTGTTCCGTCATGATCCTGCCCCGATGTCGCACCGCTGCGCCTGAGAGCGAGCGGATCGATCACCTTACACCGCGCACTCAGCCGTTGAAACCGGCTTCCAGCGCGGCTTTCACCTGAGGCCACTCGTGGTCGGTGATGCTGTAGAGAATGGTGTCGTCGAGCCGACCGCCGGCCAGGCGCCGGTGGTTGCGCAACACGCCTTCGCGCACCGCGCCGAGCTTCTCGATGGCGCGCTGCGAACGCAGGTTGCTGGCGGCGGTCTTGAGTTGCACGCGGACCATCTTCCAGCTGTCGAAGGCGTGGCGCAGCATCAGGTACTTCATGGTGGCGTTCAGGCCGCTGCCGTGTTGCGCCTGGTCCAGCCAGGTGGCGCCGATCTCGCAGGCCGGCAGCGCCGGAAGAAAGTCCATGAAACGCGTGGTGCCGACGATCTCGTTGCCCAGGCGCACCACCAGCGGCAGCGCGCGGCCTTCGCGCTGGTCGGCCAGGCCCTGGCGGTACCAGTCCGGGCGCTGCGGGGCGCTCATGTACTGCAACGCCTCGCGGTTCGCTTCCGCCAGCGTCACCAGTTCGGGCACGTCGGCCTCCACCATCGGCTCCAGGCGCAAGGCCCCGCGCTGCAAGGTGATCGGTAACGGTCTGAACATGGCGCTCTCCTGGATACGTCGACGCGGGAATCTCGCTCATTTCAGAGCGTAGCGGCCGCCCGAAGTGCCGTACCGGCGAGCGGGCACGACGGACGGGCAGCTCGGAAAAGGCCGGCACGCTATCAGCCCGGACGGTACAGCTCAAGTGAGAAGCGCGACACAGCACCACTGAGACATTGGTAGCAGTCGTCTGACACATCGGGACTTTGGTGCGAAACTGCTGCAAGCGCTCCTGCGGGGGAGCCTGTTCATTTCCGGAGTCAGCATGTCGTTGTCCAGTGGGTTGATCGCAACGGTCGCCCTGCTCTACATGGCGGTCCTGTTCGCCATCGCGTTCTATGGCGACCGCCGTCGCGCCCCTCTTTCGCCACGCGTCCGCGCCTGGGTCTACAGCCTCTCCCTGGCGGTGTACTGCACCAGCTGGACCTTCTTCGGCGCCGTCGGCCAGGCCGCCGACCAGTTGTGGTCGTTCCTGCCGATCTACGTCGGCCCCGTGCTGCTCATGCTCTTCGCGCCCTGGGTGCTGCAGAAGATGATCATGATCAGCAAGCAGGAGAACATCACCTCCATCGCCGACTTCATCGCCGCGCGCTACGGCAAGTCGCAGGCGCTGGCGGTGGTGGTGGCGCTGATCTGCATCGTCTGCGTGCTGCCCTACATCGCCCTGCAGCTCAAGGGCATCGTCCTCGGCGTCAACCTGCTGATCGGCGCCGGCCCGGACTCCACCGGCATCCGCTCCCAGGACACCGCGCTGATCGTGTCGCTGGTGCTGGCGCTGTTCACCATCGTCTTCGGCACCCGCAGCCTGGACGTCACCGAACACCACCGCGGCATGGTCCTGGCCATCGCCTTCGAATCCCTGGTCAAGCTCGCCGCCTTCATCGCGGTCGGCATCTTCGTCACCTACGGCCTCTATGACGGTTTCGGCGACCTGATCGACAAGGCGCGCGTCGCCCCGCAACTGGCCGACTACTGGGAAGAAACCGTGCACTGGCCAAGCATGCTGCTGCAGACCGGCGTGGCGATGACCGCCATCATGTGCCTGCCGCGCCAGTTCCACGTGCTGGTGGTGGAGAACATCGAACCGCGCGACCTCAACCAGGCCCGCTGGGTGTTCCCGATCTACCTGGTGCTGGCCGCGCTGTTCGTGGTGCCCATAGCCCTCGCCGGGCAGATGCAACTGCCCGCCGGCGTAATGCCCGATTCCTTCGTGATCAGCCTGCCGCTGGCCGAGGCCCATCCGGCGCTGGCCCTGCTGGCCTTCATCGGCGGCGCTTCGGCGGCCACCGGCATGGTCATCGTCGCCAGCGTGGCGCTGTCCACGATGGTTTCCAACGACATGCTGCTGCCCTGGCTGCTGCGCCGCAAAGGCGAGGCCGAGCAGCCCTTCGAGGTGTTCCGCCACTGGCTGCTGACCGTGCGCCGGGTGAGCATCGCGCTGATCCTCCTGCTGGCCTACGTCAGCTACCGCCTGCTGGGCTCCACCGCGAGCCTGGCCACCATCGGCCAGATCGCCTTCGCCGCCATCGCCCAGCTGGGCCCGGCGATGATCGGCGCCCTGTACTGGAAGCAGGCCAACCGCCGCGGCGTATTCGCCGGCCTGGCCGCAGGCTCCGTACTGTGGGCCTATACCCTGGTGCTGCCGGTAGTCGCCAAGGGCCTGGGCTGGCCACTGGAAACCTTCCCCGGCCTCGCCTGGCTCGCCGGCCAGCCGTTCGGCCTGTCCATCGAGCCGCTGACCCTCGGCGTGCTGCTCTCGCTGATCGGCAACTTCGCCCTGTTCGGGCTGGTCTCGGTGTTCTCCCGCACCCGCGTCTCCGAGCACTGGCAGGCCAGCCGCTTCATCGGCCAGGAAATCTCCCAGAAGCTCAGCTCGCGCTCGATGCTCGCGGTGCAGCTGGAAGACCTGCTGATGCTCGCCGCCCGCTTCGTCGGCGAGGAACGCGCGCGGCAGAGCTTCATCCGCTTCGCCTACCGCCAGGGCAAGGGCTTCACCCCGAGCCAGAACGCCAACGGCGAGTGGATCGCCCACACCGAGCGCCTGCTCGCCGGCGTGCTCGGCGCCTCTTCGGCGCGCGCCGTGGTGAAGGCCGCCATCGAAGGCCGCGAGATGCAGGTGGAGGACGTGGTGAAGATCGCCGACGAAGCCTCCGAAGTGCTGCAGTTCAACCGCGCGCTGCTGCAGGGTGCCATCGAGAACATCACCCAGGGCATCAGCGTGGTCGACCAGTCCCTGCGCCTGGTGGCCTGGAACCACCGCTACCTGGAGCTCTTCGAATACCCGGAAGGACTGATCTACGTCGGCCGGCCGATCGCCGACATCATCCGCTACAACGCCGAACGCAATCTCTGCGGGCCGGGCGACCCGGACCTGCACGTGGCCAAGCGCCTGTACTGGATGCGCCAGGGCACCCCGCATACCTCCGAGCGGCTGTTCCCCAATGGCCGGGTGATCGAGCTGATCGGCAACCCGATGCCCGGCGGCGGCTTCGTCATGAGCTTCACCGACATCACGGCCTACCGCGATGCCGAGCAGGGTCTCAAGGACGCCAACGAGGGCCTGGAGCAGCGCGTACAGGAGCGCACCTTCGAGCTCTCCCAACTGAACCAGGCGCTCACCGAGGCCAAGGGCAACGCCGAGGCGGCGAATCAGTCCAAATCGCGCTTCCTCGCTGCGGTCAGCCATGACCTGATGCAGCCGCTGAACGCCGCACGGCTATTCTCCGCCGCCCTCTCCCACCAGGAGAAACTGCCCGAGGAGGCCACCGAACTGGTGCGCCACCTGGATTCGTCGCTGCGCTCGGCGGAGGACCTGATCACCGACCTGCTGGACATCTCGCGTCTCGAGGGCGGCCGCGTCAGCGCGGATGTGGCGGCCTTCCCGCTGGCCAACCTGTACGACACCCTCGGCGTCGAATTCCGTGTGCTGGCCCAGGAGCATGGCATCGACTTCCACGTGCGCGGCAGCAAGCTGCGCATCGAGAGCGACATCAAGCTGCTACGCCGGGTGCTGCAGAACTTCCTCACCAACGCCTTCCGCTATGCCAAGGGCCACGTGCTGCTCGGCGTGCGCCGCGAGGCCGGGCACCTGCGCCTGGAAGTCTGGGACCACGGCCCGGGCATTCCGCCGGACAAGCTGCAGGTGATCTTCGAGGAGTTCAAACGCCTGGACAGCCACCAGACTCGCGCCGAGAAGGGCCTGGGACTGGGCCTGGCGATCGCCGATCGGCTGTGCAAGGTGCTCGGCCATCGCCTGGAAGTACGCTCCTGGCCGGGCAAGGGCAGCGTCTTCAGCGTCAGCGTGCCGCTGGCCCGCCAGCCGGCGCCGGTACCGATCAACGGGCACAAGGTGGAAACCCCGGAACAGCTCAATGGCGCGCAGGTGCTCTGCGTCGACAACGAGGACAGCATCCTCACCGGCATGAACAGCCTGCTGACCCGCTGGGGCTGCCGCGTGCTCACCGCGCGCAGCCGCGAGGAGTGCCAGGTGCTGCTCGAAGGCGACGCGCGCCCGCAACTGGCGCTGATCGACTACCACCTGGACGACGGCGAGCTGGGCACCGACCTGATGGCCTGGCTGCGTACCCGCCTGGGCGAACCGGTGCCGGGCGTGGTGATCAGCGCGGACGCCCGCCCCGAGCTGGTGGCGCAGATCCACGCGGCCGGGCTGGACTTCCTGCCCAAGCCGGTGAAGCCGGCGGCACTGCGGGCACTGTTGAGTCGGCATCTGAGCCTGAAATAAATCGTCCAGCTGTGCTTCGGCAGCGGCGGCGGTTCGCGAGCAATAACGATGGCGTCCCCCTCGCTCCTACAGGGAAAAGTCGGGTGCTCTTCGTAGGACCGAGGGGGACGCCTAGTCCTTGCTCGCGACCCCGCCCAACACCATCAGCCAGCGATACCTCACACCACCCTCCCCCGCCACTGCAACAACACCACCCCGGCGATGATCAGCCCGACGGCCAGCAGGCCCTCGGGCGATAGCCGCCGCACCGGGAAACCGGCCCAGCCGAACTGGTCGCACAGCACCGACATCAGCATCTGCCCCGCCACCACGCAGGCCAGGAAAGTCGCCGCGCCCATCTTCGGCGCCAGCATCACCGCCACCGTCAGGTAGGCCGCGCCGAAGATTCCGCCAAGCCACCCCCACCAGGGCGTCGCGGCGATCCCGGTGACCGCCGGCAGCGGCACGCGGAAGGCCAGCAGCGCGACGATCACCGCCGCGAGGCTGACCCCCAGGGACGTCAGGCTGGCACTCAGCGGATGGCCCAGTTGACGGCCTAGCAGCGAATTGCTGCCGGCCTGCAGGGCGACCAGCGCACCCACACCGATGGCGGGCAGCAGCAGAAGTAGTTTCGACATCGATCATCCTCCATTGCTTGTCGATGGTCCCAGCTTCTGCTATCCACCTGGCGCATTGAAATGAAAGATTGGTACAAAAGCCATGCACCCAGTTCATGACTTGCGCCGTATCGACCTCAACCTGCTGGTGATCCTCGACGCCTTGCTGGATGAACGCCATGTCTCCCGCGCCGCCGAGCGCCTGGCCATGACCCAGCCGGCGGTGAGCCATGCGCTGAACCGCCTGCGCGACCTGCTGGACGACCCGCTGCTGGTGCGCGCCGGCAACCAGATGCTGTTGACTCGCCGCGCCTTCGACCTCGCCGGGCCGCTGCGCGACATCCTCGGTGGCGTGCGCCGGCTGGTGCTGGGCGACGACTTCGTCCCGGCCAGCGCCGAACTGGAGCTGCGCCTGGGCATGTCCGACTACGGCGCCTGGGTGGTGCTGCCTTCGCTGCTGGCGATCCTTCGACGCGAGGCGCCCGGCATTCATCTGGACGTGCGCCAGGCCTCGCGACTGGGGATGGCCGAACAGGTGGCCAGCGGCGAGCTGGATGCGGCCCTCGGCGTCTTCCCCATGCTGCCTGAGGGCGTACGCGCCCAGCGCCTGTTCGAGGAACGCTTCGTCTGCCTGTGCGCCGCCGAAACCCTCGCCGGGCGCTCCCGCCTGACGCTGGAGGAATACCTTACCGCGCCGCACCTGCGGGTCGCGCTGCAGCAAAGCCCGGCAGAGGAGATCGACAGTCACCTGGAAAACCTCGGCCGCCGGCGCCAGGTGGCCGCCACCGTGCCGCACTTCAGCGTCGCCCCCAGCCTGCTGGCGGGTACCGACCTGGTCCTGACCATCGCCGAGCGCATGTTGCCGGACGATCTCGGCGCCCACGGGCTGGCGAGCTTCGAGCCGCCGCTGCACCTGGCGCGCTTCGACTTCGTACAGATCTGGTCGGATAGCCGCGAGGACGACCCTGCGCGACGCTGGCTGCGGGGCAAGCTGGCCCAGGCCGCCGGCCTGGACTTGCGAAAACCGGCACGCGACAACTGAACCGTTGCAGCGCCGGCTGAACTCGCCGGGCGGCGAGCCGTCGTTACTCCGGCGTTTCCAGCCGCCGCAGGATTTCCCCGACACGCTCGCCGAGCATCTCGTTGGCCGAGCGCTTCAGGCCGCGCGCCAGCTCCACCAGGACCACCTGCTCGGCCACCGGCCGCAGGCGCTGGAAGACTTCGGCAAGGCGCTCCAGATCGGCCGCGCCGGGCAGCAGGTCGACGCCGGGCTTGTCCACCAGATGGGTCACCACCAGGCGCACGATACCGGCGGCCAGGTGTTCGGTGTCGGTGCGCAGCACGGCCAGATGATCCAGCAGCGCGGCCAGCGGAATACCGGCGCGGTACAGCTCGACGCCGGCGTTGAACAGGCGCGGGCTGGGAATGCTGATGCGCTCGCCGTCGAAGGCCAGCAGGCCTTGCGCCAGCGCCTGATCGATCACCGTGTCATCGAGTTCATCGCCGAACAGTGCCTGCAGCTCGCTGAACTCGATGCTGCCGGGGGACTCCAGGTTCCACGGACCGACAATCGCTTCGTCCAGGCCAAGCACATGGTCCAGATCGTGGCCTCGCTCCCAGCTCTCCAGCAGCTCCTTGATGTTGGCGATGTTGTAGCCGCGCTCCAGCAGGCGGTTGATCAGCCGCAGCCGGCGCAGGTGGCTGGCGAAGTACACCCCGGCACGGCCCCGGCGCTCGGGTGGCGGCAGCAGGCCGCGATCCTGGTAGGCGCGCAGGTTGCGCACGGTGCTGCCGGCCTCGCGGGCCAGTTCGTCCACCGTGTATTCACACTCGTCTTCCAGCGCCGAAGGGACTTCGTCCGGGCGCTGGAGCAGGCGCTGCAGCAGGTTCAGGGGTGTGCTCATGGGCCGGATGATAGCCAGCGGCGCGCCCCCGGAACAATCAAAAGGACTAATCCCTAAGTGATCCGCCGCACAGCCCGGCGGCCCAACCAAAGACGGGACCTGCACCCGCCGCAAATCCCCCACCGCTCCACAACCCGCGCCGCCAGCGGCTCCGCGCCCCGGTAACACTCAAGGCCCGGCGCGCACGGCATGGCGCAACGCCCGCCGATGGGTCAGCATCGATCGTGACATTGATCAATGTCACCATAACAATAACCAGCCTGGAGAAAGTCATGTCCCAAGGCGCCTGGGTGCCCACTCCCGAAGACCTGCGGCACTTCCGCGAGATTCAGCAACTGGCCTACCGCTGCTGCGAAACCATTGCCGGCGAACTGCGCCCGGGCATCAGCGAGCGCGAGACCGCCGCCCTGATGAAGACCTGGCTGGTCGATCACGGCGTGCGCGACTGGTTCCACCAGCCCTTCGCCTGGTTCGGCCCGCGCACCTCGTTCAAGGGCTTCGACGGCCTGCGCCACCTGGGCGGCTTCAACCTGGCCTTCTATCCCGGCAAGCAGCGTCTGGAGGAAGGCATGCCTTTCATCCTCGACTGCGCGCCAACCCTGGGCGCCTATACCGCCGACGTCGGCTATTCCGGCGCGCTGGGCCACAACCTGCTGGTGGAGCGGCTGATGGACGATCTGCTGGCGCACCGCAACCTGATCGTCGAACTGGTCCGCCAGCGCCTGCCGCTGGCCGAGGTCAGCCAGTCGGTGGACCGCCTCTGCCAGCGCCAGGGCACCCTGCCCCGGCACAAGGCCTATCCCTTCGAAGTGCTGGCCCATCGCGTGGAAAAGCTTGGTGCGCGCAACAGCGGTCCCTCGGTCGCGCGCTTTGGCGTGCGCAACATCGCCACGCTGATGAAGAACGCCCTGATCACCGGCCGCCGCGAAGGCTGGTCGCCGCTGTGGTCGAGCAATGACCGCTCGCAACACGCCCCGACACCCGGCCTCTGGGCCGTCGAGCCGCACCTGGGCCTGCGCGGCGTGGGTGCCAAGTTCGAGGAACTGCTGGTGGTCACCGAGGACGACGCCTACTGGCTGGACGACGACCTGCCTCACGTGCGCCGCTGGGTCGAGCGTGGCCTGGTCAGCGCACCGGCACGACGGGAGGTGGCATGAACGCCATGCTGGAGAAGGCGCTGCCGACGCCGGAGCGCCTGGAGGTGCAATCGGGCAACGTGCGCCTGGCCGTGTGGCGCTGGGGCGAGCCGCACCTGCCGATGGTGCTGTTCGTCCACGGCTATCCGGACAACCATGAAGTCTGGCTGCCGCTGATCCGTCGCCTGTCCGGGCGCTTCCAACTGGTCGCCTACGACGTGCGCGGCGCCGGCGAGTCGGACAAGCCGCGCAAGACCCGCGACTACCGCCTGGAACTGCTCAGCCAGGACCTCAAGGCGGTGCTCGATGCCGTCAGCTCGCAGCGCGCGGTGCACCTGGTGGCCCATGACTGGGGCTCGATCCAGACCTGGGAGAGCGTCACCGATCCGCAGCTGCGCGCGCGTATCGCCTCCTACACCAGCGTCTCCGGCCCCTGCCTGGACCACGTCGGCTTCTGGATGCGCGACCGCCTGCGCCGCAAGACGCCGCGCGCGCTGCTGCAGATGGCCAGCCAGCTGCTGCACTCCTGGTACATCTATTACTTCCACCTGCCGCTGCTGCCATCGCTGTCCTGGCGCTTCGGCGCGGCCAAGGCCTGGCCGCAATACCTGCGCAAGGTCGAAGGCATCCGCAACCCGGCACGCAACCCGCACCAGGCCAGCGACGGCGAGCACGGTGTGAAGCTCTACCGGGCCAACTTCATCACCTCGATCTTCAAGCCGCGCAAGCGCCATACCGAGGTGCCGGTGCAACTGATCGTGCCGACCCGCGACCGCTACGTCGGCCAGCAGCTGTTCCAGCAGCTCTCGCTGTGGGCACCGCGCCTGTGGCGCCGCGACGTCACCGCCGGGCACTGGCAACTGCTCGCCGAACCGGCGCAGTTGGGTAACTGGATCGACGAGTTCGTCAGCCACATCGAGGGCGGCGAAGCCACGCTGGAACTGCAACGCGCCGCGTTGAAACCCGGCGCCGGCTCCTTCGCCGGCAAGCTGGTGGTGGTCACCGGCGCGGGCGGCGGCATCGGCCGTTCGACCCTGCTGAGCTTCGCCGAACGCGGCGCCAGCGTGCTGGCCGCGGACATCGACCCGGCCGCCGCCGAGCGCAGCGCCGAACTGGCCCGCGCGGTGGGCGCCAGCGCCTGCAGCTATTGTGTGGACGTGGGCGACAGCGCGGCGATGGAGCGCTTCGCCCAGTGGGTGAAGAGCAGCCTCGGCGTGCCCGACGTGGTGGTCAGCAACGCCGGCATCGGCATGGCCGGGCCGATGCTCAAGACCACCCCGCAGGAATGGGAACGCCTGCTGCGCATCAACCTGTGGAGCGTGATCGACGGCTGCCGGCTGTTCGGCAAGCAGATGGTCGAGAGCGGCAAACCGGGGCATCTGGTCAACGTCGCCTCCGGCGTGGCTTTCGCGCCGTCGCGCAACTACCCGGCCTACGCCACCAGCAAGGCGGCGGTGCTGATGCTCAGCGAATGCCTGCGCGCCGAGCTGGCCGGGCACGGTATCGGCGTCAGCGCGGCATGCCCGGGCTTCGTCGATACCGGCATCGTCCAGGCCACGCGCTTCGCCGGCCTGGATGACGAACAACAAGCCAAGCACCGCGCCAAGGTGCAGCGCTTCTATCGTCGACGCCGGCTCAGCCCGGACACCGTTAGCGAACGCATCACCCGCGCGGTGGAACGCAACCAGCCGCTGGTGAAGGTCGGCAGCGAAGTGCACCTGGGCGCCCTGCAATGGCGCTTCATGCCCTGGCTGTCGCGCCTGTTCGCCCGTCTCAACCTGACCGCCTGAGAATCCCATGAACGACCATCATCACCAGCTGGTGCAACGCAAGGTGCAGTTCGACTACAGCGACTCGCCCCTGCACTGGATTCCCGGCGAGGCCGAGGCATCCCACACGATCAACGTCATCCACATGATGCTGCCGGCCGGCGAGCTGTGGTTCTGCCGGCTGTACAACAAGGCGCTGCCCTTCGTGAAGGAAGGCAACCTACGCGACGACGTGCAGGGTTTCATCCGCCAGGAAGCGATGCACGCGCGCGCACACAGCGGCGCGCTGGAGCGCTACCTGAACCACCACGGCATCGACTCGACGCGCTACCTGAAGGTCATGGACTACCTGTTCGAGCAACTGCTCAGCGATACGCCGCTGGGCCTTACCCTGTTCAACCGCACCGCCTGGCTCAAGCGCTGGTGGATCGGCCAACGCTGCGCCATCGTCGCGGCGGTGGAGCACTTCACCTGCGTGCTGGGCAAGTGGATCCTAGAGGCCGACGAGCTGGACCGCGCCAAGGCCGACCCGGTGCTGCTGGACCTGTTCCGCTGGCACGGCGCCGAAGAGGTGGAGCACCGCAACGTCGCCCACGACCTGCACGTACACCTGGGCGGCAGCTTCGTCAGCCGCCAGCTGTGGATGTTCGTGGTGCTGCCGCTGATCATCTACCTGTTCGCCTTCGGCACCCGCACCCTGTCGCGGCAGGACCCGAGCATCGCCAGGCCGCGCTCCTTCGCCGCGATCTGGCGGGATGGTTCGCGCAATGGCGTGCTGCCGAAGATCAGCTCCGTGGCCACCAGCTTCCTGCGCTACTTCAAGCCCTGGTACCACCCGGATCACGAGGCCAACACCCAGGAAGCACTGGACTACCTGGCCCGCTCGCCGGCCGCCAGCCGCGCCGCGCGCGCCTCGTAAGCCCCTGCCCGCGTGCCCGCGCAGTGGCTGCGCGGGCACGCCAAACGCATACTGCGGCATCCGTCACTCGATACAGGGATGCCGCCGTATGCCGATGGGAACCTACCCGCTTCACCCCGCCCTTTCCTCCCGCGTGGAGCGCCTGCCGGAACAGGTGGACGTGGTCATCGCAGGCAGCGGCATCATGGGCTGTGCCACCGCCTGGTACCTCGCCGGCCAGGGCATGACTGTACTGGTGCTGGACAAAGCCGGCCTCGCCAGCCAGCAATCCACCCGCGCCTGGGGCTTCGTCCGCCAGCAGGCGCGCGACCCGGCGGAAGTGCCGCTGATGATGGCGGCGATCCCGCTCTGGGAGCGCCTGGAAGAGGAGCTGCAACTGCCGCTGGAATGGCGCCAGGGCGGCTGCCTGTACCTCGCCGAAACGCCGGAGCAGCAGCGCAAGTACGAGGATTGGCTGAAGGTCGCCGCCAACTTCGGCCTCGGCACCCGCCTGCTCGGCCGCAGCGAAGTCGCCCAATTGATGCCCTCCCTGGCCGATCCCGCACTCGGGGCGCTGTACACCGCCAACGACGGCCAGGCCGAACCGCGCCGCGTCGCCCCCGGCTATGCGCTGCGCGCCATCGAGCGCGGCGCGCGGTTCGTCGAAGGTTGCGGCGTCACCGGCATCGATCGGGCCGCCGGCGCCATCTGCGGCGTGCAGACCGAACGTGGCTATGTGAAGACCCGACAATTGCTGGTCTGCGCCGGCGCCAGCAGTTGGCGCCTGGTGCAAAGCCTCGGCCTGGAACTACCGCAACAGGCGGTACGCTGCACCGTCTCGCGCACCAGCCCTGGCCCCGATGTCGGCGCGCAGAGCTTCATCGGCCACGGCATCGGCTTCCGCCAACGTGCCGACGGCAGCCTCAACCTCGCCGACGAAACCCAGGCCGATATCGACCTCAATTTCGACTACCTGCGCGGCGCGCGACATTACCTGCCGCACCTGCCGGCCAACCGCGCGAGCTTCTCGTTCAAGCTCAACGGCGCGCTACTGCACGACCTGCGCCAGCGCCTGCCGGGTTCGGAGCGCAGCGTGAACGGCCCGGTACTGGGTGAGCGCGACCCTCAGGTGAAGGTGAATACGTCCCGGGTGTTTGCGGCACAGAGCAACCTTGCCAAAGCCTTCCCGGCCCTGCGCGATGTGAAGGTGGTGGAGAGCTGGGCCGGCCTGATCGACGTGCTGCCGGATGGCATCCCGGTGCTCGATGCGCCAGCGGAAGTGCCTGGCCTGCTGGTGGCGACCGGGTTCTGCGGGCACGGATTCGCGATGGGGCCGATCATCGGCCAGTTGATGAGCCAGTGGATACTCAGGGGCGAACCGGGGATGGATCTGCATGCCTTCAGGCTGCGGCGCTTCGCCGATGGCACGGCGGGCAAGCCCTACTCGCTGTTCTGACGGAGCACGTCGCGCCCTTCGTAGGAGCGAGCTTGCTCGCGAACCGCAACCGATCCGGAACTCACCTGTAGGAGCGCGCCATGCGCGCGATTCGCGGACATGGTCCGCTTCTACAGGTGGACTGACTTCTGTGCCGGGAGAATTCGCGAGCAAGCTCGCTCCTACATAAAGCAGGATCGGCGCACATTGAGGGGCTGCGTTATTCCCCTTCCTCCCCCAAAGGCGCATCATCGCTCAACGCCCGCTCCAGCCAGTCCGTCGGCAGGTTCTTGCTGGCTCGCGCGCCCAGCAGCTTCACCTGTTCGGCACGGCTGATCAGGTTGCCGCGCCCCTCGCAGAGCTTGTTGCGCGCCGCGGCATAGGTCTTGTCCAACTGCTGCAGGCGGGTGCCCATCTCGTCCAGATCCTGCACGAAGAGCACGAATTTGTCGTACAGCGCCCCGGCGCGCTCGGCGATCTCGCGGGCGTTCTGGTTCTGCCGTTCCTGGCGCCACAGGCTGTCGATCACCCGCAGGGTCGCCAGCAGGGTGGTCGGGCTGACGATCACGATATTGCGCTCGAAGGCCTCCTGGAACAGGTTCGGCTCCGCCTGCAACGCCGCCGAGAAGGCCGCTTCCACCGGCATGAACAGCAGCACGAAGTCGAGGCTGTGCAGCCCCTCCAGGCGCCGGTAATCCTTCCCGGAAAGCCCCTTCACATGGTTGCGCAGGGACAGCACGTGTGCCTTGAGCGCCTGCTGGCGGATCACCTCGTCCTCGGCGGCGATGAACTGCTGGTAGGCGGTCAGGCTGACCTTGGCGTCCACCACCACCTGCTTGTCGCCAGGCAGGCGGATCAGCACGTCGGGCTGGAAGCGCTCGCCATCCGGCGCACGCAGGCTGACCTGGGTTTCGTACTCGCGCCCCTTCTCCAGCCCGGCATGCTCCAGCACCCGCTCCAGCACCAGTTCGCCCCAGTTGCCCTGGGTCTTCTGGCCCTTCAACGCACGGGTCAGGTTGGTGGCTTCCTCGCCCAGGCGCAGGTTCAGCTGCTGCAGGCGCTCCAGTTCCTTGGTCAGCGAGAAGCGCTCGCGGGCCTCGGCCTGGTAACTCTCCTCCACGCGTTTCTCGAAGGACTGGATGCGTTCCTTGAGTGGGTCGAGCAGTTGACCGAGACGCTGCTGGCTGGACTCGGCGAAGCGCTGCTCGCGCTCGTCGAAGATCTTCCCGGCCAGCTCGGCGAACTGCGCGCGCAACTCGTCCCGCGCCGCCTGCAAATCGCCCAGGCGCTGCTGGTGGTTATCCTGCTGCTCACGCAGTTCGGCGGACAAGGCCGCATGTTCGGCGGACAGGCGCCGCAGCTCGGCCTCCTTGTCCGCGCGTTTGGCCTGCCAATCCTGCTCCGCCGCGCCCAGGCGCTCACGTTCCTGCTTGCCCAGCTCCACCTCGCGGCGCAGCGCGGCAACTTCAGCCGACAACTCGCCGTGCCGGCCGCTCAGGCGCTGGAACGCCTCGCGATCCGCCTCGGCCTGGGCGGACAACCCATCCTGCGCGAGTTGCGCATTGGCCAGGCGCTCGCGCAGCAGGGCCACCTCCTGCTCCGTGGCGACACGCTGCGATTGCAGTCGCCAGGCCAGCGCGGCCATCGGCAACAGACCGGCAAGCGCGCCGAGCAACAGGGCGGACAGGTCGAGAGGCATGCGGTACTCCGGGGTGTGGCAAAGGATCGCGCAATACTAACAGCCGACCACCTCGAGACGCGTTGCCAGCTGTAAAGGCCCTGGAACAGGGCTCCTGAGCAAGCGCTCGGGACAATCCACAGAAGCTGTGGATAAGTTGGTGGAAAACGTGATGAAAAAGCGCCCTACCCCCAGTGAATCGGGGGCGCGTGACAGATTGGCGATTTTTTCACCAATGAAAATTTTCCTTATCTTTCAATAAGTTAAAAAACGCAAGAGAAACAAGCAGGTGGCTAAATGCAATATTGCAGGGGCTTGACAGTACGCATCGGCATTGTGCACAAGTGCGCGCCAGACAGCAGCCGACCGCCCCGTTTCAGGGCAGCGGAAAGGACGGTGTGAAGCGGAAAACGAGCAGGAGCCGGATCAGCCAGGCGAAGCACGCGCCGATACCCGTGGCATCCGATGCGGGCTCGAGGGCGGGGGAGTCAGCCGTCTCATGCCCACTCCATTCGCCGGGGCAGACGCCGTTCGGAACGGCTGACCTTGGGCGGATTGGGCAGCGGCGTGGCCTGCCGCTCGGCAGCGCAGACCCGCGCGAAGATACGCTCAGCCGCGCCACGGCTGCCACAATCGAAGAAGAACTGATTCAGGTAGACCCGCCAGCGCCGACTGTCGTTGGGGTGGACCGCTATCCGTATATCCAAGGTGTGGCACTCCCTGCGTGACCATCCCGCACCTTACACCGATGCCTGCGATACCATGCCACGGCACGACGGACGGTCAGGCGGGATACGGTAGGCACCCGTCCACCAGGAACTGCGTGCGCGGGAACAGTCGCGGCGTGTCCGGCACCTGGGCCTGCTTGAAGGCGACATACTCCCCCGTGGTCTCGCACAGCCAGGGTATCAGGTTGCGCGGACGCTTCTCGGTGAATGCCGATGGGGCGAACAATGCGACGTTGACCCCGCCGTGCGGACAGCGTGCCGAGCGATATTCGAACGCCTCCACCCCGGCCTCGCGCATCGCGCTACCCAGGCCCTGGGCAACCCGGTAGTCCGACGGATCGCGCAGCGCCGGCTCGTACTCGCGGAACGGCGGCAACTGCAGGCGCACGCCGCGCTGCACCTGGAAACGCGCCTCGAACGAGGCGTGCTCGGAAAGAATCCGGCCACTGGGCGGCGGCGAACTCATCCCCTCCCAGAGCACGAAACGGTAGAAGGCCGACTCGGCCATCGCCGTTTCCAGTTTCAATGCCGCATAGAAGAGACTCGGCTCATTCCGCCGACCAAAGCGCGAACCCCAGCGCAGTGGGGGATAGCGGAACGGAGTCTTCAATAGATAATGCAGGTGCTCGGCAGGCGGCGGCATGCGCGGTTTGCTGGTTTCCAGCAACTCCTCCAGCAGCGCCTGCTCCGCCAGGGTGTCCACCAGTTGCAGCGTGGCTACCTGGCCCTGGCTCTCCACCAGGCGCACCAGGCGCCCACGAATCGGACCGACGACCGACTCCGGTGCATGCCGTGCCCAGATCCGGGCGCCCGTTTCGAAGGACATTCAGACCTTGCCCCGGATGGCATCCAGATATTCGACGACCGCCACCAGCCCCTGCACTTGCTCCATCAACTGCAGCGGCACGCCGCTCAAGTGACGATTCTCGGTACGCAGGAAGTGGCGCATGTCCTCCAGATTGCCGCCGAACAGGGCAAACAGCGCACGATAGACCCGCACCAGCAACAGGGCCAGTTCGCCGGTCTTGCTGTCCACCCGCAGGCCGCCTTGCTTCCAGCGGCTGACGGCGCTACGGTCCACCCCTACGATCGCCGCCAGCTCCTGCTGGGTCATCGCCAGATGTTCGCGAGCCGTGAGTACCGCCTTGGCCAGTACGGCATCGGCTGCGGGGCTTTCGCGCAACAGGGCACTCATGGCGACCTCCTCATCGTGCATTTTCAGCAAATATACCACTGAATGCCGATAAAACACGAACCTCCCTCATCGCGCCTGTCGCTTCGTGGCGGCAAAGCCCGCACAATGCACAGCCCGACCGACGACGCCCCGTGATGAACAAGCAGCAGGTCTACCAGCACATTCTCGCCAGGCTCGCGCAAGACCTGGAAATCGCCGTACGCGCCGCCAGGACGGCCCATGAAACGGCCACCCACGAGGAGAACATCGCCGAAAACAAGTACGACACGCTCGGGCTCGAAGCGGCCTATCTCGCTGCCGGCCAGTCGCGCCGCGTCGAGGAAATCCGCCAGGCGCTGTCCCTGTTCGAGAACCTGCAACTGCGCGATTTCGACGAAGAGTCGGGCATCCAGACCAGCGCCCTGGTGGAACTGGTCAACGACAGCGGCCAGCGGCGCTGGGTCTTCCTCGGTCCCGATGCCGCCGGCCTGAAAGTACGACACGAAGGCACCGAAATCCTCGTCATCACCAGCCGCGCACCACTGGGCAACGCCCTGCTCCACCGCCTGCCCGGTGACGAGCTGGAAATCGGCCAGGGCAACGCCCGCCAGTGCTACGAAATCCTCGACGCCTACTGAGCCTCGGCGCCGATCTCGAGCACGCCCGCAGCCATTGGTGCAACTCGCGCAAAAAAACAGCGGGGCGAACCCGTCATGCCCGCTGTCCCGAGCCAGACTATGCTTCTAGGCCACACCCACGCCCTAGCCTCAAGCCCCCTGGCCTCAAGGAGAAGCATCATGCTGTTCAACTGGTCCGAATACGTGCCCGCCGTGAAAAAAGCCTTCGGCGCCCTGGGCAAGAAACATCCGAAAATGATCGCCGCCTACCAGGCCCTCGACGCCGCTGCCGCCGATGGCGACGCCCTGGACGCCAAGACCCGCGAGCTAATCGCGATTGCCGTGGCCATCACCACCCGCTGCGACGGCTGCATCGGCGTTCATACCGAAGCCGCCCGCAAGGCCGGCGCCACCGAAGCCGAAGTCGCCCAGACCCTGGCCACCGCCATCGCCCTGAACGCCGGCGCTGCCTACGTCTACTCCCTGCGCGCAATGGAGGCCTTCGATTCCTCCGCGCAGAAATAGGCCCGTGCCCGCGACGCCTTCACCGCGTCGCGGGCACCACTTTCCTGATCGACAGCGATGGGATATCGGTGGAACACCCGTCCCAAGGCCTGATGGCTCATACGTCGCTCTCCGGGACAGCGTCGATACACTGACGAGACTCGAGCACGACGTGATGGCCTCTGTACCCTACTTCCGCTTGCCATTGATGCGGCGGATGCTCCGCGAGCACAGCACCACGGACATACCGCCGACATTTCCTCGCGTCCGGCTTCCTGAAACGCCGCATCTCGCCATAGGCGAGAATCACGAGCCTTCTCTCCGGCCACCGCAGGCATGTCCGGGCCCCGATCAGAAAGGAAGGAGATAGCGCAAAGTCAGTTGGCTGCCTTCGGAGCGATTTCTTGCCCCTTGCTCGATGTAGTAATTGGCGAAGAAGCTCTGCTTGCCCTGGCGGTACATCACACCGGGACCCAGCCCCAACACGCGCTCCTTCGAGTCGGGCTGACGTTGCCCATCGATCCGGTCGGCGCTGGTTTGCCTCAGTTGGTAACCCGCCAGCCCGACTCGCCATGCATCGGAAAGCGCATACGAAACCGAGAAATTGCTGTGGACCGCGGTCCCCGGCTGGATATCGCCCGCCTGAAGCCGGGACGCCGGATCGTCGTTACGGCTCGACCAGGCGTAGTGCAAACGACCGCTGACCTCGAGCCGGTCGGTGAGCTCCCAGGTAAATGCATAATGCGGGCTGACGATCCAGAGATTGCTCCCCACATTGATGCTCGCATCGCGGTCATAGTCCCCTGTAGGCGCGGTAATCACCAGGTTCAGGCGCTGCCAGTATGGCCGACCGAACAGAGACACGGGTTCCCATTGCAGGAGCATCGGACTGACGACCAGATCGCCTTGACGGGTTCGGTCACCGTCCGGTCCACCATCGATTTCGAGATCAAGGTGCACCAGTGGCAATAGAATCTCGGCCCCGTAATACGCCCCCAGGAACTTCCGGGTGCTGATGTATGCAAGATGCGGTAGTACAGCCGTACTACGCACTCGCTGGCGCCCTGGGACGGCATGGCCCTGGGCGTTGGCGGCATCGTTGGAACGGTAATGCTGGACCGGCAGTTCGAACAACATTCCCGGCAACACGATGCCATCCATGAAGCTGGTGTTGCCCAAGGGCAAGGGCGGGAGGCTGACGTCATCAGCGGCCGCATCGGCGCAGCTCAGTACACTCGTCAGCGAAAGCACGGCGGCAGAACCACTGCAGGGTCTTATCCGAATCATCACTCAGCCATTGCACGTCAGGTTGCAGATGACGGAAACGATAAGATTGCAAGGACAGTGACGCTAGACTCACCGATCACCCACACCGTTCCATTTCATGAACGATATGACGACATGGCTCTCGCGGAGCGGTTGCCATCGGTACATTGGCTGGTCGGCTGCCTGACCGAACACATTTGCAATGCGCTTGACCGCCAATTCACCGCGCCAAACCGCTCAGGAAAATAGCGATAGCCTCGTCCAGCCGATGCTGGCGCTCAGTGCGCGAAGGCGTTTCCATCAAGCCAAGCAGGCAACGCAACTGGAAATCGCCGGTTAACGCATCGAGAAACAGGACTGCTCGCGTCTGGGCGTCCCCAGGGCTCACTAACCCGGCAGCATCAGCCCACCGGAAGTACTCGGTCAGGCAGCCATAGGCCGCGCCCGGCGCAGCCTCAAAAAATGACCGGGCCGCCTCCGGTGCGCGCGGCGCCTCTGCCACGATCAGTCGGTGGATGGCAATGGTTCGGGGTGAAAGGACTACGTCGAAGAATGTTCCCGCGATTTCCCGCAAGGCATCCGGCAAGGGCTTGTGCGCGAGATCCATGCTCCTGAGCGGATTGACGATCTCCTCGCACAGACGCGCGATGATCGCCGCGAACAGCCCATCCTTGTCACCGAAATAGGCGTACAGGGTGCGCTTGGAGCCGCCGATGCGCGCGATAATCGCGTCCACGCTGACCCCGGCGTAGCCCTCCTCCAGGAACATTTCCGTCGCCGCCGCGAGGATACCCTCGCGCTTCTCGACCTGCCTCTGACTTTCCACCCGCTCGTTCAACGAACCTTCCCTCCCACGTCCAGCGAATCTGTCCAAACAACCGTGCATAGCCTACCCGCGGTCTGCCGGGGGCTCCAGGCATGAAATGAAATCGAATCGAAGCCCGGCGGCATATTCGTAAAACTTCTTGGCTCCGAGTTGACAGGGGACATTGCGCATGGGAATCTCGGCAAAACGGTACGGTACGTTACCGTTTACTGAAGCCTTGAAAAAGAATAACAGCGAGGTACAGATCATGCGTTTCGTGCACTTTGTCGAAGGCTCCGCCAAGGGCCTTGCCGTGGAAACCGAAGCGGGCCTGCGCGGCCTCACCGAAAACCAGCCGGGCTATCCGGGTTCGCTGCTGCAACTGCTGGATGCCGGTCATGCAGCGCTACAACTGGCGCACCGCAAGCTCAGCGAAGCCCCCCTCCTGGATGCCTCCAGCATCCGCTACCTGCCGCCCATCGAGCGCCCCGGCAAGATCGTCTGCGTCGGTCTGAACTACGCCGACCATACGAAGGAGAGCCCCTACGAGCAGCCCTCCTACCCCACCTTCTTCCCGCGCTTCGCCACCACCCTGATCGGCCACGGCGACGCCATCGTCCGTCCGCAGGCGTCCGAGCAGCTGGACTACGAAGGCGAGCTGGCGGTGATCATCGGCAGCCGCGGCCGCCACATCCCGCGTGAACGTGCGCTGGAATACGTCGCCGGCTATTCCATCTTCAACGAAGCCTCGGTGCGCGATTACCAGTTCAAGTCGCCGCAATGGACCATCGGCAAGAACTTCGACGCCACCGGCGCCTTCGGCCCCACCTTCGTCAGCGCCGACGAGCTGCCGCCCGGCGCCCGCGGCCTCAGCCTGACCACCCGGCTCAACGGCAAGGTCGAGCAGCAGGGCAACACCGCCGACATGGTCTTCGATGTCGCCGAACTGATCGCCGTGCTCAGCGAAGCGGTCACCCTCGAACCGGGCGACGTGATCGTCACCGGCACCCCGGCCGGCATCGGCTGGGCCCGCCGCCCCATGCTGTTCATGCAGCCCGGCGACGTCTGCACCGTGGAGATCGAAGGCATCGGCCTCCTGAGCAACCCGATCGCCGCCGAGACTCCGCCGGCCTGAGGCCGCGCCACAGTTCGCCCATAACCCGTTCGCCCTGAATCAGGCGGGATTCGCCCGGCCGGCCTAGCGCCGCGCCGGTGTTCCCGGCTGCCCTCGCCACGGACTGCCCGGCAGTCCGCGGACGCGGCCGCCCGGAAAAAGGCCATCCCGCCGCCGAACGCCCCGAACCTGTCGCCGGCCACGGCCAAGGAGACGCAGCCATGCTGCACATCAAAGACATCAACCACGTGGTCTACCGGCATTCCGACCTCGACCGCCTCGAACGCTTCCTGCTCGACTTCGGCCTGGTCGTGGCCCACCGCAGCGAACAGCGCCTGTACCTGCGCGGTACCGGGACGCTGCCCTACGTCTACATCGCCGAGCGCGCCGACACCCCATCCTTCGGCGCCATCGCCTTCGCCGTGGAAACCCTCGACGACCTGCAGGCCGCCGAGCGCCTGCCCGGCGCATCGCCGATCCAGCCGCTGGAGCATCCCGGCGGTGGTCACTGCGTGGTCCTGCATGACCCGTCTGGCCGACGCATAGAGCTGGTTCACGGCATCCAGCCGGTCGATCCGCTGCCCCACCGCTCGGCGCTGGTGCTCAACTCCGCAGTGGAGAAACGCCGCTTCGGCGACGTGCAACGGCCCGGCAAGGGACCGGCGCAGGCCATGCGCCTCGGCCACGTCGCCATCGGCGTCGCCGACATGACGGCGATGATCGATTGGTATCGCAACGTACTCGGCATGCTGCCGTCCGACCTGATCGTCGAGGGCGAGGAGCGCGACTGCCCGGCCGCCGCCTTCCTGCGCCTGAATCGCGGCGACGACTGGACCGACCACCACACCATCGCGCTGTTCCAGGCCGGCCGGGACGTGGTGCACCACGCCTCCTTCGAGGTGCAGGACTTCGACGCCCAGTGCCTCGGCCACGAGTGGATGAACGAGCAGGGCTGGACGCCGTTCTGGGGCGTCGGCCGCCATGTGCTCGGCAGCCAGATCTTCGACTACTGGCGCGACCCCTCCGGCAACCTCATCGAGCACTTCACCGATGGTGACCTGTTCAACCACGAATCGCCGATGAACTGCACCCAGGCCTGCGACTCCAGCCTCTACCAGTGGGGTCCGCCGATGTCGGTGGAGTTCTTCCTAGGCGGCAGCGACGAAGACGAAAGCGTCGCCCCACGTTCGCTCACCGAGCGCCAGCGCCACAACCACCGATGACCACAGGAACCCAGAGCCATGAGAGAAGTACTTTCCGAACAGGGACTCGACCTCCTTTTTCGTAACGCCCGCAGCCAGAACGGCTGGCTCGACAGGGAGGTGAGCGACGACACCCTGCGCGCCATCCATGACCTGGTGCGCTGGGGCCCGACCAGTACCAACGGCTGCCCGGCGCGCATCGTCTTCCTGCGCAGCGCCGAGGCCAAGGCGCGCCTGCTGCCGTCGCTCGCCCAGGGCAATGTGGATAAGACCCTGGGTGCGCCGGTGACCGCCATCATCGGCTACGACACCGACTTCCACGAGCAACTGCCGCGCCTGTTCCCGCACAACCCCGGGATGCGCGACTGGTACGCCGCGCAGCCGCAGATGATCGAGACCGCGGCGCTGCGCAACGGCTCGCTGCAGGGCGGCTACTTCATCCTTGCCGCGCGCGCCCTGGGCCTGGACTGCGGGCCGATGTCGGGCTTCGACCACGAACGGGTCGACCGCGAATTCTTCGGCGCCGACGGCAGCTTCCCCGGCCAGCGGGTGAAAACCAACTTCCTCTGCAACCTCGGCTACGGCGACCCGGAAAAACTCTTCCCGCGCAGCCCGCGCCTGGCCTTCGAGGAGAGCTGCGCCCTGCTCTAGCGATCCCCGATCTGCCGGGCGCCAGCCGCGCCCGGCGCCGTACATAACAAGAACAAGGAGAAACCCATGCGGCACACCCACCCGATCCACCGATCCACCCACCGGCTGAACGGCTGACGGAGACGCGACCATGCACAACATCTCGAAATGGCACGTGCTCGTCGGCGGCTTCCTCGCCTATCTGTTCGACGCCATGGAAATCATTCTGCTGACCATCGCCCTGCCGGTGATCCGCCAGGACCTCGGCCTGAGCATCGGCGAAGCCGGCATGCTCGCCTCGGCGACGCTGCTCGGCATCGGCTTCAGCAGCATCACCACCGGCTGGTACTCCGACAACTTCGGCCGGCGCAAGGCGCTGCTGGCGTCGCTGATCAGCTTCGGCGCGCTGACCATGCTGGTCGCCAGCACCGGCAACTGGTACCTGCTGCTGTTGCTGCGCTTCCTCTCCGGCCTCGGCCTGGGCGGGGTGTGGGGCATCGTCTCGGCCTACATCGCCGAGACCTGGCCGCAACATCAGCGCGCCCGCGCCACCGGCTTCGTGCTCAGCTCCTTCCCGGTGGGCGCCGCCATCGCCGCGATGGCCGGCAAGGCCTTCCTGCCGGACTGGCAGATGCTGTTCCTCGCCGCGGGTATCTCGACCCTGATCCCGGTGCTCTACCTCTGGCTGTTCGTCCCCGAATCGCCGGAATGGAAGGCGCAGAAGGACAGCGTCGCAAGCAGCGCGGAGGCCCCGGTCAAGGCTTCGGTACGGGAGATCTTCGCCCCCGACCTGCTGCGCCTGACCCTGCTCGGCACCGCCGCGGCGAGCTGCTCGGTGATCGGCTTCTGGGGCGCCAGCACCTGGCTGCCGACCTACCTGGTGCAGGAGCGCGGGCTGGAACTCGGCATGATGGCGCACTTCATGACCATCCTGAACATCGGCGCCTTCATCGGCATCAACGCCTTCGGCCTGTTCGCCGATCGCATCGGCAAGCGCAACGCCACCCTGCTGTCGCTGCTCGGCAGCGCGGTGATGCTGGCGGTCTATGCGCTGACCACGGACAACCAGGTGCTGTTCTGGCTGGGCCCGGTCTACGCCTTCTTCTATGCCTTCGCCAGCCTGTTCGCCTCCTACTTCAGCGCCCTCTACCCGGTGCGGGTGCGCACCATCGGCGCCGGCTTCTGCTTCAACTTCGGCCGCGGCCTGGCCGCCTTCGCCCCGCTGCTGCTGAGCGGCATCGCCACCAGCCACAGCCTGGGGCTCGGGCTGCTGGTGTGCGCCGGGTTCTTCGCCCTGGGCACGCTGATCATGTTCTTCATGCCCCAGGCCGAAGTGCCACTCGCCGCCCCGGCGACGGCATTGAAGCCGGCTGGAACCGCCGCCTCCTGACCATCCATCACTGACCTGCAGCCCGCCAGACCGGCACGTGTGCAACGTGCCGGAACGGGACTGCTCATGCGGAGAAAAACCATGACCACCATCCTGCAGCACTACATCGACGGCCGTCGCAGCGAGGGCCGCAGCGGCCGCGTCGCCGACGTGCGCAACCCGGCCACCGGCCAGATCAGCGTCCAGGTGCCGCTGGCCAGCGCCGCGGAACTGAACGAGGCAGTAGCCGCCGCGAAAGCCGCCTTCCCGGCCTGGTCGGCGACCACCCCGCTGCGCCGCGCACGGGTGCTCGGCCGCTTCAAGGAACTGCTGGAACAGAACGCCGGGAAGCTCGCGGCGATCATCACCGCCGAGCACGGCAAGGTGCACTCCGACGCCATGGGCGAGGTGGTGCGCGGCATCGAGGTGGTGGAGTTCGCCTGCGGCGGCCCGCACCTGCTCAAGGGCGAGGTCAGCGAGAACATCGGCAGCGCCATCGACTCGCACTCCATGCGCCAGGCCCTCGGCGTGGTCGCCGGGATCACCCCGTTCAACTTCCCGGCGATGGTCGCGCTGTGGATGTTCCCGGTGGCCCTGGCCTGCGGCAACACCTTCATCCTCAAGCCGTCCGAGCGCGATCCGTCGGCGGCGCTGCTGCTCGCCGAACTGCTGGAGGAAGCCGGCCTGCCCGCCGGCGTGTTCAACGTGGTCAACGGCGACAAGGAGGCGGTGGACGCGATCCTCGCCCACCCGGACATCCAGGCCGTCAGCTTCGTCGGCTCCACCCCCATCGCCCGGCACATCTACGCCACCGGCGCGGCCAACGGCAAGCGCGTGCAGGCCCTCGGCGGGGCGAAGAACCACATGGTGGTGATGCCCGACGCCGATCTCGACAAGGCCGCCGACGCGCTGATGGGCGCGGCCTACGGCGCCGCCGGCGAACGCTGCATGGCGATCTCCATCGCCGTGGCGGTGGGCGACGCCACCGCCGACGCGCTGATCGAACGCCTGGCGCCGCGGGTGCGTGCGCTGAAGATCGGCCCGGGCACTGACCCGCAGGCGGAAATGGGTCCGCTGATCACCCGCGAACACCGCGACCGCGTGCGCGGCTACGTCGACAGCGGCGTCGAGGAAGGCGCCGCGCTGGTGGTCGACGGTCGCGAGTTCCGCATGCAGCAGCCGGGCTACGAGGACGGCTTCTACCTCGGCGGCAGCCTGTTCGACCACGTCACCCCGCAGATGCGCATCTATCAGGAGGAAATCTTCGGCCCGGTACTCGGCGTGGTGCGGGTGCAGAGCTACCAGGAGGCAGTGGCGCTGATCAACGCCCACCAGTACGCCAACGGCACCGCCATCTTCACCCGCGACGGCGACTCGGCGCGCATGTTCGCCCACGAGATCCAGGTCGGCATGGTCGGCATCAACGTGCCGATCCCGGTGCCCATGGCCTTCCACAGCTTCGGCGGCTGGAAGAACTCGCTGTTCGGCGACCACCACATGCACGGCCCGGAAGGCGTGCGCTTCTACACCCGGCTGAAGACCGTCACCTCGCGCTGGATGAGCGGCATCCGCAACGGCGCCGACTTCGTCATGCCGACCATGAAGTGAACCCGCGGCGGGCTACCCGCCCGCCTTTCCCCTCGCAGCCCGCACGGCGATCCCGCGCGAGCGGCAACCGATTCGGAACTGGACCTCAATGAACGTAAAACAATTACAAGAATGCTTTTGCAAGGTACTGACCGCGTGCACCCTGGCCCTCGCCGTACAGGCAACCGAGGCCGCCGACTGGAGCGATACCTTCGTCGGCTTCCGCTATGGCGAGCACTTCACCGAGCCGCCAGTGGACAAGAAGATCCAGAAGGAGATCTACCAGCTCGGCCACAGCCGGGGTAACGAGCGCGGCATGGGCTTGTTCAACCTGGACATCCTCAAGTCCGACGGCAACGACCCAGAGAAGGACAGCGACCACGGCGCCATCGAGGCGTACATGGTCTATCGCCACCAGTTCTACCTGAGCCACCTGTTCGACCGCTCGTTCCGCTATGGCCCGATCAAGGACATCGCCATCGGCGGCGGCGCCGAACTGAACTACAAGAACACCGACTTTTCCACCCGCAAGCGCATGCTGCTGGTCGGCCCGACACTGAAGTTCGACGTGCCCGGCTACCTCGACCTCAGCCTGTTCTACGCCATGGAGTGGAACCACTGCGGCCTGCCCGCCTGCCAGACCGAGAACATCGAGTTCGACCCGTACTACGTGATCCACCTGGCCTGGGGCTACCCCTTCCAGGCCGGCGAGGTGCCGCTGAAGTTCCACGGCTTCGCCAGCTACAAGACCGAGAAGGGCGAGGACTACTTCCGCCAGGACACCGGCGAGGAAAGCCTGGTACGCGGCGCGCTGATGGTCGACGTCGGCAAGCTGGCCTTCGGCGAAAAGAACAAGCTGTGGGTCGGCCCGGGCTACGAGTGGTGGCACCACAAGTACGGTGCGGTACATAAGCCAGGCGTCAACACCCGCGCCCCGACGCTGCACATGGAGTGGCATTTCTAAGGGCGACGAACTTCCCCTGTCCGGGTGCCGGAGGGCCTGCCATGACACTCCGGCACTCCGGCACTCCTTGGCCAACCTGAAGCGGTCAGTCGCTATTGGGCAACTGGAGCTGGCGGAACCGATGCAGCACCGCTTCTTGAGCGTCATCCAGAACCTCGTCCCAGGGCAGAGGGGGGAGCGAACAGCGCGCCAAGATAATCGATGAAGGTCCGTACTTTCGTCGGCACAGGATGGGTCGGCGAACCGATGGCGAGGAGCGCGCCAAGTCACTCGGCAAGCAACTCGTTGCTGACTACGAAGGCGCAGTTCTGCTCGCCAGAATCTATCGGAGCGCGAGTCTAATCGATACGGCAAACGCTTTCGTAGGCGATTCAAAACCAAGGCCGAAGCGCAACGCTTCGAGGCCCTGATGCGTCAGCGCCTGGTACAGAATCCGGAATGGAATCCACAGCCCAAGGATCGGCGGCGATTGTCCGAGTTGATCGAGCGCTGGAGCGTTCCGCATGGCCACGCGTTGAGCGACGGCGAGAATCGCAAGCGGCTTTTGCTGCAGTTGGCCGAGGATATGGGCGAACCGGTGGCGGCGCAGCTAACGGGCAACCAGTACACGGAGTATCGAACTGGCTACAGGGGCGCATGGCAAGACGTTGAACAACCGCCTGGGGTATCTGCGAGCGGTGTACAACGAGCTGCACCAGTTGGGCGAGATCGGCTACACGAATCCACTGCAGCGGGTGAACTTGCTGATGGCCTGCTTCTGTTCGGCAGGATCGCTGCTCTTCAACAAAGTGGACACGCGCGAGACTGCCGTCCTGACTTCGGGCGAAGAGTCGTAGATGGACTTAGTGATGTGCTTGTGAATGGCCGCACCAGCGGCGCTGATGAGTAGCACGCAGAAGACTAAGGCGCCGAAAGAAAGGAATACCTTTGCGAATCCCATGACCACCATCCCTGGTTGGTTCGAGCGAGTGTATTCCACTGAGGCTGGGCTGCCGATAGCGTGCCTGATCCTTTCGACACTGGCCCGGACGCAGAAAAGACAAAGCCCCCGAAACTCTAGGAATTTCAGGGGCTTCAGCCATTTCAATAATGGCGGAGAGATAGGGACTCACCATAACCACCTCCGGAGCCCACAAACGCTGCTGCACTGAGGCTTTCAGCTCGAATAGTAGTACAACCGAGTAGTACAATCCGCAGTACTCCTCTCCCACGGCACGTGCCCACCTATGGCTGACAATCTGATCAAGAAGAAAGGCGAATCCACTTGGTATGTGCGGCTGGCCATTCCTGCCGATGTGCAGCAAGCAATGGGAGGGAAGAAGGTTCTAACCCAGTCGCTGAAGACTGGACTGCGGTCAGAGGCAATGGATAGACGCCTGCCGGTGCTCGCCGCATGGAAGGCCCAGTTTCAAGCCGCACGGAACAAGCGGGACAACCGTGGAGAGGCTTGGAAGGAGCGAGTTGCAGAAGATGCTCAGAGCTTCAGCCGGGTCATCCGCCAGCTCAAAACAGACGTAGCGCTTGGCGAGGCTGAATCGCCCCGGCTTTCCTAGACACTTTCCAAGCTCTGGAAATA
>NZ_JBTVPY010000013.1:0-184531 GCF_054720805.1 Pseudomonas sp. MT3
CAACGTTAAGATGGTTGTCACCCTGATCGCTCCGATCGCCATGGAAGACGGCCTGCGCTTCGCGATTCGCGAAGGCGGTCGTACCGTTGGTGCCGGCGTGGTTGCCAAGATCATCGAGTAATCGCTGATCCGCTCCAGAAAAAGGGACCCCTTGGGGTCCCTTTTTCGTTGAGTTGGTTAAATATTGACACCCCCAAGGTGCATCCGTACAATTGCGCCTCCTTTTAACGGGCGGAGTCCGTCCGTTGGGAATGGCAACTTGGAGTCTGAGGTCAAATGCAAAATCAACAAATCCGTATTCGGTTGAAGGCTTTTGACCATCGCCTGATCGACCAATCTACCCAGGAAATCGTGGAAACCGCGAAACGTACTGGCGCTCAGGTGCGTGGTCCGATTCCTCTGCCGACCCGCAAGGAACGTTACACCGTGCTGATTTCCCCGCACGTCAACAAGGACGCTCGTGACCAGTACGAAATTCGTACCCACAAGCGTGTTCTCGACATCGTTCAGCCGACCGACAAAACCGTCGACGCGCTGATGAAGCTCGACCTTGCTGCTGGCGTCGAAGTACAGATCAGCCTCGGCTAATGCCTTCGGCATTGGTCGTGTAACGCTCTGAAATGGGCGGCCATAGCGGGTGAAAGCCCCGTACACTAAAGAGGTTCTAAAGATGACAATTGGTGTTGTCGGTCGTAAGTGCGGCATGACCCGCATTTTCACCGAAGATGGTGTCTCCATTCCGGTCACGGTCATTGAGGTCGAGCCGAATCGCGTCACCCAATTCAAGAACGAAGAAAGCGATGGCTACCGTGCGGTCCAGGTGACTGTCGGCGAGCGTCGTGCTTCCCGTGTGAGCAAGGCGCAAGCCGGTCACTTTGCCAAGGCGAATGTCGCCGCCGGTCGCGGCGTGTGGGAATTCCGTCTGGGCGAGGAAGCCTACAACGCCGGTGATGCAATCACCGTCGAGCTGTTCCAGGCTGGCCAGCTGGTCGATGTGACCGGTGAGTCCAAGGGTAAAGGCTTTGCCGGTACCATCAAGCGCTGGAACTTCCGTGGTCAAGACAATACCCACGGTAACTCCGTTTCCCACCGCGTCCCGGGTTCCATCGGCCAGTGCCAGACTCCTGGTCGAGTGTTCAAGGGCAAGAAAATGTCCGGCCACATGGGTGCTGAGCGTGTAACCGTTCAATCCCTGGAAGTCGTACGTGTCGATGCAGAGCGCAATCTGCTGCTGGTCAAAGGTGCCGTTCCCGGCGCTACCGGTGGTGATGTGCTGGTGCGTCCGGCAGCCAAGGCTCGCGGTTAAGAGAGGAAGCTGAGATGCAACTGAATGTAAATGGCGCTCAGGCGATCGAAGTTTCCGAGCGTACCTTTGGCAGCGAATTCAACGAGACCCTGGTTCACCAGGCAGTCGTCGCCTACATGGCTGGCGGTCGTCAGGGCACCAAGGCTCAGAAGACTCGTTCCGAAGTCTCCGGTGGTGGCAAGAAGCCGTGGCGTCAGAAGGGCACCGGTCGTGCTCGTGCTGGCACCATCCGTAGCCCCATCTGGCGTGGCGGCGGCGCGACCTTCGCGGCCAAGCCCCAGGATCACTCCCAGAAGCTCAACAAGAAGATGTACCGCGCAGCTCTGCGCTCCATCCTCTCTGAGCTGGTTCGTCTGGACCGTCTGGTTGTCGTTGCCGACTTCGCTGTCGACGCACCGAAGACCAAGGGTCTGGTCAGCAAGCTGGAAGGCCTGGGCCTGAAAGATGTACTGATCGTCACCGAAGGCGTCGATGAGAACCTGTACCTGGCAGCTCGCAACCTGGCCCACGTCGATGTACGTGACGTCCAGGGTTCCGATCCGGTCAGCCTCATCGCCTACGACAAGGTGCTGGTCACCGTGTCTGCCGTGAAGAAGTTCGAGGAGCTGCTGGCATGAACCAGGAACGCGTATTCAAAGTGCTGCTGGGCCCGCATATCTCCGAGAAGGCCACTGGCCTGGCGGACGGCAACAGCCAATTCGTTTTCAAGGTTGCCACTGATGCAACCAAGCTGGAAATCAAGAAGGCCGTAGAAAGCCTGTTCGGCGTGAAAGTGCGTCGCGTCACCACCCTGAACGTTCAGGGCAAGACCAAGCGTACCGTTCGCGGCCTGGGCAAGCGTAACGACTGGAAAAAAGCGTACATCGCTCTCCAGCCGGGCCAGGATCTCGATTTCGCAGCTGGCGCTGAGTAAAGGGGTGCATCATGGCAATCGTTAAATGCAAACCGACTTCCGCTGGTCGTCGTTTCGTCGTCAAGGTAGTGAACCAGGACCTGCACAAAGGTGCTCCGTTCGCTCCCCTGCTCGAGAAGAAGTCCAAGTCGGGCGGCCGTAACAACAACGGTCGTATCACCACCCGTCATATCGGTGGTGGTCACAAGCAGCACTATCGTCTGGTCGACTTCCGTCGCAACAAGGATGGCATTCCCGCCATCGTTGAACGCGTCGAATACGATCCGAACCGTACTGCTCACATCGCTCTGCTGAAATACGCGGACGGCGAGCGTCGCTACATCATCGCCCCCAAAGGCGTGGTGGCTGGCGATCAACTGATCTCCGGTATCGGCGCTCCGATCAAGGCTGGCAACAACATGCCGCTGCGCAACATCCCGGTGGGTAGCACCATCCACGGTATCGAACTGAAGCCTGGCAAGGGCGCTCAGGTCGCTCGCTCCGCTGGCGCTTCGGCTCAGCTGGTTGCCCGTGAAGGTGCCTACGTAACCGTGCGTCTGCGTTCCGGTGAGATGCGCAAAGTCCTGGCTGACTGCCGTGCGACCCTGGGCGAAGTCTCGAACTCCGAGCACAGCCTGCGTTCGCTGGGTAAAGCCGGTGCCAAGCGCTGGCGTGGCGTTCGCCCGACCGTTCGTGGTGTTGCCATGAACCCGGTCGACCACCCGCATGGTGGTGGTGAAGGTCGTACCTCTGCTGGTCGTCATCCGGTATCGCCGTGGGGTCTTCAGACCAAGGGTAAGAAGACTCGCGCGAACAAGCGTACCGACAACATGATCGTCCGTCGCCGCAAGTAAATAGAGGGATACGACAGTGCCACGTTCTCTGAAAAAAGGTCCTTTTATCGATCTTCACCTGCTGAAGAAGATCGAAGTGGCGGTGGAAAAGAACGACCGCAAGCCGATCAAGACCTGGTCGCGCCGTTCGATGATCCTGCCGCACATGGTTGGTCTGACCATCGCTGTCCACAACGGCCGTCAACACGTGCCCGTTCTGGTCAACGAAGACATGGTCGGTCACAAACTCGGCGAGTTCGCTGCTACCCGCACTTATCGTGGGCACGCTGCGGACAAGAAAGCCAAGCGTTAAGGGGTAAGGAAGATGGAAGTAGCCGCTAAGCTCTCGGGCGCTCGTATCTCCGCCCAGAAAGCCCGCTTGGTCGCCGACCAGATCCGCGGGAAGAAGGTGGGCGATGCGCTCAACCTCCTGGCTTTCAGCAACAAGAAAGCCGCCGAGATCATGAAGAAAGTGCTGGAGTCGGCCGTTGCCAACGCCGAGCACAACGAAGGCGCCGATGTGGACGACCTGAAGGTCTCCACCGTCTTCGTCAACGAAGGTCGTTCGCTCAAGCGCATCATGCCGCGTGCCAAAGGCCGTGCTGATCGCATCGTCAAGCGGTCTTGCCATATCACTGTCAAGGTTGCGGACAAGTAACGGAGTCGATCAGATGGGTCAGAAAGTACATCCCAATGGCATCCGCCTGGGTATCGTCAAGGAGCACACCTCCGTTTGGTACGCAGATAAGCGCACTTACGCCGATTATCTGTTCGCCGACCTGAAGGTACGTGAGTATCTCCAAGACAAACTAAAAAGCGCGTCCGTAAGCCGTATCGATATCCATCGTCCGGCTCAGACTGCACGCATCACCATCCACACCGCTCGTCCCGGCATCGTGATCGGCAAGAAAGGTGAAGATGTTGAGAAGCTGCGTCAGGACCTGACCAAGCAAATGGGTGTGCCGGTGCACATCAACATCGAAGAGATCCGCAAGCCGGAACTCGACGGTATGCTGGTTGCGCAGAGCGTAGCTCAGCAGCTGGAGCGTCGCGTCATGTTCCGTCGCGCCATGAAGCGCGCTGTACAGAACGCCATGCGCATTGGTGCCAAAGGCATCAAGATCCAGGTAAGCGGTCGTCTGGGCGGCGCTGAAATCGCTCGTACCGAGTGGTATCGCGAAGGTCGTGTGCCCCTGCACACCCTGCGCGCCGACATCGACTATGCAACCTACGAAGCGCACACCACCTACGGTGTGATCGGTGTGAAGGTTTGGATCTTCAAGGGCGAGGTCATTGGTGGCCGCCAGGAAGAGCTGAAGCCTGTAGCGCCCGCTCCTCGTAAAAAAGCTGCTAAGTAAGGAGTACGCAAATGCTGCAACCTAAGCGTACGAAGTTCCGCAAGCAAATGACCGGTCACAACCGTGGCCTGGCTCATCGCGGTTCCAAAGTCAGCTTCGGCGAGTTCGCCCTCAAGGCAACCAGCCGTGGCCGTCTCACCGCGCGTCAGATCGAGTCCGCACGTCGTGCGCTGACCCGTCACGTAAAACGTGGCGGCAAGATCTGGATTCGCGTATTCCCCGACAAGCCTGTTACCAAGAAGCCCCTGGAAGTACGTATGGGTAAAGGTAAGGGCGGCGTCGAGTACTGGGTGGCCCAGATTCAACCGGGCAAGGTCCTGTACGAGATCGAGGGTGTATCCGAAGAGCTGGCGCGTGAGGCATTCGCCCTGGCTGCTGCAAAGCTGCCGCTCGCCACCTCCTTTGTTAAGCGGACGGTGATGTGATGAAAGCGAATGAACTTCGTGAAAAATCCGTTGAGCAGCTGAACGAGCAACTGCTCGGCCTGCTGCGCGACCAGTTCAATCTGCGCATGCAGAAGGCAACTGGCCAGTTGGGGCAGTCTCACCTGCTCTCGCAAGTGAAGCGCGATATCGCTCGCGTTAAAACTGTGCTCAACCAGCAAGCAGGTAAGTAATCATGGCTGAAGCTCAGAACACCGTCCGTACGCTGACTGGCCGCGTCGTCAGCGACAAGATGGACAAGACCGTCACCGTACTGATCGAGCGTCGTGTTAAGCACCCGATCTACGGCAAATACGTGAAGCGTTCGACCAAACTGCACGCCCACGACGAAACCAATCAGTGCCGCGTTGGTGACCTGGTCACCATCCGCGAAACCCGTCCGCTGGCCAAGACCAAGGCCTGGACCCTGGTTGATGTCGTCGAGCGCGCGGTTGAAGTCTAAGGGTCGGAGATAGAAGATGATTCAGACTCAATCCATGCTCGATGTCGCTGACAACAGCGGCGCGCGTCGCGTAATGTGCATCAAGGTACTCGGCGGTTCCCACCGCCGTTACGCCGGCATTGGCGACATCATCAAGGTCACCGTCAAGGAAGCGATTCCGCGTGGCAAGGTGAAGAAGGGCCAGGTAATGACTGCCGTGGTCGTTCGCACCAAGCACGGCGTACGTCGTACCGACGGTTCCATCATTCGCTTCGACGGCAACGCCGCCGTCCTGCTGAATAACAAGCAGGAGCCGATCGGCACCCGTATCTTCGGGCCGGTGACTCGTGAACTTCGTACCGAGAAGTTCATGAAGATCGTCTCCCTTGCCCCTGAAGTGCTGTAAGGAGTAGCCGTCATGCAAAAAATTCGTCGTGACGACGAAGTCATCGTCATTGCCGGCAAGGACAAGGGCAAGCGTGGCAAGGTGCTGAAAGTTCTCGCTGACGACCGTCTGGTCGTTGGCGGTGTGAACCTGATCAAGCGCCACACCAAGCCCAACCCCATGCTCAACCAGCAAGGCGGGATCGTCGAGAAGGAGGCGCCTCTGCACGTCTCCAACGTCGCCATCTTCAACGCTGAAACCAACAAGGCTGACCGCGTTGGCTTCAAGGTCGAAGACGGTAAGAAGATTCGTGTCTTCAAGTCGACCCAGAAACCGGTTCAGGCTTGAGGGAGCTAGGTAGATCACCATGGCACGATTGAAAGAAATTTATCGGAAGGAAATCGCTCCCAAGCTGAAGCAAGAGCTTCAGCTGGCGAACGTGATGGAAGTTCCGCGCGTTACCAAAATCACCCTGAACATGGGTCTTGGCGAAGCTGTCGGTGACAAGAAAGTCATCGAGAGCGCCGTTGCCGATCTGGAAAAGATCGCGGGTCAGAAGCCGATCGTGACTTACGCTCGTAAGTCCATCGCCGGCTTCAAGATCCGTGAAGGCTGGCCGATCGGTGTGAAAGTCACCCTGCGTGGCGATCGCATGTACGAGTTCCTGGACCGTCTGCTGTCGATCTCCCTGCCGCGCGTTCGTGACTTCCGTGGTCTGAACGCCAAGTCCTTCGACGGTCGTGGCAACTACAGCATGGGTGTCAAAGAGCAGATCATCTTCCCGGAAATCGATTACGACAAGATCGATGCCCTCCGCGGTATGGATATCACTCTGACCACCACCGCTCGTTCGGATGATGAAGGTCGTGCCCTGCTGCGCGCCTTCAACTTCCCGTTCCGCAACTGATTGGAGTAGGACCATGGCTAAAGAGAGCATGAAGAACCGTGAGCTGAAGCGTCAGCGCACGGTAGCCAAGTACGCTCAAAAGCGTGCCGAGCTGAAAGCGATCATCGCTAATCCGAACTCCTCCGCGGAAGAGCGTTGGAATGCGCAGGTCGCCCTGCAGAAGCAACCGCGTGACGCGAGCGCCAGCCGCCTGCGTAACCGTTGCCGTCTGACCGGTCGTCCGCACGGCTTCTACCGCAAGTTCGGCCTCAGCCGTAACAAGCTGCGTGAAGCTGCAATGCGCGGCGACGTGCCGGGCCTGGTGAAAGCCAGCTGGTAAGTCGTAAGCGGAGTCGGCAACGGCTCCGTTGATCGCCTAACGAACCAAGCCCCTTCATGGGGCTTGATTCGTTTTTGAGCGATCTCTAGAATACCCGGCTCCCCCGAGTCCGGGTTTTAGTTCGTCCGGCGTTTTGAGGGCGAGTTATGAAGTTGAAGGCTTATCTTTTGTATCAGGAGCATTAAGCCCATGAGTATGCAGGACCCGTTAGCAGACATGCTAACTCGCATCCGTAATGCCCAGATGGCTGAGAAGACCGTCGTGAGCATGCCGTCTTCCAAGCTGAAAGCGGCAGTCGCCAAAGTCCTCAAGGACGAAGGCTATATTGCGGATTTCCAAGTGACCGCCGAGGCCAAGCCTCTGCTGTCCATCGAGCTGAAGTACTTCGAAGGCAAGCCTGTCATCGAGGAAGTGAAGCGAATCAGCCGTCCTGGCCTGCGCCAGTACAAATCCGTAGACCAGCTGCCGAAAGTTCGCGGCGGCCTGGGCGTTTCGATCGTCTCCACCAACAAAGGTGTGATGACTGATCGTGCTGCCCGTGCCGCTGGCGTTGGTGGCGAAGTGCTCTGCACTGTGTTCTAAGGGGAATCAGCATGTCTCGCGTTGCTAAGAACCCCGTCATTCTGCCCGCCGGCGTTGAAATCAAGCTGGCTGGTCAGGAACTTTCGATCAAGGGTGCCAAGGGCGCTCTCGAGCTGAAAGTACATCCGTCCGTCGAAGTCATTCAGGACAACGGTGAGCTGCGTTTCGCTGCGCGTAACGGCGACCAGCAGACCCGTGCCATGGCCGGTACCACCCGTGCTCTGGTCAACAACATGGTAATCGGCGTCAGCCAGGGCTTCGAGCGCAAGCTCCAGCTGGTCGGCGTTGGTTACAAGGCGCAGGCCAAAGGCCAAGTGCTGTCCCTGGCTCTCGGCTTCTCCCACCCGGTTGATTACGAACTGCCTGCCGGCATCGTCGCGGAAACCCCCAGCCAGACCGACATCCTGATCAAGGGTATCGACAAGCAGCTGGTTGGCCAGGTTGCCGCGGAAATCCGCGACTTCCGTCCGCCGGAGCCGTACAAAGGCAAGGGCGTGCGTTACGCCGACGAAGTCGTCCTTCGTAAAGAAGCCAAGAAGAAGTAGGGCATAGCAAATGAGCGTCAAGAAAGAAACCCGTCTGCGCCGCGCTCGCAAGGCACGCCTGAAGATGCGCGAACTGGAAGCCGTACGCCTCTGTGTGTACCGCTCCTCCCAGCACATCTACGCCCAGGTCATTGCAGCCGACGGCGGCAAGGTCCTGGCCAGCGCCTCGACCCTGGACAAGGAATTGCGCGAAGCTGCCACCGGCAACATCGACGCAGCCAAGAAAGTTGGTCAACTGGTCGCGGAACGCGCCAAGGCTGCCGGCGTCACTCAGGTGGCGTTCGACCGTTCTGGCTTCAAGTACCACGGTCGCATCAAGGCCCTGGCTGATGCCGCTCGCGAAGGCGGTCTGGAGTTCTAAGTTATGGCAAACAACGATCAAAAGCGCGACGAAGGCTACATCGAGAAGCTGGTTCAAGTTAACCGCGTCGCCAAAACCGTAAAAGGTGGCCGTATCTTCGCCTTCACCGCGCTGACCGTGGTTGGCGATGGCAAGGGCCGTGTTGGCTTCGGTCGTGGCAAGGCGCGTGAAGTGCCGGCTGCTATCCAGAAGGCAATGGAAGCTGCTCGCCGCAACATGATCCAGGTCGATCTGAACGGCACCACTCTGCAGTACCCGACCAAGTCCGCTCATGGCGCCTCCAAGGTGTACATGCAGCCGGCTTCCGAAGGTACCGGCATCATCGCCGGCGGCGCCATGCGTGCTGTCCTGGAAGTGGCTGGTGTGCAGAACGTTCTGGCGAAGTGCTACGGCTCCACCAATCCGGTGAACGTGGTCTACGCAACCTTCAAGGGCCTGAAGAACATGCAGTCCCCTGAGTCGGTAGCGGCCAAGCGTGGCAAGAGCGTCGAGGAGATTCTCTAACCATGGCAACTGTCAAAGTTACCCTGATCAAGAGCCTGAACGGCCGTCTGGCCAATCACAAGGCTTGCGTCAAAGGCCTGGGCCTGCGTCGCATCAATCATACCGTCGAAGTTCAGGACACTCCTGAAAACCGCGGCATGATCAACAAGGCCTACTACCTGCTGCGTGTGGAGGGTTAATCCATGCAACTGAACGATCTGCGTTCCGCGCCGGGTGCCCGTCGCGAAAAGCACCGTCCGGGCCGTGGCATCGGTAGCGGTCTGGGCAAGACCGGTGGCCGTGGTCACAAAGGTCAGACCTCCCGCTCCGGTGGTTCCATCGCTCCGGGCTTCGAGGGTGGTCAGCAGCCGCTGCATCGCCGTCTGCCGAAGTTCGGCTTCAACTCGCTGAAGGCCCTGGATCGCGCAGAAGTGCGTACCTCCGAGCTGGCCAAGGTCGAGGGTGATGTCGTAACCGTGCAGGCCCTGAAGGATGCCAACGTGATTAACCAGAACGTACAGCGTGTGAAAGTCATGCTGTCGGGCGACGTTACTCGCGCAGTCACCCTGAAAGGCATCGGCGCCACCAAGGGCGCTCGTGCGGCTATCGAAGCAGCTGGCGGCAAAATCGAGGACTAAATGGCTAAGCAAGGTGCTCTCTCTGCGCTGAGCAACGGTGGTGGTTTGTCCGAGCTCTGGGCACGTCTGCGTTTCCTGTTCCTGGCGATCATCGTCTATCGGATCGGCGCGCATATCCCAGTTCCGGGCATCAACCCCGATCGCTTGGCGGCACTGTTCCGGCAGAACGAGGGGACCATTCTTAGCCTCTTCAACATGTTTTCCGGCGGCGCGCTGGAGCGCATGAGTATCTTTGCACTGGGGATCATGCCGTACATCTCGGCGTCGATCATCATGCAGCTCATGACCGCGATCAGCCCGCAGCTGGAGCAGTTGAAGAAAGAGGGTGAGTCTGGGCGTCGCAAGATCAGCCAGTACACCCGCTACGCAACTCTCGTCCTGGCGCTCGTCCAGGCCATTGGCATGTCCATTGGTCTGGGTAGCCAGGGCGTGGCCTTCTCCAACGACTTCGGCTTCTACTTCGTGTCGGTCACCACCTTCGTGGCGGGTGCGCTGTTCATGATGTGGCTGGGTGAGCAGATCACCGAGCGAGGTGTCGGCAACGGCATCTCCATGTTGATCTTCTCCGGTATCGTCGCAGGCCTGCCCCGAGCAATCGGCCAGTCCTTCGAGTCCGCGCGTCAAGGTGACATCAACATCTTCGCCCTGATCGCCATCGGCCTGCTGGCCGTTGCGATCATCGCGTTCGTGGTGTTCATCGAGCGTGGTCAGCGTCGTATCGCCGTGCATTACGCCAAGCGCCAGCAAGGTCGCAAGGTGTTTGCCGCCCAGACCAGCCATCTGCCGCTGAAAGTGAACATGGCGGGTGTAATTCCCGCGATCTTCGCCAGCAGCATCCTGCTGTTCCCGGCATCCCTGGGTGCCTGGTTCGGTCAGTCGGAAGGCCTGGGTTGGCTGCAGGACGTCGCGCAAGCGATCGCGCCTGGTCAGCCGCTGAACATTCTGCTGTTTAGTGCAGGGATCATTTTCTTCTGCTTCTTCTACACAGCGCTGATGTTCAACCCGAAGGACGTGGCGGAAAACCTCAAGAAGTCCGGTGCATTTATTCCGGGTATTCGTCCGGGTGAACAGTCTGCTCGCTACATCGATGGCGTGCTGACCCGTTTGACCATGTTCGGTGCCCTGTACATGACGGCCGTGTGCCTGCTGCCCCAGTTCCTGGTCGTAGCTGCCCACGTACCGTTCTACCTTGGCGGGACCTCGTTGCTGATCGTGGTCGTGGTTGTGATGGACTTTATGGCCCAAGTACAATCGCACCTCGTTTCTCACCAGTACGAATCCCTCATGAAGAAAGCCAACCTGAAGGGCTATGGCAGCGGCCTGCTGCGCTGACCCGTAAGGTTCGAGGAGTCACTGATGAAAGTTCGTGCATCGGTAAAGAAGCTGTGCCGTAACTGCAAGATCATCCGTCGCGAAGGCGTCGTTCGTGTGATCTGCAGCGCGGAGCCGCGTCACAAGCAGCGCCAAGGCTGAGTGTGAACCACGCGTTATAACCCGGCAGCTAGTGTGCTGCCGGGTTGATTATTTGTTTTTACAGCGCTAATATCCGCGCCCTTTCTTGGCTTCCTGGGCGCCGGGTAGCTGTCAATTGGAGTTTTTCTGAATGGCCCGTATTGCAGGCGTAAACATTCCGGATAACAAGCACACTGTTATCTCGCTGACCTACATCTATGGTGTCGGTCGCACTACCGCACAGAGTATCTGTGCAGCCACCGGCATCAGCCCGGCTGCAAAGATCAAGGACCTGAGCGAAGAGCAGATTGATTCGCTGCGTACCGAGGTGGGCAAGCTGACCACCGAAGGTGACCTGCGTCGCGAAATCAACATGAACATCAAGCGTCTGATGGACCTCGGTTGCTACCGCGGTCTGCGTCATCGTCGCGGTCTGCCGGTTCGCGGTCAGCGTACCAAGACCAACGCGCGCACCCGTAAGGGCCCGCGTAAGCCGATCCGCAAGTAATCGCTTAGGAATTTAGTCATGGCAAAACCTGCTGCTCGTCCTCGTAAGAAAGTCAAAAAGACGGTGGTCGACGGGATCGCGCATATCCACGCATCCTTCAACAACACCATCGTTACCATCACCGACCGTCAGGGCAACGCTCTGTCCTGGGCCACCTCCGGTGGTTCGGGTTTCCGCGGCTCGCGTAAGAGCACCCCGTTCGCTGCCCAGGTAGCGGCCGAGCGTGCCGGCCAGGCTGCTCTGGAATACGGTCTGAAGAACCTCGACGTCAACGTCAAGGGCCCGGGCCCGGGCCGCGAGTCGGCTGTACGTGCGCTGAATGCCTGCGGTTACAAGATCGCCAGCATCACCGACGTAACCCCGATCCCGCACAACGGCTGCCGTCCGCCGAAAAAGCGTCGCGTGTAATAGGAGACAGTGAGAAATGGCTCGTTACATTGGTCCCAAGTGCAAACTGTCCCGCCGCGAAGGCACTGATCTGTTCCTGAAGAGCGGTGTTCGCGCCCTCGACTCGAAGTGCAAAGCAGAACAAGTTCCTGGCCAGCACGGCCAGCGCCGTGGTCGCCTGTCCGACTACGGTCTGCAGCTGCGCGAGAAGCAGAAAGTGCGCCGCATCTACGGCGTTCTGGAGCGTCAGTTCCGTGGCTACTATCAGGAAGCGTCCCGCCGCAAGGGCTCCACGGGTGAGAACCTGCTGCAGCTGCTCGAGTGCCGTCTGGACAACGTCGTCTACCGTATGGGCTTCGGTTCCACTCGTTCCGAATCCCGTCAGCTGGTGTCCCACAAGACCATCAGCGTCAACGGTCAGACCGTGAATATCCCGTCCTACCAGGTCAAGGCAGGCGACGTCGTTGCTGTTCGCGAGAAGTCGAAGAACCAGCTGCGTATCGCCCAAGCTCTGGACCTGTGCGCCCAGCGCGGTCGCGTTGAGTGGGTCGAAGTGGACACCGACAAGAAAGCTGGCACCTTCAAAAGTGTCCCGGCTCGTGCCGATCTGTCCGCCGACATCAACGAAAACCTGATTGTCGAGCTCTACTCCAAGTAAGGGCTAGAAAATAGGTGCATCCATGCAGAGTTCGGTAAATGAGTTCCTGACCCCCCGCCACATCGATGTGCAGGTGGTCAGCCAAACCCGCGCCAAGATCACCCTCGAGCCTCTCGAGCGTGGTTTCGGCCATACCCTGGGCAACGCGCTGCGTCGCATCCTGTTGTCCTCCATGCCTGGCTGTGCAGTAGTCGAGGCCGAGATCGACGGCGTACTCCACGAGTACTCCGCCATCGAGGGTGTGCAGGAAGATGTCATCGAGATCCTGCTCAACCTGAAAGGCCTGGCCATCAAGCTGCACGGTCGTGACGAAGTGACGCTGACCCTGGCGAAAAAGGGCTCGGGTGTGGTGACCGCTGCCGATATTCAGCTGGATCATGATGTCGAGATCGTCAACGGTGACCATGTTATCGCCCACCTGGCCGATAACGGCGCGCTGAACATGAAGCTGAAAGTCGCTCGTGGCCGTGGCTACGAGCCGGCTGATGCCCGTTCGAGCGATGAAGACGAAAGCCGTAGCATCGGCCGTCTGCAGCTCGACGCCTCGTTCAGCCCCGTGCGTCGTGTTGCCTACGTGGTCGAGAACGCCCGTGTCGAACAGCGTACCAACCTGGACAAGCTGGTCCTCGATCTGGAAACCAACGGCACCCTGGATCCTGAAGAGGCTATCCGTCGCGCCGCTACCATCCTGCAACAGCAGCTGGCAGCGTTCGTGGACCTCAAAGGCGACAGCGAGCCCGTCGTTGAAGAGCAGGAAGACGAGATCGATCCGATCCTGCTGCGTCCGGTCGATGACCTTGAGCTGACCGTCCGTTCGGCCAACTGCCTGAAGGCAGAGAACATCTACTACATCGGTGACCTGATTCAGCGCACCGAAGTAGAGCTGCTCAAAACGCCGAACCTGGGCAAGAAGTCCCTGACCGAAATCAAGGACGTTCTGGCCTCTCGCGGTCTGTCCCTCGGTATGCGCCTCGACAACTGGCCGCCGGCAAGTCTCAAGAAAGACGACAAGGCTACTGCCTGATCGTCGTAGCTACCGAACGTAAAGTTTGGAAAGGAATTGAACCATGCGCCATCGTAAAAGTGGTCGTCACCTGAGCCGCACCAGCGCGCACCGCAAGGCTATGTTCCAGAACATGGCTGTGTCGCTCTTCGAACACGAACTGATCAAAACCACCCTGCCCAAGGCCAAGGAACTGCGTCGCGTTGCCGAGCCGCTGATCACCCTGGCTAAAGTGGATAGCGTTGCCAACCGTCGTCTCGCTTTCGACCGTACCCGTTCGAAAGAAGCCGTAGGCAAGCTGTTCAACGAACTGGGCAAGCGCTACGCCAACCGTCCGGGCGGCTACCTGCGCATCCTGAAGTGCGGCTTCCGCGCTGGCGACAATGCCCCTATGGCATACGTCGAACTGATTGACCGCGCTGTTGGCGGCCAGGCAGTAGAAGCTGCAGAGTAAGGTTCACGCCTTATAAGAAACCGGGCCCTGTGCCCGGTTTTTTATTGCCTATAGAAAAGTTTTTCTCTATCGATCAGCTCGAATCAATAAATTGGCTGATCCATCCCTTGTCACCGATCCTTAACGACGCCGACTTCTACTGCTTGCTGAGCTGGATCAACAGCCGCAATGCCGGTGGAGGCGCTTAATTGTCCGATTGGGATGTCGGGCCGCGCTCACAGCTTTCGTGATTCGCCGGCCTTCGAACACCCCGCCGTTGAGGAGAGTAACGATGAGCGACAACACCCACCTGACGACCGCTGCAGGAGCGCCGGTCGCCGATAACCAGAACGTCCAGACCGCCGGCCCGCGGGGGCCGATGCTGCTGCAGGACGTCTGGTTCCTGGAGAAACTGGCGCACTTCGACCGCGAAGTGATCCCTGAGCGCCGCATGCACGCCAAGGGCTCGGCGGCCTACGGCACCTTCACCGTCACCCATGACATCACCCGCTACAGCCGCGCCAAGCTGTTCTCCCAGGTCGGCAAGCAGACTCCGCTGTTCCTGCGTTTCTCCACCGTGGCCGGCGAGCGTGGCGCGGCGGATGCCGAGCGCGACATCCGTGGCTTCGCCATGAAGTTCTACACCGAGGAAGGCAACTGGGATCTGGTCGGCAACAACACCCCGGTCTTCTATTTCCGCGACCCGCTGAAATTCCCCGACCTGAACCACGTGGTGAAACGCGATCCGCGCACCAACCTGCGCAACGCGACCCTGAAGTGGGACTTCTTCTCGCACCTGCCCGAAGCCCTGCACCAGCTGACCATCGACTTCAGCGATCGCGGCCTGCCGCGCAGTTACCGTCACGTCCACGGCTTCGGCAGCCACACCTTCAGCTTCATCAACGCCAGCAACGAGCGCTTCTGGGTCAAGTTCCACTTCAAGACCCAGCAGGGCATCGAGAACCTGAGCAACGAGGAAGCCGCCAAGCTGGTCGGCGCCGACCGCGAAAGCTCGCAGCGTGACCTGTACGATGCCATCGAGCGCGGCGACTTCCCGCGCTGGAAGATGTACGTGCAGGTGATGCCGGAGAAGGAAGCGGCCACCTACCGCTACAACCCGTTCGACCTGACCAAGGTCTGGCCGCATGGTGATTATCCGCTGATCGAGGTGGGCTACTTCGAGCTCAACCGCAATCCGGCGAACTACTTCGCCGAGGTCGAGCAGTCCGCCTTCAGCCCGGCGAATATCGTCCCCGGGATCGGCTTCTCGCCGGACAAGATGCTCCAGGGGCGCCTGTTCTCCTACGGCGATGCGCACCGCTACCGCCTGGGCGTGAACCACCACCAGATCCCGGTTAACGCCGCGCGCAACAATCCGCGCATCTACCACCGCGACGGCGCCATGCGGGTGGACGGCAACAATGGCGACATGACCGTCACCTACGAGCCGAACAGCTTCAACCAGTGGCAGGAGCAGCCGGACTACTCCGAACCGCCGCTGACCCTGGAAGGCACCGCCGATCACTGGAACCATCGCGTCGACGATGACTACTACAGCCAGCCGGCCGCGCTGTTCCGCCTGTTCGATGAAGCCCAGCGGCAGCGCCTGTACGAGAACATCGCCGGCGATATGGCGGGTGTGCCAGAGGCTATCCAGCGTCGTCAGCTGGCACTGTTCTTCAACATCGACCCGGCCTACGGCGAAGGCGTCGCCAAGGCGCTGGGCCTGAAGCTGGACTAAGCTGAAACCGTTCCACCTGCCGCCCTCTTCGGAGGGCGGTTGCGTTTGTGGTGCTTGACCCCGGTCATGGCCAGTCGCGACCATAGCGCCGTTTAATTCGCTGTCACGTCCCAGGGAGAAGGCTGATGCAAGGCCACGCCGAGGTTATCGATTATCTCAACACGCTGCTGACCGGTGAGCTGGCCGCTCGCGACCAGTACTTCATCCATTCGCGCATGTACGAGGACTGGGGCTTCACCAAGCTCTACGAGCGCCTCAATCACGAAATGGAAGAGGAAACCCAGCACGCCGACGCCCTGCTGCGCCGCATCCTGCTGCTCGAAGGCACCCCGCGCATGCGCCCGGACGACATCCACCCGGGCAAGACCGTGCCGGAGATGCTGGAAGCCGACCTGAAGCTGGAGCGCCACGTGCGCGCCGCCCTGGCCAAGGGCATCGCCCTGTGCGAGAAGCACAAGGACTTCGTCACCCGCGACATCCTGCGCGTGCAGCTGACCGATACCGAGGAAGACCACGCCTACTGGCTGGAGCAGCAGCTCGGCCTGATCCAGAAGATGGGCCTGGAGAACTATCTGCAGTCGCAGATCTGATTCATAGCTCCGCTTCGTCAAAGCCCTCGGCGTCCAGGCTCCGGGGCTTTTGCTTTTCGTAGGAGCGAGCTTGCTCGCGAACAGAGTTACTCGGCGGCTCGGATGTTGGGGCGGTTCGCGAGCAAGCTCGCTCCTACAAGATCCCTACAAAAAGGCCCCTGCGCCGTTCGGCAGCAGGGGCTTTGTCATACCGGTGCGGATCAGGCCCGATCGCGCTCCAGCAGCGGCTTGAGGAAGTGCCCGGTGTGCGACACCGCCAATTCCGCGACCTGCTCCGGCGTGCCGGTGGCGATGATCTGGCCGCCCTTGGAGCCGCCCTCGGGGCCGAGGTCGACCAGCCAGTCGGCGGTCTTGATTACGTCCAGGTTGTGCTCGATGACCACCACGGTGTTGCCGTGGTCGCGCAGGCGGTGCAGCACGTCGAGCAGTTGCTGGATATCCGCGAAGTGCAGGCCGGTGGTCGGCTCGTCGAGGATGTACAGGGTCTTGCCGGTATCGCGCTTGGACAGCTCGCGGGACAGCTTCACCCGTTGCGCCTCACCACCGGACAGCGTGGTCGCGCTCTGGCCGAGCTTGATGTACGACAGGCCGACGTCCATCAGCGTCTGCAGCTTGCGGGCGATGGCCGGCACGGCGTCGAAGAACGCGCGGGCGTCCTCGATGGTCATGTCCAGCACTTCGGTGATGCTCTTGCCCTTGTAGCGGACTTCCAGGGTCTCGCGGTTGTAGCGCTTGCCCTTGCAGACGTCGCAGGGCACGTAGATGTCCGGTAGGAAGTGCATCTCCACCTTGATCACGCCGTCGCCCTGGCAGGCCTCGCAGCGGCCGCCCTTGACGTTGAACGAGAAGCGCCCCGGCCCGTAGCCGCGCGAACGCGCTTCCGGCACGCTGGCGAACAGCTCGCGGATCGGCGTGAACAGCCCGGTGTAGGTCGCCGGGTTGGAGCGCGGCGTGCGGCCGATCGGGCTCTGGTCGATGTCCACCACCTTGTCCAGGTGCTGCAGGCCGTCGAACGAGTCGTAGGGCGCGACTTCCAGGGTGGTGGCGCCGTTGAGCGCGGTGGCGGTGATCGGGAACAGGGTGTTGTTGATCAGCGTCGACTTGCCCGAGCCGGAGACGCCAGTGATGCAGGTGAACAGGCCGACCGGGATTTCCAGGTTGACGTTCTGCAGGTTGTTGCCGCGCGCGCCCTTGAGCTTGAGCAGTTGCTTCTTGTTGCGCGGGGTGCGCTCGGCGGGCACGACGATCTTGGTGCGGCCGGACAGATAGGCGCCGGTGACCGAGTCCGGATGGTCCATGACCTGTTGCGGCGTGCCCTCGGCGACGATCTGCCCGCCGTGCACGCCGGCGCCGGGGCCAATGTCGACGACATAGTCGGCGAGGCGGATGGCGTCCTCGTCGTGCTCGACCACGATCACCGTGTTGCCCAGGTTGCGCAGGTGGGTGAGGGTGCCCAGCAGGCGCTCGTTGTCGCGCTGGTGCAGGCCGATGGAGGGCTCGTCGAGGATGTACATGACGCCCACCAGGCCGGCGCCGATCTGGCTGGCCAGACGGATGCGCTGGGCCTCGCCGCCGGAGAGGGTGTCGGCGCTGCGGTCCAGGGTCAGGTAGTCGAGGCCGACGTTGACCAGGAACTGCAGGCGCTCGCGGATCTCCTTGAGGATCTTCGAGGCGATCTCGCCGCGGCGGCCGGTCAGGGTCAGGCTCTCGGCGTACTCGCAGGCGGTGCCCACCGGCATCGAGGTGATCGCCGGCAGGGTCTTGTCGCCCACCCACACATGGCGGGCCTCGCGGCGCAGGCGGGTGCCGTGGCAGTCCGGACAGGGCTGGGTGCTGAGGAACTTGGCCAGCTCCTCGCGCACGGTGGCCGACTCGGTCTCGCGGTAGCGGCGCTCCAGGTTCGGCAGGATGCCCTCGAACGGGTGCGCGCGCTTGACGATGTCGCCACGGTCGTTGAGGTAGCGGAATTCGACGTTCTCGCGGCCCGAGCCGTTGAGGATGAACTTCTGGTGATCCGGATCGATGTCCTGGAAAGGCTCTTCCAGGCTGAAACCGAAGTGCGCGGCCAGCGAGCCGAGCATCTGGAAGTAGTAGACGTTGCGCCGGTCCCAGCCGCGAATCGCGCCTTCGGCCAGGGTCAGCTCGCCGTTGACCACCCGCCGCGCGTCGAAGAACTGCTTCACGCCCAGGCCGTCGCAGGTCGGGCAGGCGCCGGCCGGGTTGTTGAAGGAGAACAGCTTGGGTTCCAGCTCGCTGATGGAGTGGCCACAGATCGGGCAGGCGAAGCGGGCGGAGAAGATCATCTCTTCGCCTTCCTCGTCATCCATCGGTGCCACCAGCGCGATGCCGTCGGCCAGGTTGATCGCCGTTTCGAAGGATTCCGCCAGGCGCTGCTGCAGGTCGCCGCGGACCTTGAAGCGGTCGACCACGATATCGATGGAGTGCTTGAGCTTCTTGTCCAGCTTGGGCACTTCATCCAGCTCGTAGAGCTTGCCGTCGACGCGGGCGCGGACGAAGCCCTGGGCGCGCATCTCCTCGAACACCGCCAGGTGCTCGCCCTTGCGCTCGCGGATCACCGGGGCCAGCAGCATCAGCTTGCGGCCTTCGGGCAGTGCCAGCACCTGGTCGACCATCTGGCTGACGGTCTGCGCTTCCAGCGGGATATCGTGGTCCGGGCAGCGCGGGATACCCACGCGCGCATAGAGCAGGCGTAGGTAGTCGTAGATCTCGGTGATGGTGCCGACGGTGGAGCGCGGGTTGTGGGAAGTGGATTTCTGTTCGATGGAAATCGCCGGCGACAGACCTTCGATGGTGTCGACGTCGGGCTTTTCCATCATCGAGAGGAACTGCCGGGCGTAGGCCGACAGGGATTCCACGTAGCGGCGCTGGCCCTCGGCGTAGAGGGTGTCGAAGGCCAGGGACGACTTGCCGGAACCGGACAGGCCGGTGATCACGATCAGTTTGTCGCGCGGCAGGGTCAGGTCGATGTTCTTCAGGTTGTGGGTACGTGCCCCACGGATGAGGATCTTGTCCACTGCGGCCTCGCATGGCGGGCGAAAACCGCTGAGTATACGGCCGGCCACGAGTGCGCGGCAAAGTGGCGCGAGTGTGCCGGCGTGCGGCAGGACTGGTAGAATGCCCGGCTATTTTTCGGCGTTGGCGACAGCCGGCCATCCGCGAAGCGGATGGGCACGCCGTCACGGGGGCCATTCAGCGCGTTCCCCAAATCCGTCTTCCCATGAGGGGCCTATGCACGATTCCCACACTGAGCGCATGAGTGGCATCGAAACCCGCGCGGCCGCCGGCCTGTCCCTGGTCTTCGCGTTCCGCATGCTCGGCATGTTCATGGTCCTGCCGGTCCTGGCGACCTATGGCCAGGACCTCGCCGGTTCGACCCCGGCGCTGATCGGCCTGGCCATCGGCGCCTACGGCCTGACCCAGGCCATCCTGCAGATTCCCCTGGGCACCCTGTCCGACCGCATCGGCCGCCGGCCGATCATCGTCGTCGGCCTGCTGGTGTTCGCCGCCGGCGCCGTGTTGGCGGCCAACGCCGACTCCATCTGGGGCATCATCGCCGGCCGCGTGCTGCAGGGCGCCGGAGCGATCTCCGCCGCCGTGATGGCGATGCTCTCCGACCTCACCCGCGAGCAGCACCGCACCAAGGCGATGGCGATGATCGGCATGAGCATCGGGGTGTCGTTCGCCGTAGCGATGGTCGCGGGTCCGGTGCTGACCCACTGGTTCGGCCTGCACGGCCTGTTCTGGTTCACCGCCGGCATGGCGCTGGTGGGCATGCTGATCGTCCTGTTCGTCGTGCCGACGCCGGACCATCGCATGCAGCATCGCGAATCCAGCGTGGCCAAGCAGTCGCTGATCCCGACCCTGAAGAATCCCGAACTGCTGCGCCTGGACATTGGCATCCTGGTCCTGCACGCCATCCTCATGGCCAGCTTCGTGGCCCTGCCGCTGGCTCTGGTGGAGCGCGCCGGACTGCCCAAGGAACAGCACTGGTGGGTGTACCTGACCGCACTGCTGGTCGGCTTCTTCGGCATGGTGCCGTTCATCATCTACGCCGAGAAGAAGCGCCAGATGAAGCGCGTGCTCAGCGGCGCGGTGGCGACCCTGATGCTCTGCGAACTGTACTTCTGGGCGTTCGGCGACAGCCTCCATGAACTGGTGTTCGGCATCATCGTCTACTTCACCGCCTTCAACCTGCTGGAGGCCTCGTTGCCGTCGCTGGTGAGCAAGGTATCGCCCGCCGGTGGCAAGGGCACGGCGATGGGCGTGTACTCCACCAGCCAGTTCCTCGGTGCCGCGGTGGGCGGCATCCTGGGGGGCTGGATGTTCCAGCACGGTGGCCTGAACGGGGTGTTCATCGGCTGCGCGGTGCTGGCTGCCATCTGGTTGGCGATTGCTGTTACCATGCGTGAACCGCCGTATGTAACGAGCATTCGCCTGCCTCTTTCCGCTGAGGCGCTGCGCGATGCCTCGTTGGCCGAGCGTTTCAAGGCATTGCCCGGTGTGAGCGATGTGATGGTGGTCGCTGAAGAAGCGGCCGCTTATGTCAAAGTGGATTCCCAACAAGTTGATCGCACGTCCCTCGAGCGCCTTGCCGGCGCCGAGCAGGCGACGTGCTGAAGCCTTTAGGAGAGCGTCATGGCCCGTGGGGTTAACAAAGTCATTCTGGTCGGTAACGTCGGTGGCGATCCGGAAACCCGCTACATGCCCAACGGCAACGCGGTGACCAACGTCACCCTGGCCACCAGCGAGAGCTGGAAGGACAAGCAGACCGGCCAGCAGCAGGAACGTACCGAGTGGCACCGCGTGGTGTTCTTCGGTCGCCTGGCGGAAATCGTCGCCGAGTACGTGCGCAAGGGTTCGCAGATCTACGTCGAGGGCAGCCTGCGCACCCGCAAGTGGCAGGGCCAGGACGGTCAGGACCGTTACACCACCGAAATCGTGGTCGACATCAACGGCAACATGCAACTGCTGGGCGGCCGTCCGGGCGCCGGTGGTGACGACGCCCCGCGCGCTCCCCGCGAGCCGCAGCAGCGTCCGCAGCAGGCACCGCGTCCGGCCCCGCAGCAGCAGTCCCAGCCCGCTCCGCAGCCGGCCCAGGACTACGATAGCTTCGACGACGACATTCCGTTCTGACCAGTTCGGTTTCGTCCCCAAGAGCGCAGCCTTCGAGCTGCGCTTTTGCGTCTCTGGGACGCTCGTTTGAGCGAATGTTCGTAACGGTCTTTCTCGGAAGCGGCTATTTAATTAGCTGGCTAATTAAATGATTCTGGAACTGCCTTGATGTACGGCAAGACCGGAGAAGAAAAGACATGAGCATTACCGTGACCGAGCGTGACGACGACCATAAATCCCGCGAATTCCGCGCCCACGGCGGGCGTTGCTGGGATGTGCATCAGGAGGGCCTGCTGGTCGGCATCTTCCACAGTGAGCGGGAGGCCCGGGCGTACCGCGCCGCGCTGGAGCTGGAGGAGCGCTACCGGCGCGGCGCCGAGTTCTAGAAGGCTCGTTACGAAAAGGCCCCGTCGATACGGGGCCTTTTGCTGTGGCGTGGGTCAGTGCGGACGTTTGCGCAGTTGCTGCGTCGGAATGCCGATCAGCAGGATCAACGCACCGATTATCAGGACCACGCCGATCACGTCGAAGGCCAGGTACAGGTTGCCGGTAGCGGTCTTGATCGCGCCGACCACGATTTGGCTGATCACGCCGGCCACGCCGCCGATACTGCTGATCACGGCGATGCCGCCCGCCGCCCGTGCCGGGGTGAGCAGGGCGGGGGGAATGGTCCAGAACAGTGAAAGGGCGGACATCGCCGTCGCCGCCCCCAGGGTCATCAGCGCCACCGAGAGCATCAGGTTCCCCTGGGCGAAGCCGAGCAGGAAGAAGCATGCGGCGCTCACCAGCATCGTGGCGCCGACGTGCCAGCGGCGTTCCTGGTGCTTGTCCGAGCTACGGCCGAGCAGGTACATGCCGACGATGCCCAGCGCGTACGGCAGGCTGGCGAGCAGCCCGATGGACTTGAGGTCTTCCACGCCGAAGCCGCGGATCAGCGTCGGCATCCAGTACGACACCGTGTTCGAGCCGCTGTAGACGCAGAAGAACACCAGGCCGGCGATGTACACCCGAGGGTCGCGCAGCACATCGAGGAAGCGGCCGTGGTCGCCGGCCTTCGCGGGTTCGGTGGCCAGTGCGGCCTCCAGGCGGGATTTCTCCTCCTCGTTCAGCCATTTCGCGTCGCGCGGGCGGTCCGCCAGCCAGTACCAGCCGAACACGCCCAGCAGCGCGGCGGGGATGCCTTCGAGGACGAACAGCACCTGCCAGTCGCGCAGGCCCATCCAGCCGTGGAAGTGGGTCATGATCCAGCCGGCCAGGGGACCGCTGACGATCCCGGCGACCATCGCCGACATGACGAACACTGCCGTGATCCGGCCGCGCAGTTCGGTGGGGAACCAATAGGTGAGATAGAGAATGACGCCAGGGAAGAACCCGGCCTCGGCGACCCCCAGGAAGAACCGCGCGACGATCAACTGGTTGGCGGTGGTGACGAAGGCGGTGGCGACGGTGACCATGCCCCACAGCACCATGATCCGCGTCAGCGTGGCGCGGGCGCCGGCACGCTGCATGTACAGGTTGCTGGGAACCTCGAAGAGGATGTAGCCCAGGTAGAAGATGCCCGCGCCGATGCCGTAGGCGGCCTCGCTCAGGGCGATGTCTTCGGCCATGCGCAGCTTGGCGAAGGAGATGTTGAGGCGGTCGATGGCGTTGATTGCGTAGGCGATGACCAGGAACGGCAGCAGGCGCCAGATCACCTTGCGGTAAAGCGCGCGGGTCGACTCCGGGGAGTATGTCGTGGGCGGCGCGATCGTCTCGAACGTTTGACTCATGGTGGCTCCTGCTGGTGTGGCCAGATTGTTCTTGTTGTGTGCGAAAGCGGACAGGAGCGACGAGGATAGGGGGGCGACGCTGCGGCGGGACTCACCCGAAGGGGGGGTAACACGGGGGGGAATTGTAAGATGAAATTACGGGGAGCCTGGTGGTCCCCTGCCCCTGGCAGCAGGGGCGTGGAGCGAGGCGTTCAGCCTTGGGTCTCCGCCCGGGGCGCAGAGGCTATCCAGGGCGCTCAGCGATACCAGCGAGGCGTGTACACCCAGTCGCCGCCACCGGTGCGTGGGAAGCGCCGGGTCAGGGACGAGCCGACGATCACCAGGGTGCGCATGTCCACCATCTCCGGCACCAGCTCGCCGAGGGGGACGACGCGCAGCGCCTCCGCCGGACGGCCGATGTTGCGGCCGAGCACCACCAGGGTTTCCGGTGTGCGGTGGCGGCGGACGATCTCCAGGGTGCGCCCCAGTTGCCAGGGGCGAGCCCTGGAGATCGGGTTGTAGAAGGCCATGACCAGGTCGGCGGCGCCGGCGTGATCGAGGCGCTTCTCGATGGTCTCCCAGGGCTTGAGGTTGTCCGACAGGGAGATCAGGCAGAAATCATGCCCTAGCGGTGCGCCGGCCTTGGCGGCGGCGGCCAGCGCAGCGGACACGCCCGGCAACACCTCCAGTTCCACGCCGTGCCAGTCGGGATCATCGCTCCCGTGCAGCGCCTCCATCACCGCGGCGCCCATAGCGAAGACACCGGGATCGCCGGAGGAAATCACCACCACCCGCCGGCCGCTGGCGGCCAGTTCGAAGGCGTGGCGGGCGCGCTGCATCTCCTCGCGATTGTCGGTGCAGTGGCGCACCTGATCGTCGCGCAGGGGCTCGGCCATCTTCACATAGGTCTCGTAGCCGAGCAGGTCCTGGGCCTCGTCCAGCGCATGGCGCACGGCGGGGATCATGAAGTCGCTGGCGCCGGGGCCGAGACCGATCACGCTGAGTCGCCCGCGCGGCTGGCCGATGCCTTCGGCTTCGCCTGGCGTGGCAGCGCGGTGCAGGTGGAAGGAGTCGCCATGCAGCATGGCCGGCGGCAGTTCGTCGTCGCTGTGGATGAACCGCAGCGGCACGCCCAGCTCGCGGGCGGCCTCGGCCAGCGCCGGGTCGGCCATGCGGCAGCGCGGCGCGACCAATGCAGCCAGCGATACCTCGGCCAGCCCGGCCTGCGCCAGGCCCTGGCGGATGCGTTCGGGCAACTGCGAGTCCACCAGCGTGACATGGGCGAGGACGATGCGCGGATAGATGCGCAGCTCGTTGTGCGCGATGCCTTCGGCGCGGGAGTCGATGCGCAGGGTATGCGCGGCGTCGTCGGCCAGCGGCAGGTCCAGCTCGTCCAGCCACGGCGCGTCGCCTTCGATGCGCAGGGCGTCGCCGCCCAGCAGGTCGGAGACGAAGCGCTTGCCCTGTTCGATGTCCGCCAGCGCGTAGCCCGGTGGCGGGTCGAGCAGGCAGGCACCGAAACGCAGTTCGCCGCTGGTGGTGATGGCCGGCGCTATGTCCAGCGCGGCGGCCATCTTGCGGGCCATGCGGTTGACTCCGCCGAGCCCGCCGAGCAGCGGCACCACGGCGCTGCCGTCTTCGGCGACGGCCAGCACCGGCGGCTCCACGCCCTTTTCAGCCAGCAGCGGGGCGAGGGTGCGGATGACGATGCCGGCGGCGCACAGGGCGATGATCGGGGTGTCGTCACGGTAGAGCTGGCGCAGGGTTTCGCCGAAGTTCGCGTAGGACTCGTCGGCGCCTTCGACGCGGTCCTTCAGGCCCAGTACGCGCGCCTGTGGATAAATGCCCTGCAGGCGTCGGGCCGTGGCCAGCGCACCTTGGCCGAGAATGACAATGGCGATGCGCATCAGCCGTTCCACCGCTGGCCGGGGATGACGATCATCGAGAAGTACGGCGAGGCCATTGGGTCCACCTCGTCCAGCGCGACGATGCGCTGCTCGCGCATGGTTGCGCGCTCGACGTAGTGGGCGCCGCCGTCACGGCCCAGCTCGCGCAGCACGCGACGGACCTTGTCGAAGTTGCGGCCGAGCTTCATCACCACCGCCGCATCGGCGTCGGCCAGGCGACGCTTGAGCTCGTCTTCCGGCAAGACGCCGGACAGCACCGCCAGGCTCTGGTTGCGGTACACCAGTGGCACGCCGAGTACCGCCGCGCTGCCGAGCATCGAGCAGACGCCGGGAACGACTTCGGTGGCATACCGCTGCGAAAGGCGGTCATGCAGGTACATGTAGGAACCGTAGAAGAACGGATCGCCCTCGCAGATCACCGCCACGTCGCGGCCGGCATCCAGGTGTGCGGCCACCTGCGCGGCGGCGGTGTCGTAGAAGTCGCTGATCACGCCTTCGTAGGTCAGCGGCGGCTCCAGCTTCTCGGTGGTCACCGGATAGACCAGCGGCAGTCGCTGCTGCTCATCGAGCAGGTGCTGCTCGATGATAGCGAAGGCGTTGCCGCCCTGGCCGGCGTGGTGCTTGGCCTTGGCTACGAAGTAGCCGATCACCGGGGACGCGCGCAGCAGGCGCAGGGCCTTGAGGGTCAGCAGTTCAGGGTCGCCCGGGCCGACGCCCAGGCCGATGAGGCGGCCGGTCATCACTCCACCTCCGTGGCCAGGGCGTTCACCGCGGCGGCCGCCATCGCGCTGCCGCCACGGCGGCCGCGGACGATCACGTAGGGCACGCCACGGCTGTCGGCGGCGAGGGCGTCCTTGGATTCCATGGCGCCGACGAAGCCCACCGGGAAGCCAAGGATCAGCGCCGGTTTCGGTGCGCCGGCATCGAGCATTTCCAGCAGGTAGAAGAGCGCGGTCGGCGCGTTGCCGATCACCACCACGCTGCCTTCCAGGCGCTCGCGCCAGTGCTCCAGCGCCACCGCCGAACGGGTGTTGCCCAGCTCGCGGGCGAGCGCCGGGACGTCCGGATCGTTGAGGGTGCAGATCACCTCGTTGTGCGCCGGTAGGCGCGCGCGGGTGATGCCCTCGGCGACCATTCGCGCATCGCAGAGGATCGGCGCGCCAGCGGCCAACGCCGCACGGCCGATGGCCCCGGCGCCTGCGGAGAAGCGCAGGTCCTGCACGACGTCGACCATGCCGCAGGCGTGGATCACCCGCACGGCGAGTTTCTCGAGGTCGGCGGGGATGGCGGAGAGCTCGGCTTCGGCGCGGATGGTGGCGAAGGACTGGCAGTAGATCGCCTGGCCGTCGCGAATGTAATCAAGCATCGGTGGGGGCTCCGGGTGCGGCCAGCAGGTCGCCGGCGGCCTCGAGGGAAAGGTTGCGCGCCAATGGCTGGCCGAAGCCGGCCATGCCATCGGCGCGACGGAACAGGTCATAGCGGCCGTCGGCGACGGCCAGCAGGGTGTAGGAGGCGACGTGGGCGGCGGCGCAGGAGCGCGGGCAGCCACACAGGTGCACGCCGGCCGGCGGTGCGTGGCGCAGGCGTTCGGCCAGGCGCAGGGCATCGGCCTTGGTGTCGGCCAGCCCGCGTGCGCAACCGCCGGCGCCGCTGCAGGCGATGAGGCGCGACAGCGGCTGGGCGGCGTCGATCAGCAGGCCGAGATTGGCCAGTGCGCCGAGTGCGACGGGAGCATCGGCCGGGGCCACGTCGGGGAGTATCAGGCTTTGCCAGGGCGTCAGACGCAGTTGTCCGCCGCTGAAACGCTCTGTCAGATCGGCGAGGCCGAACAGCATCGAGCTGTCGAGACGACCGAGGACGAATCCCGCACCGACCATGACTCGTTCCGGCTGGCGCTGGGGCTGAATCCCGAGGTGGCCGAAGGCCTGCGGTGCAGGACGCCGCCAGTTATCCATAAGTGGACCGAGTCGCAGGGGGAACGGCAGGCGTTGCTGCAGGCGCTCCAGCAGCGCTTCGTCGCGGAGCTTCTCGCGCAGGTGGCGCATGCGCGTCTGGCCGTCGTCGGCGAGATCGAGGAACAGGTGCAGCAGGGTTTCCACCAGCAGCGGCGCCTGCTCGGCGGATACGGCGGCGAGGGCGGGACGATCAGTCTTGCGCTGCGGCGGACAGCCGGCCAGGCCGAAGGCGAACAGCGGCGCGGCATCCTCAGACATCGCCGACAGCCAGATATCGTTGGGGTGCTCCAGCATCGCCAGCGACTCGCCGGCATCCAGTTGCACGCCGAACTTGGGCGAGAGGCCGTGGAAGCGTGGGGTGCGCTCCAGCAGATCGAGCAACTGACGCGCCAGCGGCTGGGCGTCGAATGCCGTGCCCGCATCCAGGCCGAGCGCCGGACTGACCAGCAGGTTGCGCACATCGTCCGCCGCCAGCTCGCGCGGGCCGAGGCCCGCGGCCAGCAGATCACGGCTCAGCGCATTCTCGGCACCGGCATGTACGCCACGAATCTGCAGGTTGGCGCGGTTGGTCGCTTCCAGCACGCCGTCGGCATGGCGTTCGGCAGCCAGGGCGATGGCGCGCGCGGCTTGGGCGTCGAGTTGTCCACAGGGCAGCTTGATGCGGCAGATGCCGCCATCGCGGGAGGCCACGATGCGCAGCAGGCCAGGGCAGGCCGACGGGCGGACGGCAGCAAGGGCAGATGGCGCGGAAGGGTCGTGCACTGAGGTCACCAGGGCTGGGTCGCGGTGACCTGCGAATCCCCACAGGGGACTTCACGACACCGATACACCCCGCTCGATGTCTGCACGCGCGACTGGTTTCGTCGGCAGGTCTCCTGGCTGGCAGGTCCTCATCCGGCGCGGCCTTCCCGGTTGCCCAGTGGCCAGATCGACGACAACAGACGCTGTGGTCGAAGTGCGCGAACTCGCTGCTTACAGTTGCGGGGGCAGCCACGGTTTTTCCGTGTTCCCTCTTCGGCTCTCGGATGCATCGCCTTCAAACAGCGAAGCGTCCTACGAGCACCGACGATGCGGGTATTATGCCTGCTTTGCCCGAGGGCGGAACAAGCCTGCCCGTCGGATCGATCATCGCATCCCTTCAGAGGAATCCCCATGACGCCCTGGCTGACCATCGTCGGCATCGGCGAGGACGGTTACGCCGGCCTCGGCAAGGCGGCACGCCGTGCGCTGCTCGCAGCCAGCGAGGTGATCGGCGCGCCGCGCCAGTTGGCGCTGTTGCCGCACTGCCTGCGCGCCAACCGTCAGGCCTGGCCGAGCCCGTTCAGCCTGGAGCCGGTACTGCGTCGGCGCGGTGAGCCGACCTGTGTGCTGGCCAGTGGCGACCCGATGCTGTTCGGCGTCGGCGCGAGCCTTTCCCGTCAGATTCCGCCCGAGGAAATGCAGGTCATTTCCGCACCATCGTCCGCCGCTCTGGCCGCCGCGCGGTTGGGGTGGGCGTTGCAGGACTGCACGCTGTTGTCGCTGCTGGCACGTCCGCTGGCGGCGCTCAACGCGCAGCTGCATCATGGCGCGAAACTGCTGGTCCTCAGCAACGACGGCGAGAGTCCGGCCGCCATCGCCGCGCTGCTGCGCGAGCGCGGCTTCGGCCCTAGCCGCATCTGCGTGCTGGAGCACCTGGGGGGCGAGTCGGAGCGGCGCATGGATGGGCTGGCCAGCGACTGGTCACCGAGCGAGACCGCTGCGCTGAATATCGTCGCGGTGCAATGCGTAGCCGGCTCAGACGCGGTTCGTCTGCCCCTGACCATCGGCTTGCCGGACGAGGCCTACCGCCATGATGGCCAACTGACCAAGCGCGATGTGCGCGCGGTGACCCTGGCGCGGCTGGCGCCAACGCCGGGCGAGTTGCTCTGGGACGTCGGCGCCGGCTGTGGCTCCATCGGCATCGAGTGGATGCGCGCGCACCCGAGTTGCCGCACGCTGGCCATCGAAGCCAACGACGGGCGCCAGGAACATATCCGCTTCAACCGCGATGCCCTTGGCGTGCCGGCGCTGCAACTGGTCTGCGGTGCCGCGCCGGACGCGTTGCAGGGGCTGGAGCGTCCCGAGGCGATCTTCATCGGCGGCGGCGTGACCGTGCCTGGTGTCTTCGAGCGCTGCTGGGATCAGCTCAAGCCCGGTGGCCGCCTGGTGGCCAATGCCGTCACGCTGCAGAGCGAGGCGCTGCTGGTGAGCTGGCGCGAGCGCATTGGCGGCGAGTTGACCCGTCTTTCCGTGGCCCAGGCCCAGCCGCTGGGTGGCTTCGATACCTGGCGCGCGGCGTTGCCGATCACCCTGCTGGAAGTGCACAAGCCCCTGGCCGACTGACGATGCGTGACGCCCATGCGTGAAGAGACGCCCGAAGAACCTCGCCCGCTGCGCAGTGGCTACACCACCGGCAGTTGCGCCACCGCCACCAGCCTGGCGGCGGCGCGCCTGCTGCTGACCGGCGTGGCCAGCGATGCGGCGCAGATCGTGCTGCCGAAGGAGCGCAGCGCGACCCTGCGCCTGGAGTTCTGCCGGCTTACCGTCGACGGCGCCGAAGCCGGCACGCTGAAGGATGCCGGCGACGATCCGGACGTGACCCACGGTGCGCTGGTCTTCGTCCGCGTCGCCCTGAGTGCTGAGCCCGGTGTGCGTTTCCACGCGGGAGAGGGCGTTGGCACCGTCACCAAGCCGGGGCTGGTGCTGGCGGTGGGTGAGCCGGCGATCAACCCGGTACCGCGGCAGATGATGCGTGACAACCTTGCCGTGCTGGCGGCCGAGTGCGGCTATGCCGGCGGCTTCGACGTCACGATCAATATCGAGGGCGGCGCCGAGCTGGCGCTCAAGACCATGAACCCGCGCCTGGGCATTCTTGGCGGCCTGTCGATCCTCGGCACCACCGGCATCGTCCGGCCGTTCTCCTGCTCGGCGTACATCGCCTCGATCCAGCAGGGTATCGACGTCGCCCGCGCCAACGGCTTCCGCCACCTCGCCGCCTGCACCGGCAACGCCAGCGAGGATGCCATGCGCCGCCGCTACGGCTTCGACGACACCGCGCTGATCGAGATGGGCGACTTCGCCGGCGCCGCGTTCAAGCACCTGCGCAAGGTGCCGGTGGAGCGCTTCAGTGTCTGCGGCGGCTTCGGCAAGATCAGCAAGCTCGCCGCCGGCCACATGGACCTGCACAGCCGCCACTCCAGCATCGACCTGCCGCAACTGGCCGAGTGGGCTGCGGAGATCGGTGCGTCGGCGGAGCTGCAACAACGCATGCGCGCGGCCAACACCAGCCAGCAGGCGCTGGCGCTGTGCCGCGCGGAGGGGATCGCCCTTGGCGATGCGGTTTGCGCCCGCGCGCTGGCATTCGCCCGGCGCATCGTGCCCGTCGAGGTGGTGCTGGAAGTCTTCGCCATCGACCGCCAGGGCAATCTGGTGGGTGAAGCGCTGGAGGTGCGATGAAGCGCGTACTGCTGCTGGGCGGCATCGGCGAGGCGCTGGCCATCGCCCGGCGTCTCGGCCCACGGCACCTGTACAGCCTGGCCGGCCTCGGCAAGGTGCCGGACGACCTCGCCTGCGAAGTGCGCGTCGGCGGCTACGGCGGCGCGGAGGGACTGGCTGCGTTCATCCGTGAGCAGGGTTTCGAGCTACTGCTCGATGCCACCCATCCCTATGCCGCGCAGATCAGCGCCAACGCCGCCCGCGCCGCGCAACTGGCAGGCGTGCCATGCTGGGCGCTGCGTCGTCCCGGCTGGCAGGCGGGAGCGGAGGACGACTGGCGCGAAGTGGCCGATTGGCCGGCGTTGATCGCCGCGCTGGAGCCTTTCCATCGCCCGCTGTTCACGATGGGGCGCGAGCCGCTGGAACATCTCGACGAGATTCCCGCGCACCAGCGCTGGACCGTGCGCTGCCTGCAAAGCCTGTCCGGCAATGGGCGCGCCGAAGTGCTGGGTGCGCGCGGCCCCTTCAGCCTCGATGGCGAGCGCGAGTTGTTCACCCGCCTGGGCACCGACGTGCTGGTCAGCAAGAACAGTGGCAGCCAGGCCACCGAACCGAAACTGCAGGTCGCCCGCGAGCGCGGTGTGCCAGTGCTGATCCTGGCGCGGCCGACACTGCCGGCGGTGGAGCGGGAGTTCGACAGTCTCGACTCGCTCTGGCAGGCGCTGGAGCTCCTCGCAGCCGATTGACGGTGTGGTGGTTCACAGCTTCGTGGTGATTCGCGAGCAAACTCGCTCCTGCAGGGATCACCTCCGATGTCGTGGCGATACGGCGCTTCTCCACCACCCCGTTGGCCTCTATGCTGGGTTCCGGTTTTCACAGGGAGTGACAGCATGTTGCGAATCCTCGGTCGCGCGTCATCGATCAACGTGCGCAAGGTGCTCTGGACCTGCGCCGAGCTGGGCCTGGCCTACGAGCGGGAAGACTGGGGCAGCGGCTTTCGCTCCACCGCCGAGGCGGAGTTCCTGGCGCTCAATCCCAATGCAATGGTGCCGGTGATCGTCGATGGCGACTTCGTACTCTGGGAGTCCAACGCCATCTGCAGCTACCTGGCCAACCAGTATCCGCGCCACGACCTGCTGCCCACCGCGCCCCGCCAGCGCGCATGGGTGGAGCAGTGGATGGGCTGGCAGGCCACCGAGCTGAACAGCGCCTGGCGCTATGCATTCATGGCGCGGGTGCGCAACAGTCCCAGCCATACCGACGAATCCGCCATCGCCCTGAGCGAGGCGCAGTGGAACCACTGCATGTCCCTGCTGGACCGGCAACTGCAGCGCACCGGTGCCTTCGTCACCGGCACCGGCTTCAGCCTTGCCGACATCGTGCTCGGCCTGTCGGTGAACCGCTGGTACCTGACGCCCATGCGGCGACCCGATCTGCCTGCCGTGGCGGCCTACTACGAACGGCTGAGCGAGCGGCCGGGGTTCCGGCTGCATGGGCGCAATGGGGAGCCTTAGGCGTCGATGAAGAACTCATCCGGTCGCCCTGCATGCTCCCAGGCGTCCAGTGCTTTTTGCATGACGGCTTGCAGCCGCCCCGGGCTTCGGTACTCGTATCGGTGAGTGTGGAAGAGTACGGCCACGAAATCTTCACCGTACTCGCGTGTCCGCAGCGGAATTTCCAGCAGCAGGATGCCGCATTCCTGTGCGTCGCGTTCGCCGCGCAGTGTCGTGGCCAGGCGTCGGCCTTCGGTACGCATTACGGCCGGTAGCGCGACCAGCTGGCATTCCTGCAGCAGCGCGGATATTTCGTCGGTGGCGGCTTCACGGTAGAGGATCGCAACTGTTGTCATGTCGGTCTCTGTGTGGAAATAGGCCAGCTTACGAGGGTAGCGGAGGACTCTCGGGAAGATCATCGATGTGCCGATAATCCGCTCCCAGCTCGGCGGACAGGCGCTGCGCCCGCCCCATCCGCACCGCGCCAGCCTCGATATCCACCAGCACCGTCGGGCAGTTCAGCGGCTGTAGCGGCGGCCAGTCGCGCAGACGGCCATCGGTCAGCACCAGTAGCCGCTGGTACTCAGCGGGCTTCTGCCGCCGGCGCTGTTCCAGCCAGTCGCGGGCCTGATGCAGGGCTTCGATCAGCGGAGTGCCGCCGCCGGCGCCGAGTTGCGCCAGCCAGTCCTGCAATTGGTTCGAAGCCTTCTGGCCTTGCCACAACCAGCGCGGTTGTGCGCCCGTGGCGTGCAGCACGGCGAGGCGGGCGCGTTGCCGGTAGGCCTGCTCGAAGGTGTCGGCGAGCAAGCCCTTGGCCTGGGCGAGGGCGCCGTGGCGGCGGGTGCTGGCGGAGGCGTCGACGATCACCAGCCAGAGTTCGGCGGGCGTGCGGCCGCGGGCACACAGCAGCAGGTCCGCGCGGCGTCGTGGGCGGCCGTTGCGCAGGGTGGCGGGCCAGTCGATGCGGTCGTGCGCGCCCTGTTGGCGGGCGCCGCTGCGGCCGCCGGCGAGCTGGCCGGGTCGGGGGTTGGCATCCGCGCCTGGGGCCGGGCGCGGGCGGATGCTCAGGGCTTTTTTGGCCAGCCCGTCAGTTGCCGGGGTGCGCCCATCGCGATGCTCCGGGCAGGCAACTCGCCCCACTGGCCCTCGCCGTTGGTGGTGCCGGAGTGTTGCGGTGACTGGCTGGGTGGCTGCACCGCTTGCGGCTGGGCACTCTGTTGCTGCGGTGCATGGCGACGGCGATGGGCGAGGGCGAAGTGTTCCACGGCATCGATGTCCTGCGCCTCGATGACGCTGGCGCCGCGCCAGGCGGCATGGGCACGGGCCGCGCGCAGCCAGACGAGGTCGGCACGCAGGCCGTCGACACCGGCGGCGTGGCAGCGCTCGGCGATGGTCTCCAGCGCGGCATCGTCCAGGGGGATCGCGGCCAGTTGCTGGCGCGCGTCGCCGCAGCGTTGTTGCAGGGCCTGCCGTGCGGCCTGCCATTGCGCGAGGAACGCCTGCGGGTCGGCATCGAAGGCCAGCCGGCGGCGGACGATCTCGGCACGCTCGGTTGGTGCCGGCGCACCTTGCAGTTGCACCTTGAGACCGAAGCGGTCCAGCAGTTGCGGACGCAGTTCGCCTTCCTCGGGGTTCATCGTGCCGATCAGCACGAAGCGCGCCGGGTGGCTGTGGGACAGGCCGTCGCGTTCGATCAGGTTGACCCCGCTGGCGGCCACGTCGAGCAGCAGGTCGACGAGGTGGTCGGGCAGCAGGTTCACTTCATCCACATAAAGCACGCCGCCGTGGGCATGGGCCAGCACGCCGGGGGAGAACTGCGCGCGGCCTTCGCCCAGCGCCGCGTCCAGGTCGAGGGTGCCGACGATGCGTTCCTCGCTGGCGCCCAGTGGCAGGGTGACGAAGCGCCCGCCGTCCAGCAGATCGGCGACGCCGCGCGCCAGGGTGGACTTGGCCATGCCGCGCGGCCCTTCGATCAGCACGCCGCCGATCGCCGGATCGATGGCCGCCAGGCACAGGGCCAGCTTCAGCTCATCGGCGCCGACGATGGCTGCCAGTGGGAAATGGGGAAGGGCGCTCATGGGGATTTCCTGCGGATTTCGTCCGTGCATGGTAGCGAACCGGGTGCAGGAGGTGCGACCAATGTCCATCGGATCGATAGATTCAAGTCATTGATCGGCGCTGCGCGATGCAGTACCTTGGCTGCACTTCCACGGAGAACATCATGCCGTTCAGCCTGTCCATCCTGCCCCTCGCCTGCCTCGGTGCCATTGGCTCCGCAGTCGCTCGTGCGCAGGTCCTGGTCGCTGCTGCCGGCTATTTCTTCTATGGGTATTGGTTTAGCCAAAGGCGCGCCTGATACCTCACAGGCGCCCTAGCAAGCAGGGTCGCCAACCAGACAGATTCATGAAACCCCGGTCGGCAACCCGACCGGGGTTTTTGTTTTTCCGGCCCACAAGGCCCAACGCATTGAAACGAGCGAAAACGCTCAGACAGAGGATCGAGACATGACCGCCTACACCACTGATTACCGCTATTACCGCAACTCCGACTGGCGATTTAGCAGCGCGCTGCGTGCCACCCAACGAGCCTTGCCACGAACACTTAGATAGAGCGCCGAGCGCGGAAAGACCACCGCGCCGGCCAAGGATGCCAGTCAGATGAACGCTTCCAACTCCGCCCTGATCCGCCCCGAACACGCAGCCACCGCCGAAGTCCTCGACCTGCCGCTGCCCTCCGCTCGCCGCCGCGAACAACCGCTGCCGAGCCCCGCCGAACTGCGCCAGCGCCTGCCGCTGTCCGCCGTCATGGCCCACCGCGTCCGCGAAGGCCGCGAGGCGATCCGCGCCGTTCTCGATGGCCGCGATCCGCGCCTGCTGGTGGTGATCGGCCCCTGCTCGCTGCACGACCCCGTCTCCGCCCTCGAATACGCCGACCGCCTCGCCGAACTGGTGCCGCAGGTGAGCGACCAGTTGCTGCTGGTGATGCGCGCCTACGTCGAGAAACCGCGCACCACCATCGGCTGGAAAGGCCTGGTCTACGACCCGCAACTGGATGGCACTGGCGACATGGCCGGCGGCCTGGAACTGTCGCGCCGGCTGATGCTGGGCATGCTCGAACGCGGCCTGCCGATTGCCACCGAGCTGCTGCAACCGCTGGTGGCCGGTTACTTCGACGACCTGCTGGGCTGGGCCGCCATCGGCGCGCGCACCAGCGAATCCCAGGTGCATCGTGAGATGGTCAGCGGCCTCGACCTGCCGGTAGGCTTCAAGAACGGCACCGACGGCAGCATCGGCATCGCCACCGACGCCATGCGTTCGGCCGCGCACCCGCACCAGCACTTTGGCATCGATGCGCAGGGTCGACCGTCGCTGGTACAGACCCAGGGCAACCCGGACACCCATCTGGTGTTGCGCGGCGGTCACGCCGGCCCGAACTTCGATGCGGCCAGCGTGCAGCAGATTCGCCAGGGGCTGGAGAAGCTCGGTCTGGAACCGAGCATCATGGTGGACTGCAGCCACGCCAACAGCGGCAAGGACCCGCTGCGCCAGCCGGCAGTGCTGGACAGTGTCATCGACCAGCGTGTGGCCGGCGACGCTTCGCTGCGTGGCGTGATGCTGGAGAGTCATCTGTTCGACGGCTGCCAGCCGCTGTCCGGCGAGCTGCGCTACGGTGTCTCGATCACCGACGGCTGCCTGGGCTGGAGCGGCACCGAGGCACTGCTGCTGAATGCGGCGGAACGGCTGCGTCGAGACTGAGCCGCTTTTCGTAGGAGCGAGCTTGCTCGCGAACCCGCCTCCACTGCGGGGGCAATGTTCGCGAGCAAGCTCGCTCCTACACGCAATCATGCGGCGCTGTGCGCGGTAATGACCTGTAAATCGTAGGGCGCATAACGCGCCAGGGTTAGCCGCCACGAGGCAAACGGCGGATAACCCGTTCCAGGTTATGCGCCCTACGGTCGTGCATCGCGCTGGATGCCATCGCGGACGGAGTCCGCTCCTACGCAAGCGCGAGATCCCTCACTGCTCCTCACTGCTCCTCGCTGTCCACCAACAGATTCTCCAGCGTCTCGCGGTATTCACCCGGCTCTTCCCACAACCCGCGCTGCTGCGCCTCCACCAGGCGTTCGGCGATGTCGCGCAGGGCTTCGGGGTTGTGCTGGCGGATGAACTTGCGGGTGTCGTCGTCCAGCAGGTAGGCGTCGGCCAGCAGGCGGTACTGGTGGTCGTCGACCAGTTCGCTGGTGGCGTCGAAGGCGAACAGATAGTCCACCGTCGCGGCCAGTTCGAAGGCGCCCTTGTAGCCGTGGCGCTTCATGCCGGCGATCCATTTCGGGTTCACCGCGCGGGCGCGTACCACGCGGCCGAGTTCTTCCTTCAGGGTGCGGATGCGCGGGTTGTCCGGCTGGCTGTGGTCGCCGTGGTAGCTGGACAGCGATTGCCCCTGGATGACCTCGGCGGCGGCGAGCATGCCGCCCTGGAACTGGTAGTAGTCGTTGGAATCGAGAATATCGTGCTCGCGGTTGTCCTGGTTGTGCAGCACCGCTTGCAGGCCGGACAGGCGCTGGGCGAAGCGTTCGCGCGCCGGAGTGCCGTCGTCGCTGGCGCCGTAGGCGTAGCCGCCCCAGTTCAGGTAGGCCTCGGCGAGGTCGGCGCGGCTGTCCCATTGGCGCGATTCGATCACGCCTTGCACGCCGGCGCCGTAGGCGCCGGGCTGGGCGCCGAAGATGCGCCAGCCGGCCTGGCGGCGGGCGTCATCACGCTCCAATCCCTCGGATTGCAAGCGTGCCTGATCGGCCCGCACACGAGCGGCCAGCGGGTTCAGATCGTCCGGCTCATCCAGCGCGGCGACCGCCTGCACGGCGGCGTCGAACAGGCGGATCAGGTTGGCGAAGGCATCGCGGAAGAAGCCGGAAACCCGTAGCGTCACGTCCACCCTTGGGCGGTCGAGCAGGGTGATCGGCAGGATCTCGAAATCTTCCACGCGCTGGCTGCCGGCCTGCCACACCGGCCGTACGCCGAGCAGCGCCAGCGCCTGGGCGATGTCGTCGCCGCCGGTGCGCATGGTCGCCGTGCCCCACACCGACAGGCCGAGCTGGCGCAGATGATCGCCGTGGTCCTGCAGGTGGCGTTCGAGCAGGCGGCTGGCGGACTGGAAGCCGAGGCGGAAGGCGGTGGGTGTGGGCAGGTTGCGCACGTCCACGGTGAAGAAGTTGCGCCCGGTGGGCAGCACGTCGACCCGCCCGCGGCTGGGCGCGCCGCTGGGGCCGGGCGGGACGAAGCGGCCGTCGAGGCCGGCGAGCAGGTGGCCGATCTCGCTGGCGCCGCAGGCGTCCAGGGTCGGTGCGATCTGCTGGTGGATCTGTGCGAGAACTGCCGCGCTGGTGCTGCCCGGCGCGCCGGCCGAGCCGTCGATCAGGCGCAGGGCGAACAGTTCCAGGCGCTCGCGGGTGTCGCCGTTGCTGCGCCAGGGTTCGTCGCTCACCGCGAGCAGCACGTCCGGGCGCGGACCGTCCCAGGGTTCGGCGAAGGCTTCGTCCAGCGGGTCGCGACCCAGTTGCAGGTCCTCGCTCAGTGCGCGCAGCAAGCTGGCGTTTCCGCCCCGTCCATCGCCGCGTGGAATGCGCACCAGTGACAGCAACGTATCGCGGCGCAACTCGCCCACGGGCGATTCGCCGAACACATGCAGGCCATCGCGAATCTGCGATTCCTTGAGGTCGCAGAGGTAAGCATCCAGCTGCGGCAGCCAGCCTTCCGCATCGTCGCTCAGCTGCAGGCCCAGCTCGCGGTCCAGCGCGGTTTCGCGCACCAGCGTGAGGATGTCGCCGCGCAGTTCGGTGGCGCGGCGCGGGTCGAGCAGGGAGGCGTCGTAGTACTCGTCGGCCAGGCGTTCGAGGTCGCGCAGGGGGCCGTAGTTTTCCGCGCGGGTCAGCGGCGGCATCAGGTGGTCGATGATCACCGCCTGGGCCCTACGCTTGGCCTGCGCGCCTTCGCCGGGGTCGTTGACGATGAACGGGTAGAGGTTCGGCAGCGCGCCGAGGATCGCGTCCGGCCAGCATTCCTCGGAGAGACCGACGCCCTTGCCCGGCAGCCACTCCAGGTTGCCGTGCTTGCCGACGTGGACCACCGCGTCGGCGCCGAAGACTTCGCGTAGCCAGAAATAGAACGCGAGGTAGCCGTGGGGCGGCACCAGCGACGGGTCGTGATAGATCGCCGCCGCGTCGAGCTGGTAGCCGCGCGCCGGCTGGATACCGACGAAGGCCAGGCCGAAGCGCAGGCCTGCGACCATCAGGCGGCCACTGCGGAACATCGGGTCCTGCTGCGGCTCGCCCCAGCGTTCGCGCACCGCTTGCTGGTTGGCCTCGGGCAGTCGCGCGAAGCAGGCGAGATAGTCGTCCAGCGCCAGGCTCTGCGCGCAGGGGCGCAGGTCGAGGCTGTCCAGATCGTTGCTGATGCCGCCGAGCAGCTGCTGGATCAGTGCTGTGCCGGAATCGGGCAGGCCGGCGACCGGATAACCCTGAGCCTCCAGCGCGCGCAGGATGTTCAGCGCGGCGGCCGGCGTGTCGAGGCCGACACCGTTGCCGATGCGCCCGTCGCGGGTCGGGTAATTCGCCAGGATCAGCGCCACGCGCTTGTCGGCGTTGGTCTTGCGCGCCAGCAGCATCCAGCGCCGCGCGAGCTCGGCGACGAAGTCCATGCCGGGCAGGTGCGGCAGGTAGCAGACCACGTCGCTCTGGCTGCGCTCGCTGCGCCAGGCCAGGCCCTTGAAGCTGATCGGCCGGGTGATGATGCGACCGTCCAGTTCCGGCAGCGCGATGTGCATGGCCAGGTCGCGCGGGCCGAGGCCCTGCGGGTTGGCGCGCCAGAGGTCGTGGTTGTCCAGCGAGCAGATGGCTTGCAGCACCGGCACGTCGCGGCGGAACGGTCGCTCCTGTGGGGCTTCCGGGTTGGACTGGGCGAAGCCGGTGGTGTTGATGATCAGCTCGGCGTCGGCGCTATCGAGCAGATTTTCCACGGCATCGAGGCAAGCGGCTTCCTTGAGGCTGGCGACGGCGATGGGCAACGGGTTGATGCTCTGGGCCTGCAGGCGTTCGCAGAAGGTGTCGATGAAACCGGTGTTCGCCGCTTGCAGGTGGGTGCGATAGAACAGCAGCGTGGCGACCGGGTACTCAGGGTTCCAGTCGACCTGCCAGCGGGTGAGGTCGCAGCTGCCGACTTGCGGGTGATAGACCACCACTCGGGGCAGCGTCCGTGGTTCGCTCCAGGTGTAGTCGCGTTGCAGGTGGCGGCTGGCCAGGCAGGCGAAGAACTGCCGGGCGTTGTCCATGCCGCCCTGGCGCAGGTACTGCCAGAGGCGTTCGGCATCCTCAGGTGGGACGTTGCACAGGGCGCCGAGTTCGGGGTCGGGCTTGTCGTCGCCGGGCACGGCGATCAGCGTGGCGCCGCGCTCGGCCAGCGCCGCCAGTTGCTCCATGCCGTAGCGCCAGTAGCCGACGCCGCCGTGCACCGAGATCAGGATGACCCTGGCGTACTGCAGTACCTCGTCGACGTAGAAGTCCACCGAGGCGTGGTTCTGCAGCTGCATGGGGTTGGCCAGGCGCAGGCTCGGGTAGTCCTCCGGCAGCTCACGGGCGGCCTCGGCGAGCAGCGCCAGGTGCGAATCGCCGCTGCAGAGGATCACCAGCTCGGCGGGCGTCTGGGCCAGGTGGGCGATGCCGTCGTCGGGGACGAAGCCGCCGGGTTGGGTGCGCAGCAGATGCATGAGGCTTGCTCGGTGTAGGGCTTCATGTAGGAGCGAGGGGGCGCCTAGCTCTTGCTCGCGAACCAGACCCCGCTGTGAGGCCGTTCGCGAGCAAGCTCGCTCCTACGATAAGCAGTGTTATGCCAGGGCGGTACGCAGCTCGTTGCTGATGGCGGCCTGGTCCAGTTCCTGGCCGATCACGACCAGGCGGGTGCTGCGGGTTTCGTCACTGCGCCAGGCGCGGTCGAAGTGCTTGTCGAAGCGCTTGCCGACGCCCTGCACCAACAGGCGCATGGGCTTGCCGGGGATGGCGACGAAGCCCTTGATGCGCAGCACGGCGTGGCGCTCGACCAGCGCGTTCAGCACATCGAGCAGGGCGCGCTCTTCCACTTCCGGCAGGTCGACGTGGAAGGAGTCGAACTCGTCGTGGTGGTGATCTTCATGGCCTTCGTGCTCTTCATTGGAGTGGACGTGGTGAGTCGGGCGGCTGTCGATGTGCAGCTCGGCCTCGGCGTTCAGCCCCAGCAGCACCGAGAGCGGCAGCTGGCCGGAGTTGGCTTCGACGATCTTCACTGCCGGCGGCAGCTCCTCGGCAACTTCGGCGCGCACGCGGGCCAGCGCCTCGGCGTCCAGCAGGTCGGCCTTGTTCAAGACCACCAGGTCGGCGCTGGCTAGCTGGTCCTCGAAGAGTTCGTGCAGCGGCGATTCGTGGTCCAGGTTCGGGTCCTGCTTGCGCTGCTCGTCCACCTGCTCGGGATGGGCGGCGAAGGTGCCGGCAGCCACGGCCGGGCTGTCGACCACGGTGATCACCGCGTCCACGGTGCAGGCGTTGCGGATTTCCGGCCACTGGAAGGCCTGCACCAGCGGCTTGGGCAGGGCCAGGCCCGAGGTCTCGATGAGGATCTGGTCGAGGTCGCCACGGCGCGCCACCAGCTCGCGCATCACCGGGAAGAACTCTTCCTGCACGGTGCAGCACAGGCAGCCGTTGGCCAGCTCGAAGACGCGGCCGACCGCCTCTTCTTCGCTGCAACCGATGGAGCACTGCTTGAGGATTTCGCCGTCGATGCCCAGCTCGCCGAACTCGTTGACGATCACCGCGATGCGGCGGCCGGAGGCAGTATCGAGCATGTGGCGGAGCAGGGTGGTCTTGCCGGCACCGAGGAAGCCGGTGACGATGGTGACGGGGAGTTTGGCCAGGGTTTTCATGCGCGCCTCGCAAGTGGACATTGGAGGGCGGATGAAGGGCGCGCGCGCGGGTTCGCCGCGCAACGAAGGTCGCCACCGGATCACCCCGCCCGGTTGTCTGTTGATAACGAACCGGTTCCGGATCTCGCGAGCTAGAGCCAGGCAAGGCGGAGGATCGTCGGGGACGCGGAGTTGACTGTAGTCAATGAGCAGTCCACGACGATCCGCCAACGCAGCATGGCCGACGCGCAGCAGATCGAAAACCAGTCACGAGGCAGGTCTCCTGGCTCACAGCCCTTGATCGTCTCTTCGCCTTCCCGCCCGAATCGGCAGTGGCGCGTGAAGAGACAGGCTGTTCACAGTTGCGGGGGCAGCCGTGGCGCATCCGAAGATTTCCACGTTCCCTCTTAGCTCCGGCCAGTGCCGGAGAACCTCGAAGGGAGGAAGGCTACGCAGCGTGGCCGGGGCGGTCAATCGCCGGGGATCGGGCGACGCGCAGTTGACGCTGCGGGACTGCCGTGGTCAGCTAGCGCGGTTTCAGGTGTCTCGCGCCGACGCGCGCGAGGTGAAACGGGAAGCCGGTGCGTCCGCAAGGACCAGTCCGGCGCTGCCCCCGCAACGGTAAGCGCATCGAGGGTCGTCAGTAGCCACTGTGCCAAGGCATGGGAAGGCTGGCCCATCCGGCGAGAGTCTCTCGCTGGCGTCGCAAGCCCGGAGACCGGCCTGGAATCCTCACATTTTGGCAAACCCGCGGTGGGCGGGCGCAGGCCGTGGCGCGACCGATCCGGCGCGTTCGAATGCGTTCAACCTCTGCGTTCTCACTCTTTTCAGAGGGAACGTTCATGTCCAGCAGCATCCTGACGCAACAGGCGTCGAGTACTTCCATCCCCCTTTCCAAGCGCATCAGCCTGGCCGTTGGCGCCAGCCTGCTCGGTGCGCTGCTGGTGTATTTCGCCGGTTTCTCTCATCTGGAAGCAGTGCACAACGCTGCCCACGATACCCGCCATAGTGCGGGCTTCCCCTGCCACTGACGCACGCTGCCTGCGCGTAAGCGCAGCGTATTCGAGGCACTCGCGATCGCTGGTTCGCCGCGCTCGAGGTCTCGTTTCGTCCGGAGAACTGCAATGATCAAACGTATCGCCCAGACCGCCGGATTCGCCGGTCTGATCGCCGCGCTGGTGCTGACCGTGGTCCAGCTGCTGTGGGTATCCCCGCTGATCCTCAAGGCGGAAACCTATGAGAAATCCGAGCCGACCGCCGCACTGGTCGAAGAACATGCCCATGAGCACGCCGACGGCGCAGTTGCGGGTCATCACCATGACGAGGAAGCCTGGGAGCCGGAAGACGGCTGGCAGCGCATCCTCTCCACCACCGGCGGCAATCTGGTGGTCGCGGTGGGTTTCGCGCTGATGCTCGCGGGCCTGTTCACCCTGCGTGAGCCGGGCAAGACCTCCGAAGGCCTGCTCTGGGGCCTGGCCGGTTTTGCCGTGTTCACCCTGGCGCCGTCCCTCGGCCTGCCGCCGGAAGTCCCCGGCACCGCCGCCGCGGATCTGAGCCTGCGGCAGACCTGGTGGATCGGCACTGCCGCCGCCACCGCCGCCGGTCTCGCGCTGCTGGTGTTCGGCCGCCACTGGGCGCTGCGCATCGTCGGCCTTGCGTTGCTGGTGGTGCCGCACGTGATCGGCGCGCCGCAGCCGGAAGTGCATTCCAGCCTCGCGCCGGAAAGCCTGGCTCACGAGTTCATCGTCGCCTCGCTGGTCACCAACGCGGTGTTCTGGGCGGCCCTGGGTCTGGTGGCCGCCTGGCTGTTCCGCCGTTTCGCCCCCTCGGCCTGATTCGCCGCTATGCTCGACCCCGCAGCCGGCCCAGCCGCCTGCGGGGTTTTTATTTACAGGTGTCACTTCCAGGAGAATGCCGATGACGCTGGTTGCCGGCCTCGGTTGCCGCCGGGGCTGCCCGCTCGATGAACTGCGTGCCTTGCTGCGGGATACGCTGGCCGAGGCCGGGCTCGACGAGTCCCATCTCACCGCCCTGGCCAGCGCCACGCTGAAAGCCGACGAAGAGGGGCTGACCGCCCTGGCTGCTGCCCTCGACTTGCCGCTGGCGCTGTTCACACCGCAACAATTGGCGGCCTGCGAGAGGAACCTGGGCGAGCCTTCTGAAACTGTGCGTGCGGCCACCGGCAGCGCGAGCGTGGCCGAAGCGGCGGCATTGCTGCAGGCCGAGGCGCAAGGTGGTGCGCCGGCACGCCTGCTGGTGGGCAAGCGCCGCAGCGAGCAAGCCACCTGCGCGCTGGCTTTCATCCCCGTCGAATCCGAACGGGAGCAGCCATGACGGTCTATTTCATCGGTGCCGGTCCTGGCGATCCCGAGCTCATCACGGTCAAGGGCCAGCGGCTGATCCGCACCTGCCCGGTGATCCTTTACGCAGGTTCCCTGGTGCCGCCGGTCGTGCTGGAAGGGCACAGCGCCGAGCGCGTGGTGAATACCGCCGAACTGAACCTGGAGGAGATCGTCGAGCTGCTGACGCAGGCCCACGCGGAGGGCAAGGACGTCGCGCGGGTGCACTCCGGCGATCCCTCGCTGTACGGCGCCATCGGCGAGCAGATCCGTCACCTGCGCGAGCGCGGCATTCCCTACGAGATCATTCCCGGCGTCACTGCCACCTCGGCCTGCGCGGCGATCCTCGGTTGCGAGCTGACCCTGCCGGAGATATCCCAGACGTTGATCCTCACCCGCTACGCCAGCAGGACGCGTATGCCCGAGGGCGAGTCGCTGGCCGAGCTGGCGCAACACCAAGCGACCCTGGCCATTCACCTGGGCATCGGTCAACTGGCGAACATCGTCGCCGAACTGCTGCCGCACTACGGTGCGGATTGTCCCGTCGCGGTGATCCATCGCGCCAGTTGGCCGGATCAGGACCAGGTCACCGGCACCCTCGGCGATATCCTGCCCAAGGCGCAGGCCAAGGGTTTCCGCCGTACGGCTTTGATTCTGGTCGGGAAGGTGCTGGGGGCGGAGGGGTTTGCCGATTCGTCGCTGTACAGCACGGGGCATACGCATCTGTATCGCGGGGGCACCTTGTAGGAGCGAGCTTGCTCGCGAACGGAACTCACCCGATACACCGTACCGAAGCGGTTCGCGAGCAAGCTTGCTTCTACGAAAAGCTGTTCAGGCTCGCCACTTATCGGCGCGCGGCAGCATCCCGCGCCGCAGGTACCAGCGCACGCCCCAATGCACGCCGAGCGCTGCGCACACTGTGAGCAGGATCACCAGGCTTTCCGCATCCACGGCTACTTCCCTCGTCCGAACGCTTCCTGACAGGGTATGTCCGCGACAAACCGTCGCACAGATACAGATCGTTTCCGAATGTACGGATCAGTCCTACAGCGAGTGAATGATCCGCCCGAGGGTTTCCATCGCCTGCTCGCTGGTGGCCGTCCACGGGTGGCCGTAGTTGAGTCGCAGGCAGTGGCCGAAGCGCCTGGTCGCCGAGAAGATCGGCCCTGGCGCCAGGCTGATGCCCTGAGCCAGGGCGAGCTGGAACAGCTTGAGCGCGTCGATGTGCTCGGGTAGCTCCAGCCACAGGAAGTAGCCGCCGCTGGGCCGGGTGACGCGGGTGGCGGCGGGGAAGTGGCGGGCCACGGCGGCGAGCATCGCGTGCTGCTGGCTTTCCAGCGCGTGGCGCAGCTTGCGCAGGTGGCGGTCGTAGCCGCCATGCTGCAGGTAGTCGGCGATGGCCGCCTGGGCCGGCACCGAGGCCGACAGACTGGTCATCAGCTTGAGCCGCTCGATCTGCTCGGCGTAGCGCCCGCCGGAGACCCAGCCGACCCGGTAGCCCGGCGCCAGGCTCTTGGAGAAGGAGCTGCAGTGCATCACCAGCCCGTCGCTGTCGAAGGCCTTCACCGGCTTGGGCGCCTGGGCGGCGAAGTACAGTTCGGCGTAGACGTCGTCCTCGATCAGCGGCACCTGGTGCTTCGTCAGCAGCGCGGCGAGGGCGCGTTTCTTGTCCTCGGCCATGCTTGCGCCCAGCGGGTTCTGGAAGTTGCTCATGAACCAGCAGGCCTTGATCGGCAGACGCGCCAGGCTATCGGCGAGCACATCCAGGTCGATGCCCTCGCGCGGGTGCACGGGGATTTCCACCGCCTTGAGTTTCAGGCGTTCGAGCACCTGCAGGCTGGCGTAGAAGGCCGGCGCCTCGATGGCCACCAGGTCGCCCGGCTGGGTGACCACCTGCAGGCACAGGTTCAGCGCTTCCAGCGCGCCGTTGGTGACCACCAGTTCCTCCACCGGCAGCGGCATGCCGCCGACCATGTAGCGCAGGGCGATCTGCCGGCGCAGCGAGTGGCTGCCGGGGGCCAGGTCGGACACTGTGGCGCGTGGGTCCATGTCGCGTACGGCGTGGGCCATGGAGCGCGCCAGGCGCGGCAGGGGGAACAGCTCCGGCGCCGGGAAGGCCGAGCCGAAGGGCACGGTGTCCGGGTCCTTGATCGAGCTGAGCACCGAGAACACCAGTTCGCTGACGTCCACCTCGGTGGTCTGCGCGTCGTGGCGGGCGATTTCCGGTTCGGCCAGGGCGCGTTGCACGTGCTCGCGGACGAAGTAGCCCGAGCGCGCGCGGGCGACGATCAGCCCGCGATCCTCCAGCAGGTAATAGGCCTGGAACACGGTGGACGCGCTGACCCCATAGGTGCGGCTGGCGTGCCGCACCGAGGGGACCTTCTGCCCGGGAGCGAGCACGCCGCTGCGGATCAGGCCGGCGATCTCGTCGGCGAATTTCTCGTAGCGCTTCATCTTGTCCTGCACGGCGGCCGGAGGGGTGGAAGAATCCGCCCACTCTAGGCGCTGCGCCGAGGTCACGCCAAGCTCCCGAGCCATGCTCAGCGCCTCGGCGAGACGAAGGTGCTGGCGGCGTCGATGGCCTCGTTGCCGTCACTGACCTTGAAGTGCAGCGGCACCGAGCCGCCGGCGCTGCTCTGGGCCAGGCTTGCCACCGAGACGGCGAAGTCGCGGATCTCGCCTGGCTGCAGCATCAGCTCCGGCACGCCCTGCAGGCGGTAGCCGGCACCGTCGGCGAGGCTCAGCTGGTAATGCTGCGCCTGCTGGGTCTTGTTGATCAGCTTGAGGTTGTAGATGTTCTCGATCTCGCCGGCGGCGTTCTCGCGGAACAGTCCACGGTCGCGGGCGACGTCGAGGTTGATCAGCGGCCGCGCTTCCAGCGCCCAGACGAAGGCGCCGATCATCACCAGCAGCACCGCCGCATAGCCGATCAGGCGCGGGCGCAACAGGTGGGTCTTGCCGCCTTCGAGCGCGCGCTCGGAGGTGTAGCGCACAAGGCCGCGGTCGTAACCCATCTTGTCCATCACCGAGTCGCAGGCGTCGATGCAGGCGGCGCAGCCGATGCAGGCGATCTGCAGGCCGTCGCGGATGTCGATGCCGGTGGGGCAGACCTGCACGCACTGGTGGCAGTCGATGCAGTCGCCCAGGCCGAGGGCCTTGGGATCGGCGTCCTTCTTGCGCGCACCACGGGACTCACCGCGCGCCGCGTCGTAGGAAATGATCAGGGTGTCCTTGTCGAACATCACGCTCTGGAAGCGCGAGTACGGGCACATGTGGATGCACACCTGCTCGCGCAGCCAGCCGGCGTTGGCGTAGGTGGCGGCGGCGAAGAAGGCGACCCAGAAGGTGCTTTCCAGATCGAGCCTGAACGTGAACAGGTCCGCCACCAGCGGCCGCACCGGCGTGAAATAGCCGATGAAGGTGATCGCCGTGACCAGGCTGATCAGCAGCCAGAGGCCGTGCTTGGCGCCCTTGCGCAGGACTTTCTCCGCGCTCGCCGGGCCCTGGTCGCGCTTGATGCGCTGGTTGCGGTCGCCCTCGGTGACCTGCTCGACCCACATGAAGACCCAGGTCCACACGCTCTGCGGGCAGGTGTAGCCGCACCAGACGCGGCCGGCGAACACCGTGATGAAGAACAGGCCGAAGGCGGCGATGATCAGGATCGCCGAGAGCAGGATGAAGTCCTGCGGCCAGAAGGTCGCGCCGAAGATGTAGAACTTGCGCTCGGGCAGGTCCCAGAGCACCGCCTGGCGGCCGTTCCATTGCAGCCACAGGGTGCCGAAGAACAGCAGGAACAGCAGGCCGCCGCCGAGGCGCCGCAGGTCGCGGAAACGCCCGGCGAAGCGCTTGGTATAGACCGTCGGGGTCACCGCCGACAGCGGTTTTGGCGGCGGGGTGAAACGTTGCGGTGCGTCGATCTCGATGACCTTCGCGGGGATTCTTTCGCTCATTGTCGTGGCCCATCAGGCAGAAGAGGCGCCGCGACTGTACGAACCGCTCTGCACCCGAAACAGATTCAGGTTCGCCGGAAAAAACCATATCAGATGGCGAAATCCGCTCTGTGCCGCGTCGCTGCGGGGCTGGCGCCGCGCGTGATAAAACGCCTGATCGGGCCTATTGCGGCAACCGGTCGCAGGCCCGTAGGGGCAGGCGCCGAGCGCATCTGATCCGGTTTTTCCGGCGTGATCTGCCGCTGTTTTGCACAGCAGGCGCCGGCCACTATTCGGTCAACCGCAAAGTAGCGCGCTCGACGACAGAAGCAGGCCGCTACGCAACGTCCTGAAGGTGGCCTGGCGATGTACCGATACGATGATTACGACCGCGCCCTGGTGCGCGAACGGGTGGCGCAGTTCCGTGACCAGGTGCAGCGGCGCCTGGCCGACGAGCTGAGTGAGGAAGAGTTCCTTCCCCTGCGCCTGCAGAACGGCCTGTACCTGCAGAAGCACGCCTACATGCTGCGGGTGGCGATTCCCTACGGCACCCTGTCCAGCGAGCAGATGCGCACCCTGGCCTGGATCGCCCGCGAGCACGACCGCGGCTACGGCCACTTCACCACGCGGCAGAACATCCAGTTCAACTGGGTCGAGCTGGCGCGCGTGCCGGACATCCTCGATCGCCTGGCGGACGTCGAGATGCACGCCATCCAGACCTCCGGCAACTGCGTGCGCAACATCACCACCGAGGCCTTCGCCGGTGTCGCCGCCGACGAATTCCTCGACCCGCGCCCGCTGGCGGAAATCCTCCGCCAGTGGTCGACGGTGAACCCCGAATTCCTCTTCCTGCCGCGCAAGTTCAAGATCGCCCTCTGCGCCGCCGAGGAAGACCGCGCGGCGGTGATGATGCACGACATCGGCCTCTACCTGCGCCGCGCCGAAGACGGCGAGCTGCGTCTGAAGGTGATGGTCGGTGGCGGGCTGGGGCGCACGCCGATGCTTGGCCAGGTGATTCGCGACGACCTGCCCTGGCAGCACCTGCTGTCCTACGTCGAGGCCATCCTGCGCGTGTACAACCGTCACGGCCGGCGCGACAACAAGTACAAGGCACGGATCAAGATCCTGGTGAAGGCGCTGGGCATCGAGGCGTTCTCCCGCGAAGTGGAGGAGGAGTGGCAGCACCTGCGCGACGGCGAGGCGCAACTGACGCTCGACGAGTACCAGCGTGTAGCCGCCGCTTTCGAGCCGCCGGTCTACGCCACCGCCGACGAGCTGGCGTACGGCCGCGCAGTGGCCGGCGACGCCGAGTTTGCTCGCTGGGTTTCCCGCAACGTACGTCCCCATCGGGTGCCGGGCTATGCCAGTGTGGTGCTGTCCACCAAGCCGGGCGCCGAGGCGCCGCCGGGGGACGCGACCGCCGAGCAGATGGAACAGGTGGCCGACTGGGCCGAGCGCTTCGGCTTCGGCGAGATCCGCGTCGCCCACGAGCAGAACCTGGTGTTGCCGGACGTGCGCAAGTCCGATCTCCATGCGCTCTGGCGGGAAGCCTGCGCGGCCGGCCTGGGCACGCCGAACCAGGGCCTGCTCACCGACATCATCGCCTGCCCCGGCGGCGACTTCTGCGCGCTGGCCAACGCCAAGTCGATCCCCATCGCCCAGGGCATCCAGCAGCGCTTCGAGGACCTCGACTACCTGCACGACCTGGGCGACCTCAGCCTGAACATCTCCGGCTGCATGAACGCCTGCGGCCATCACCACATCGGCAACATCGGCATCCTCGGCGTCGACAAGAACGGCAGCGAGTGGTACCAGATCACCCTCGGCGGCGCGCAGGGTGTGAAGAGCGCGCTGGGCAAGGTGATCGGCCCGTCGTTCAGCGCCGCCGAGGTGCCGGACGTGATCGAGGCGCTGGTGCGGACCTATGTGGAGCAGCGTGGCGCCGGCGAGCGCTTCGTCGAAACGGTCGAGCGCATCGGCCTGGAGCCTTTCAAGGCGCGGGTCTACCGCCAGACGGAGGTGCCGGCATGAGGAACCTGATCCGCCTGCAGGATGGCGAGGCGCGGCTGGCGCCGGACGATGCATGGGAGCTGTTGCGCGAAGTGCCGGAAGAGTTGCCACCCGGAAACCTGATCCTGCCGCTGGAATCGTGGCTGGAGCGCAATCTCTGTAGGAGCGAGCTTGCTCGCGAACAGGATTCACCGCAGACACCGGAGCCGGGCGGTTCGCGAGCAAGCTCGCTCCTACAGAAAAGCGGCGTCTGGCTGGGGCCGGACGATGATCCGCAACGACTGGTCGGTCGGTTGGACGAACTGTCGCTGATCGCCATCGACTTCCCCAGTTTCCGCGACGGTCGCGGTTACAGCCTGGCCTACCTGTTGCGCAGCCGTCTCGGCTGGCGCGGGGAGTTGCGCGCGGTGGGCGACGTGCTGCGTGACCAGTTGGCGCATATGCGCCAGTGCGGTTTCGATGCCTTTGCCGTGCGCGAGGACAAGTCCGTGGAAGACGCGCTGAAGGGCCTGGCGGGCCTGAGCGTGCTCTATGGCCGCTCGGTGATCGAGCCGCGTCCGCTGTTCCGTCGCCGCTCCTAGACAGGAGTCGCCGCGCGCGGCAAAGGCTGCAGCGGGTCGGCCAAGCTTGACGCTGTGCCGGGGCACAGGAAAAATGCGGGCATCATCCCCGGCGCCTTGCGCGCCGGCGGTAACCCACGGATTCGAGTGACCCCCAGAATATGCGCATGCGCCTGATGCTGTTGGGTGGCGGTAATGCCCTTGGACAGGCGCTGATCCGCCTTGGCGCCGAGGAGGACATCGGCTTCCTCGCCCCCCGGCCTCCCGAAGGGGGCTGGGATGCCTCCAGTCTCACCGTCCTGCTGGATGACACCCGCCCCGATGCGGTGATCAACCTTGCCTACTACTTCGACTGGTTCCAGGCTGAGAGCGTCAGCGATGCCCGCCTGGCCAGCCAGGAACGTGCCGTGGAGCGCCTGGCCGAACTCTGCCAGCACCATGAGATCCTGCTGATCCAGCCGTCCAGCTATCGCGTGTTCGACGGCGCCCGCGCCACCGCCTACAGCGAGAAGGACGAGCCATTGCCCCTGGGCCCGCGTGGCCAGGCGCTGTGGCGCATGGAGCAGTGGGTCCGGGCGACCTGTCCGCGCCACGTACTGCTGCGCTTCGGCTGGCTGATCGACGATAGCCGCGAAGGTTCGCTCGGCCGCTTCCTTGAGCGCGCCGAAAAGGAACAGGTGCTGTTCCTCGCCGACGATCGCCGGGGCAACCCGACCCCGGTGGACGACGCCGCGCGGGTGATCCTCTCGGTGCTCAAGCAGCTCGATTGCCAGGCGCCGCTGTGGGGCACCTACCACTACGGCGGCCTGGAGGCCACGACCACCCTGTCCCTGGGCCAGGTGGTGCTCGGCGAGGCCCGCGCCTTCCGTGGCCTGGCCGTGCAGGAACCCAGCCCGCAGGCCCATGCCGTGCGCCCGGACGCCAACGATGAGCCGCAGCACGCGGTGCTCGCCTGCAAGAAAATCCTCCATACCTTCGGCATCAAGCCGCGCGCCTGGCGCGCCGGCCTGCCCGCCTTGCTGGATCGTTATTACCGCCATGTCTGATCGTCTTTCCCCCTCCGCGCAGCCCATCCTCATCACCGGCGGCGCGGGGTTCATCGGCTCCCACCTGGCGGACGCGTTGCTGGCGCGGGGTTTTGCCGTGCGCGTGCTGGACGACCTGTCCACCGGCAAGCGCGAGAACCTCGATCCCCGCGTCGAACTGATCGTCGGTGACGTCGCTGATGAGGCTGCGCTGCGAGGCGCGGTGAGCGGTTGCCAGGGCGTCGCGCACCTGGCGGCCGTCGCTTCGGTGCAGGCGTCGGTGGAGGACCCGGTGGGCACCCACCGCGCCAACTTCATCGGCACCCTGAACCTCTGCGAGGCCATGCGTCAGGAGGGCATCCACCGGGTACTGTTCGCCTCCAGCGCGGCCGTCTACGGGCAGAACGGCGAAGGCACCGCCATCGACGAGACCACCGCCAAGGCGCCGCTGACGCCCTACGCGTCGGACAAGCTGGCCAGCGAGTACTACCTGGATTTCTATCGCCGCGAGCATGCTCTGCAACCGGCGATCTTCCGCTTCTTCAACGTCTATGGGCCGCGCCAGGACCCATCGTCGCCCTACTCGGGCGTAATCAGCATCTTCGCCCAGCGCGCCGAACAGGGCCTGCCGATCACCGTGTTCGGCGATGGCGAGCAGACCCGCGATTTCATCTATGTCGGCGACCTCGTCAAGCTGCTGGTGCAGGCTTTGCTGGCCGAGGGCGTGGCGGAGTCGGCGATCAATGTCGGACTGGATCAATCCACCAGCCTGAAGCAACTGCTGGCCGAAATCGGCAAGCTCACCGGCGGGCTGCCGCAGATCACCTACCAGCCGGCGCGCCCCGGCGATATCCGCCACTCGCGCGCGGACAACCGCCGGCTGCTGGCGCGCTACAGTCTGGACGCGCCCACGCCGCTGGCGGAAGGCCTCGCCCAACTGATCACCACCAGGGTTTGTTGATCGCCAGCAGGAAGATGCCGGACAGCGAACCCAGTGCCAGGACGCTGAACACCGCCTTGCGCGGCTTCGAGGCGCTGCGCAGGGCGAAGGCCGCCAGCACGATGTAGAGCACCAGCAGGCCGATCTTGGCCTGTAGCCAGACCGGCAGCGGCCAGGGCATCGCCAGGTGTACCAGGCCCAGGGCGCTGAGCAGCAGCAGGGTATCGATCAGGTGCGGCAGGCCACGCTGCCAGCCCGAGGGACGCTTGTCCCACCAGCTCAGGCCCAGGCGCAGGAGGAAAAGCAGAGTGCTGATGATCGCGAGGCTGACGTGCAGTGCTTTGAGTTCGAGGTACATACCGGTTCCCTAAAAACGAAAAAGGCGCCCTTGGGCGCCTTCTTCACGATTGCTCCGTTAGAAACGGTAGCCGAAACCGACCATGTAAACCCAGGGGTCGACGTCAACATCGACCTTGGTCTTCTGCACGCCCAGTGCAGTGGGGCCGTCGACGCTGGCCTTGGTGTCGATATCCATGTACCAGACTGCGGCGTTGACGAAGGCGTGCTCGTTGAGCATGTAGTCCATGCCCAGCTCGGCGGCCAGGCCCCAGGAGTCCTGCAGCTTCAGGTTGCTGAAGCCCTGGTCCTTGCGGTTGCCGGCCAGGTCTTCGTCGAAGAAGGTGGTGTAGTTCACACCCAGGCCACCGTAGGGCTGGAAGGCGGAGCTGGTACCACCCAGGGGGTAGTACTGCAGCAGTACGGTCGGCGGCAGTTGCTTGATGTCAGCCAGCTTGCCGTCCAGGCCGGACAGGCCGGTGGCCTTGTTCAGGCCCTTGACGTCCACCTGGTGGCTGAACGGAGTGGCGGCGACCAGTTCGACGCCGATCTTGTCGGTGAGCAGGTAGGCGAAGGTCAGGCCCAGCTGGGTATCGCTGTTGACGGTAGCCTTGGTGCCGCTGACCTTGGCGCCGTCGAGCTTGATATCGGAACTGCTGTCGTCCGGTGCAACGGTGGCGATACCGCCGCGGACGAGGAAGTCCCCCGCCTTGTGTCCGCGGATGTCCGCAGCCTGGGCCACGACGGGCGTTGCGACGGCGAGTGCAAGAAGCGAGGTGGTGAGCCAGGGCTTGCGCATGATGAGCTCCATATCTCTTTGGTATAAGTGTTGGTGCCTCGAATAGTAGATAGTGCTAAAAGCTCACCTTTGACCTGGCTCAATAAAGCCCGCAGGATTTGTAGGATATCGGGGTGTGGCGAAGCGTCGCGCCTTATTCGCCGGTGTACTCGTAGGGTTCGATGCGACTCGCCTGCATCTGGTAGCCCGCCTCCGCCAGGTCGCTTTCCACGGCCTTCACGCTGAGCGTGCCGATGATCCAGAACGGCTGGTACAACTCATCCACCTTCACCCCCTTGCCGCCTCGAACATAGACGATCTGGTTCGACGGCGGAGCTGGCACGTGGATGCAGGCGCCGTAATATGGCACCAACAGGAAGTCGCGCACGGTCTGGCCATCTTCCTCCATTTCCAGAGGCACGATGTAGCCCGGTATTTTCACTTCCTGGCCGTCCAACTGCTGTACCACGGGTGCGTTGGGTATCTGCTGCTTCACCGCCGGGCCACTCTCCGAATTGAGTACATCGGAAAGCTTGGACATATCGTGCAGTGGCACCGGCGGCGGGGGCGGCGGTGCGCCTTCGGGGATCAGCTCGGGCCAGGTGAGTTCACGCGGCGTGCCTGCCCAGGTGGCGAAGCTGGTCAGCATCAGCAGCAGGAAAAGCAGGCGGCGCATCGGGGTTCCTCAGAGGCGAATGGACAGCCCATCGGCCAATGACTGCCGATAGGCGCGCCACGCCGGGACACAGCCGATCAGCAGCGCGGCCAGGAGTATGCCGCCCAGCAGCGCCCCTTCATAGGCGCTGGGCGGCGTCAGCGGCAGGAAGATTCCGTAGCTGGCCTGCACGTAGCCCTGGCTGGCGGCGATGCCGGCGTAGAGCAGCCCGACACCCAGCGCCACGCCCGCCAGCGCCAGGGCGAAGGCCTCGGCCACCAGCAGCCCGAAGATGTGCCAGGGCCGCGCGCCCACCGAGCGCAGGATGGCCATCTCGCGGCGGCGTTCGTTGAGGCTGGTGAGGATCGCCGTGAGCATGCCGATCAGGCCGGTCAGCACGACGAACAGCGAGACCACGAACAGCGCCTTCTCCGCCGTGCCCATCAGGCCCCACAACTCTTGCAGCGCCACGCCCGGCAGGATCGCCATCAGCGGCTCGCCGTCGTACTCGTTGATCTGTCGCTGCAGGGTGAAGGTCGCGACCTTGCTCTTCAGGCCGAGCAGGAAGGCGGTGATCGCCTTGGGTTGCAGGTCCATGCCGCGCGCCTGATCCTCGCTGACGCGCGCGGCGCCGCGTGCCGGGACGCCGTTCTGCCAGTCGACGTGCAGCGCCTCCATGCCCTGCAGCGAGATGTGCAGGGTGCGGTCCACCGGCGTGCCGGTGCGCTTGAGGATACCGACCACGGTGAACGGCTTGTCGTCGTGCTGCACCAGGCTGATGGTGCTGACGCCGTGGGCCAGGACGATCCTGTCGCCCAGCTTGTAATGCAGGGCCTGCGCGACTTCCGCGCCGAGCACCACGTCGAACAGGTCCTGGCCGAACGGCCGGCCCTCGGCGAGTTCCAGCGTCTGCCCACGGCCGAAGCGGTAGTGCTCGAAGTAGCCGGTGTCGGTGCCCATGACGCGGTAGCCGCGGTGCGAATCGCCCAGGGAAATCGGGATGGCCCATTTCACCAGCGGGCTGTGGGTGACGGTTTCGTAGCTTTCCCAGCGGATGTTGTTGGTGGCGTTGCCGATGCGGAACACCGAGTAGAGCAGCAGGTTCACCGAGCCCGAGCGGGCACCGACGATCAGGTCGGTGCCGGAGATGGTGCTGGCGAAGCTGGCCTTGGCCTCGGTGCGCACGCGCTCCACCGCCAGCAGCAGGCAGGCGGAGAGGGCGATGGCGAAGATGGTCAGCAGCGCGGTGAAGCGGCGGTTGGACAGGCTGGCGAGCGCCAGGCGCAACAGGTACATGCTCAGATTCCCGGAGCGCGGGCGGCGCGGTTGAGGTCGGTCAGCGACAGGCTGCGATCGAACAGGGGCGCCAAGCTCTGGTCGTGGCTGACGAACAGCAGGCTGGCGCCGGCCCCGCGGCATTCGGCGAACAGCAATTGGAGGAAGGCTTCGCGGGCGTCGGCGTCCAGCGCCGAGGTCGGCTCGTCGGCGATCACCAGTTCCGGCTGGCCGATCAGTGCGCGGGCGGCGGCGACGCGCTGCTGCTGGCCGATCGACAGGCTGTCGGCGCGGCGCTCGATCAGCGCCGCATCGCCCAGACCCAGGTGACCCAGTAGCGCTTCGGCGGCCTTGGCCACGCTGCCGTGGCGCAGGGTCGCGCGCTCGGCGCGGCTGTGGGAGAAGTGGCAGGGCAGCTCGACGTTCTCCCGCACCGAGAGGAACGGCAGCAGGTTGAACTGCTGGAAGATGTAGCCGGTGTGGTCGACGCGAAAGTGATCGCGGCGCGCTGACTTCATCTGCGCGATATCCTCGCCGAGCAGCTTCACGCTGCCACGCTGGGGGCGCTGTACGCCGCCGAGCAGGCCGAGCAGGGTGGTCTTGCCGCTGCCGGACGGACCCTTGAGGAACAGGGTTTCGCCACGGGCCAGGGTGAAGGCGGGGATGTCCAGCAGCTCCGCCTGGCCGGGCCAGGCGAAGCCGAGGTTGTCGAGTTCGAGCAGTGCGGTCATTTCGTCTGTTCGGGAATCAGAAGTTCAGGGTCGGGTTGGCGGCGGTCAATTCTGCACCTTGCTGGCCGCTCGGGCCGATCAGTTGTACCTGAATCTTCTGGGTCGCCGGGAATCGCTTGAACAGCGGTGCGAAATCGAGGGTGGCAAGATCCTGCGGCTGGGCGCAGGTCAGCTGGTAGTGGGCGTCGATATCGGCGTGCTGGTGACCTTCGTGCTCGTCGTGGTCGCCATCTGCATGTTCGTGGTCATGATCGTGGTCTTCCGCCTTGGGCGCATCGCCGAACAGCGGGCTGGAGAGCTCCACCGACTGCACGCTGCACCGGGCCGAGGCGGGCAGGGCGAGCAGTTGCAGCGGCTGCTTGAGCTGGGCCTGCACGGCGGCGACCGTGGCCTTGTCGGCGTCGCTGGTGGCGGCGTGCTCGAAGCCGACGAAGTTCATCGCCGGGCTGTCCATCTCCAGTTCCAGGGTCTTGCCGTCGAGGGCGACGTTGAGCTGGGCGACGCCATGCTCGTGCTTGCCGAGGCTGCCGTGTTCATGTTCGTCGTGGGCTTGGGCGGCGAGGGGCAGCAGGGCGACAGCGAGGAGCAGGGGGCGCATGGGAAACTCCGGTCCGTTGAATGATTTTGTTACGTTATAACAGATGAATTATTAACGCCAGCTTAGCGTGCGTTTGGCGCGCCGGCCGTGCCGTGGGAGCATGCGCGAAAGGCCGCGAGGAGAAGGGCGATGCTGAGAATCAAGGGCACCATCGGCGACTGGCCGGTGGACCTCACCGTGGAGATGGATGACGCCGACTGGGCGCGGCTGGCGCAGAACCTGCCGGCTGCCGCCGTGGCGCCGGTGGCCGCTGCCGTGCCGGCGCCGGCAGCGAGCGCGCCGGTGGATCAGCTGTGGCTGGCGGCGCAGGACCTGCTACGCCGCAGTGGCAGCAGCGAAGGGCCGCAACTGCTGGATGAGCTGGCGGCGCTGGCGGGCAGTGCCGGAGCGGCGAAGGGGCTGCTGGTGCGCCTGCGGCACAGCCCGAAGGTGAAGATCGAGGTGCGCGAGGGTGTGCAGGTGTTCAACTGGATCGAGGAGTAACGGCTTTTCGTAGGAGCGAGCTTGCTCGCGAACAGCCCGCCACGGGGTTGGTTCGCGAGCAAGCTCGCTCCTACAAGGGCGGTTCCGCCGCAGGGGATCAGTAGAGGACGTTCGCCAGCTTGCGGCGATAGGCGATCACCAGCGGGTGGTCGTTGCCCAGCAGGTCGAACACCTGGACCAGCGTCTTGCGCGGCAGGTCCTCGCCGTAGCTGCGGTTGCGCACGAACAGCTTGAGCAGGGCGTCCAGCGCCGCCTCGTACTGCTGGCGGGCCAGTTGCTGGACGGCCAACTGGTAGGTGGCTTCGTCGTCGTTGACGTCGGCGGCCAGGCGGGTCTTCAGCGTGGCGGCGTCCGGGAGGCCTTCGGCCTGGCGGAGGAAGGTCAGTTGGGCCTTGGCGGCGGCCAGCGCCTGCTTGTGATCGTCGCTCTTCACCGCGCCGAGCACGGTTTCGGCTTCGCCCAGTTCGCCGCGCTCGGCGAGGCAGCGGGCATAGAGGATCAGTGCGGCGGCGTTGCTGTTGTCTTCGCCCAGCAGGGCTTTCAACTGGGCTTCGGCCTCGGCGAAGCGACCCTCGCTGAAGGCGGCCTGCGCCAGTTCCAGCGGGTCGGCGGCCGCCGGAGCCGGAGGCTGCACGTGCTGTTCGAGCATCTGGCGGATCGCCGATTCGGGCTGCGCGCCGGCGAAGCCGTCCACCGGCTGGCCGTCCTTGAACAGCACCACGGTGGGCAGGCTGCGGATGCCGAAGCGCATCACGATGTCCTGCTCGACGTCGCAGTTGACCTTGGCCAGCAGCAGCTCGCCCCGGTAGGACTCGGTGATCTGCGCCAGCAGCGGCATCAGCGCCTTGCACGGGGCACACCAGTCGGCCCAGAAGTCCACCAGGACCGGCTTGTGGAAGGAGTTCTCGATGACCACCTGATCGAAGTTGGCGATCGAGGCGTCGAAGATGTAGGGCGTATCGCTCATGGGCAATCTCGGGCGAGTGGGGCGATGGGGTGGTTGCCACTATAAGTGGGGGCGCTCTGTTACGGAAACAACCTCCGGTTGGCGGGCGGCGTGGACGGGCTTTGCCCGCCTTTCGCGGACGGAGTCCGCTCCTGCGCGAGCAACGATGTTCCCCGTTACCCGCAGGAGCGGACTCCGTCCGCGATAAGGCCGCGAGAGGCTAGCCGCGCCGCGCGTGATACAGGCTGACGTGCCTGAATTCCGCCGGCTCCGCCAGATCCGGCCAGGTGCAGCCGTCGAGGATCGCCAGACGCTGGTACAGCGGGTGGCTGAAGTCGCGGACCCGCGAGTCGGCCACCAGGGCTTCGCGGCCACGGCTGAGGAAGGCGTCCAGCAGCGGCAGGTTGGCGCGGTCGTAGAGCACGTCGGCGACGATGATCAGGTCGAAGCGGTCGATCTCCTTGAAGAAATCGTCCGAGTAGCTCAGCTCCACGCCGTTCAGTTCGGCGTTGGCGCGGCAGGCTTGCAGCGCCAGCGGGTCGAGGTCGCAGGCCACCACTTCGGCGGCGCCGGCTTTCGCGGCGGCGATGGCGGCGATGCCGGAGCCCGCGCCGAAATCCAGCACGCGCTTGCCGCGCACCCATTCCGGCTTGTCGGCCAGCCAGTGCGCCAGCACCAGGCCGCTGGCCCAGCAGAAGCACCAGTAGGGCGGCTCTTCGAGAATGCGCCGGGTTTCGTCCGGGCTGAAGGCGCGGTCCATGTTCTGCGCGTCGATCAGCCAGAGATCGATGTCGCTGCCGGGCAGGCGCTCGGCCACCAGGCGGGCGTCGCCCAGCAGTTCGCTCAGGGCCTGTTGCAGTTGCCGGGGCGCGCTCATGGTGCACGCTCCAGACGCAACTCGCCCAGGGCGCGGGTTTCCGGCCGGGGGATGCGCACCGGTGTCAGGCGCCAGGCCAACTGGCCGGATTGCGAGACGCGGCCATGCAGCTCGACGCGGGCGTTGGCCGGGAAGGACTGCGGATTGAACACCAGGCGGAAGGGCAGGGCCTGCCCGGTGGCCAGCAGCTTTTCGCTGGAGAGCAAGCGCTGCGGGCGGTCGCGTTCATCGATCACCAGCAGCGCGAGCTCCACCTCGCCGCCAGCGGGCAGGTAGCCCTGGCTGCTGCTGAGCAGGCCGGTCAACTCGCGCATGTTGGCCGGCAGGACCGGCTCGACCACTGCGGCGCGGACAGGCGTGGTCTGCTGCGGGGGCGGCGCCGGCTTGTCGCTGGAACAGGCGGCGAGCAGGGCGATGAGGGACAGGCAGAGAAGACGGGCGGACATGGGCGGACTCCATCGCGGCACATTTCCAGGCGGGCGCCTGTATAGCCTAAAGCGTCGGGCTTGTCTCGGGGGCCAGGGTTTCATTGACGAAGCGATGCGCTACCATGAGCCTTTCCCTCATGCGTACAAGACCCGCCCATGCATTGTCCCTTCTGCGGCGCCCACGACACCAAAGTCATCGATTCGCGCCTGGTCGCCGAGGGCGATCAGGTTCGTCGCCGCCGCGAATGCCTGGCGTGCGGTGAGCGCTTCACCACTTTCGAGACCGCCGAACTGGTGATGCCGCGCCTGATCAAGCAGGATGGCAGCCGCCAGCCGTTCGACGAGGACAAGTTGCGCGCCGGCATGCAGCGCGCGCTGGAGAAGCGCCCGGTGAGCATCGAGCGGCTGGAGGAGGCGCTGGCGCATATCAAGCACAAGCTGCGCGCCACCGGCGAGCGCGAGGTGAAGTCGCGGGTGCTGGGGGAGTTGGTGATGGCCGAGCTGGAGAAGCTCGATGAAGTCGCCTATATCCGCTTCGCCTCGGTGTACCGCCGCTTCCAGGACCTCAACGAGTTCCGCGAGGAGATCGAGCGCCTGGCCCGCGAGCCGTCGAAAGAATGAGCGCGCGCGACGACATGAACACCTTCGATGAAACCTGGATGGCCCGCGCCATCGAACTGGCGCGCAAGGGCTGGTATTCCACCCATCCCAATCCCCGGGTCGGCTGCGTCATCGTGCGCGACGGCGAAGTGGTCGGCGAAGGCTGGCACCTGCGCGCCGGCGAGCCCCACGCGGAAGTCCACGCCCTGCGCCAGGCCGGCGACAAGGCCCGTGGCGCGACCGCTTACGTCACCCTGGAGCCCTGCAGCCACTTCGGTCGCACGCCGCCGTGCGCGGATGCGCTGGTGAAGGCTGGCGTGGCGCGGGTGGTGGCGGCCATGCAGGACCCCAATCCGCGGGTGGCCGGCAGCGGCATGAAACGCATCGCCGAGGCGGGTATCGAGGTGCGCTCTGGCGTACTGGAGAACGAAGCCCGCGCGCTCAACCAGGGTTTCCTCAAACGCATGGAAACCGGCCTGCCCTTCGTGCGGGTGAAGCTGGCCATGAGCTTGGACGGCCGCACCGCGATGGCCAGCGGCGAGAGCCAGTGGATCACCGGGCCGGCGGCGCGCCGGGCCGTGCAGCGGCTGCGCGCGCAATCGAGCGTCGTGCTGTCCGGCGCCGATACCGTGCTGATGGATGATGCGCGGCTGACCGTCCGACCGGACGAGCTCGGTCTGGATGCCGAACAGACCGAACTGGCGATGCGCCGCCCGCCGTTGCGGGTGCTGATCGATGGTCGTCTGCGCGTGCCGCTCGGCGCGGCCTTCTTCCAGGCGGGAGCGGCGCTGGTGGTCAGCACGCGGGAAGCCCCGGGTTACGCCGAGGCCGGTCACGAATTGCTGGTGCTGGCCGGGAACGACGGTCAGGTCGATCTGCCGGCACTGATGGCCGAGCTGGGCCGCCGTGGCGTCAACGAGGTGCTGGTGGAAGCAGGGCCGCGCCTGGCCGGCGCCTTCGCCTGCCAGGGGCTGGTGGACGAGTACTGCATCTTCATGGCGCCCAAGCTGCTCGGCTCCTCCGCGCGCCCGTTGCTGGAGCTGCCGCTGGAGCGCATGGCGGAGTCCCGCGAGCTGACGATCAGCGACATCCGCGCGGTGGGCGACGACTGGCTGGTCACCGCCAGACCGCGCTGATGGCCGCCAATACACCCGTCCTTCCGCTGAGATCGTCGGTCATCCCCGCGAGCACGGACAACCCGATAAGACAACAGAACCTTCCGACTTGTGCCCGCCTGTGGTAAAACGCCACACGCGGTCGGCGTTGTAGACGACCGCGATTGACGTTCTCAGGGCGGGGTGCAAGTCCCCACCGGCGGTAATGGCGCGCAATGCGTCTAGCCCGCGAGCGCTTGCCGAACCGGTTCGCCGGAGGGGCAAGGTCAGCAGACCCGGTGTGATTCCGGGGCCGACGGTAATAGTCCGGATGAAGAGAGAACGGGATGAGCCAGCGGGGCGCGTCCGCGCGCGTCCGCGTAATCCCTTCGATCCGATACGCCCTGTTTTCTAACCAAAACAGGAGTTCGCTGCTATGCAACATCGTTCCCGGTCGGCTGCGCGGTCCAGTGTCCGCGATCACGCCGCTCCTGCCGTGTGGGAGGTCCCATGTTCACCGGCATAATCGAATCCATTGGCACCATTGCCTCCATCACCCCCAAGGGCGGTGACGTGCGCCTGTACGTGAAGACCGGCAAGCTCGATCTGGCCGACGTCAAGCTCGGCGACAGCATCGCGGTCAACGGTATCTGCCTGACGGCGGTGGAACTGCCCGGCGACGGCTTCTGGGCCGACGTCAGTCGCGAGACCCTGGCGCGCACCGCCTTCGCCCAGCTCAAGATCGGCAGCCGGGTGAACCTGGAGAAGGCCCTGACCCCGACCACCCGCCTGGGCGGCCATCTGGTCAGCGGCCACGTCGACGGCGTCGGCGAGATCGTCAAGCGCGAGGAAAATGCCCGCGCCATCCAGTTCACCGTGCGCGCACCGCGCGAGCTGGCCAAGTACATCGCGCTCAAGGGCTCGATCACCGTGGACGGCACCAGCCTGACGGTGAACGCGGTCAACGGCGCCGAGTTCGAGCTGACCATCGTCCCGCATACCGTGCAGGAGACGATCATGGCCGACTACCGCGGTGGTCGCCTGGTCAACCTCGAAGTCGATCTGCTGGCGCGCTACCTGGAGCGTCTGTTGCTGGGTGACAAGGCGGCGGACCCCGTTGCCGGTTCCGGCGGCATCACCGAAGCATTCCTGGCCGAAAACGGCTTCCTGAAACACTGATAAGGCGCGTCCCCGTATGGCACTCAACAGCATTGAAGAACTGCTCGACGACATGCGTCAGGGCAAGATGGTCATCCTCATGGATGACGAGGACCGCGAGAACGAAGGCGACCTGATCATCGCCTCCGAGTGTGTCCGCACCGAAGACATCAACTTCATGGCCCGCTTCGCCCGGGGCCTGATCTGCATGCCGATGACCCGCGAGCGCTGCGAGCGCCTGGGCATCCCGCTGATGGTGCAGCGTAACGGTTCCGGTTTCGGCACCAAGTTCACCGTCTCCATCGAGGCCGCCGAAGGCGTCACCACCGGCATCTCCGCCGCCGACCGCGCCCGCACCGTGCAGGCCGCCGCCGCCAAGAACGCCGTGGCTGCCGACATCGTCAGCCCCGGCCACATCTTCCCGCTGATGTCCCAGCCCGGCGGCGTGCTGGCCCGCGCCGGCCACACCGAGGCGGCCTGCGACCTGGCGCGCATGGCCGGTTTCGAGCCGTCCGGGGTGATCTGCGAGATCATGAACGACGACGGCACCATGGCCCGTCGGCCGGAGCTGGAAGAGTTCGCCCAGCAGCACGGCATCAAGATCGGCACCATCGCCGACCTGATCCACTACCGCCTGATCCACGAGCGCACCGTCGAGCGCCTCGCCGAGCAGCCGCTGGATACCGAACTGGGCCAGTTCAAGCTGATCACCTACCGTGATTCCGTGGAGGGCGACGTGCACCTGGCGCTGACCCTGGGCAACGTCTGCCCGGAAGAGCCGACCCTGGTGCGCGTGCACAACCCCGACCCGCTGCGCGACCTGCTGATGGTCAACCAGGCGGGCCGCTGGAGCCTGCGCGCGGCGATGGCCAAGGTGGCCGAGGCCGGCACCGGCGTGGTCCTGCTGCTGGGCCACCAGGTCGGCGGCGACGATCTGCTGGCGCATGTGCGCGAGATCACCAATACCCCGGCGCCCGTGCAGAAACCGACCACCACCTACAGCACCGTGGGTGCCGGTTCGCAGATCCTGCGCGACCTGGGCGTGCGCAAGATGCGCCTGATGTCGGCGCCGATGCGCTTCAATGCGATATCCGGTTTCGACCTGGAGGTAGTAGAATACCTGCCCGCTGACGGGCAGCACTGATCGCTGCTGCGCTTGGTCGTGCCGCGTTGGGAATCGCCTCAAAATGCTCATTTACTCCAGTAAACTGCGCTTTTTCGGCGATTCACGCCTTGCCCGACCTACACTCGCGACGCGCTCAGTGCTACCCGAATGAACCTCGCTGCCGTGCCCTGGCACGGCGGCGCCGTTCTTCTACCCTATTTGCGGAGCGTCACGCTGACGCTCCGGCTCTTTAACAGTGAGACTTGTCCATGACCCTGAAGACCATCGAAGGTACCTTCATCGCCCCCAAAGGCCGCTTCGCCCTGGTGGTTGGCCGCTTCAACAGCTTCGTGGTGGAAAGCCTGGTGGAAGGCGCCATCGACGCGCTTGTGCGCCACGGCGTCGCCCAGAGCGACATCACCGTGATCCGCGCTCCGGGCGCCTTCGAAATCCCGCTGGTGGCGCAGAAAGTCGCCCAGCGCGGCGAGTTCGACGCCATTATCGCCCTCGGCGCGGTGATCCGTGGCGGCACCCCGCATTTCGAATACGTAGCCGGTGAGTGCACCAAGGGTCTGGCGCAGGTTTCCCTGCAGTTCGGCGTGCCGGTCGCCTTCGGCGTGCTGACTGTCGACTCCATCGAACAAGCCATCGAGCGCTCCGGCACCAAGGCCGGCAACAAAGGCGCCGAAGCTGCCCTGTCCGCCCTGGAAATGGTGAGCCTGCTGTCGCAGCTGGAGGCCAAGTGAGCACCCAGGACGGCAACACTCCGGCAAAGCCCGCCAAGCCGAACAAGATCGCCATGCGTCGCAAGGCCCGCAGCCTCGCGGTGCAGGCCCTGTATTCCTGGCAGATGGCTGGCCAGCCGCTCAACGAGATCGAGGCGACCTTCCGTACCGACAACGATTTCAGCGATGTCGACGGCGCCTACTTCCACGAAATCCTGCACGGCGTACCGCGCCTGAAGAGCGACCTGGACAAGGAGTTCACCCCTTGCCTGGACCGCGCGCTGGAAGAAATCGATCCGGTTGAGCTGGCGATCCTGCGCCTGGCCACCTACGAGCTGCGCAATCGCCTGGACGTGCCGTACAAGGTCGTCATCAACGAAGGTATCGAGCTGGCCAAGACCTTCGGCGCCACCGATGGACACAAATTCGTCAACGGCGTGCTGGACAAGCTGGCCCCGCGCCTGCGCGCCGCCGAACTGCGTGGCGCCAAGCGCTGAGAACCTGTCCATGCTCTTACTGCGAGACCGTGATCGGAACTCATGCGCTGCCCGGAATCCTCATTTATGGCTCATAAACTCCGGTTCCTGTGCTGCTCTTCGTTCCGCTGACGGCCTCTCGCTACAGATCCTGAACAGGTTCTGAGCATGGGTGAGTTCGAGCTGATCCGTCGCTATTTCGCCTCGGCCGCCTGTGCGGCCGGCGGCGAGGCCGTGGCATTGGGGATCGGCGACGACTGTGCGCTCCTCGCGCCCAAGGCCGGCGAACAGCTGGCGATCTCCACCGATACCCTGGTCGTCGGCGTGCATTTTCCGGCCGTCTGCGATCCCTTCCTGCTCGGCCAGCGCACCCTGGCGGTGTCCGCCAGCGACCTGGCCGCGATGGGCGCCTCGCCCATCGGTTTCACCCTCGCCCTGACCCTGCCCGAGGCCGACCCGGCCTGGCTGGAAGGTTTCGCCCGTGGCCTGAACCTGAAGGCCCAGGAGTGTGCCCTGGCTCTGATCGGCGGCGATACCACCCGTGGCCCGCTGTCCATGACGATCACCGTGTTCGGTGGCGTACCCGCCGGACAGGCGATTACCCGTGCCGGCGCCCGGCCGGGTGACCTGCTCTGCGTCGGCGGTGCGTTGGGCGAGGCGGGCGGCGCGCTGCCGCTGGTACTGGGCGAGATGACCGCCGAGCCGGCCGTCGCCGAGCCGCTGCTGGCGCGCTACTGGTCGCCCCGGCCGCAGCTGGCCTTCGGCCAGGCGCTGCGCGGCAAGGCCAGTGCGGCGCTGGACATCTCCGACGGACTGCTCGCCGACTGCGGGCATATCGCCCGCGCCTCCGGCGTCGCGCTGATCGTCGAAGCCGAGCGTCTGCCGGCGAGCGCGCCGCTGGAAGCACTGCTGGGCGCCGAGCGGGCCCGGCAACTGAAACTCGGCGCCGGTGATGATTACGTGCTGGCCTTCACGCTGCCGCCCGAGCATTTGTCCGGCCTTTCCGCGAACTGGCCGCAGTTGTGCGTGGTCGGTAGGGTGGAGGCCGGCTCCGGTGTCCGCGTGCTGGACGGGCAGGGCGCCGATATCACGCCGCGTCAGGGCGGCTACCTGCATTTCATGGAGTGACCGTGACAGAACACCCCGACCAGGCCCCCGCGCAACCCGTACCCCATTCTGTGTGGCACAACCCCTGGCATTTCCTGGCCTTCGGCTTCGGCTCCGGCACCCTGCCCAAGGCGCCCGGCACCTGGGGCTCGCTGGTTGCGCTACCCTTCATACCACTGTGGCAGATGCTCCCGGACTGGGGGTACTGGCTGATGCTGGGTGTGACCATGCTGTTCGGCTTCTGGCTGTGCGGCAAGGTCGCCGACGATCTGCGCGTGCACGATCACGAGGGGATCGTCTGGGACGAAATGGTCGGCATGTGGATCACCCTCTGGCTGGTACCGGAGGGCTGGTGGTGGCTGCTGGTCGGTTTCGTGGTGTTCCGCATCGTCGATATCTCCAAGCCGTGGCCGATCAGCTGGATCGACCGCAACGTCCACGGCGGCGTGGGCATCATGCTGGATGATGTGCTGGCGGGCGTGTTCGCCTGGCTGGTGATGCAGGGGCTGATCTGGGGTTGGGCCCGCTGGTTGATCTGAGAGCCTGAGGACGATCGATGCGCCGACTGCTGTACCTGCTCTGTGTACTGTGGTGGCTACCGGCGTGGGCGGAGGCTCCACCCACTGAAATCCGTGTCGCCAGTGAGGTGTGGGTCAACTACAGCCAGGCCGACGGACGTGGGCTGGCGTGGGACCTGCTGCGAGAGCTGTACGAGCCGGAGGGCATACGCCTGGTTCCGCGCAGCGAGCCGTATGTGCGTTCGGTCGGCCTGGTGCAGCGTGGCGAGGCGGATGCCTGGGTCGGCTCCTATCGCGATGAGATCGACAACGTGATCTACCCGCGCTGGCCGTATGACGTCGATCCCATCGGCGCCCTGGGGCTCCGGGATTCCCCGGCGCCGAAGCTGGCCAACCTGGGTCGGTTCCGCCTGGCCTGGATGCGTGGCTACGCCTTCGACCGCTACCTGGATCATCTGCGGCAGCGCAATGAACTGCAGCGTCGCAGCTCGGCCTTGCCGATGCTCGACAGCCGCCGGATCGACTATTTCATCGACGCCCGCCCCGAGCTGGAGGAAATGCTCCAGGGCGTCGATGCCAGCGCCTACCGGATCACCGATATCGCATCGATTCCGCTGTATCTTGGCTTCGCCAACAACGAACGTGGCCGCGCGCTGGCGCGGCTGTTCGATGCGCGCATGCAGACGCTCTACCAGAATGGTGAGCTGGAGCGCCTGTTCGCCCGCTGGCATTGGCCCTATGACCCACTGAAGCCGCTGCTGCCACCCAAGGAGTGATCGTGATGCCGCGTCTGTTCCTGCTGTTCTGCCTGACCTTCTGCGCCACGCTGGCGCTGGCCGCGCCCCAGGTACGCGTGGTGGGGCTGTTCCCCGGTGCGGCGGTGCTCAACATCGACGGCCAGCGCAAGCTGCTCAAGGTCGGCCAGGTGGGCCCGGGAGGGGTGCAACTGATCAGCGCCGATGCCCACAAGGCGGTGGTCCGCGTCGGCGGTGTGGAGCAGACCTATGCGCTGGAGCGCGAATACAGCGGCGGTGGCTATTCGGCGCCGGCGGCGCGTACCGAAATGAGCATTGCCCGTGGCACGGGCGGTCATTACTGGGTTTCCGGGACCATCAACAACCAGAGTGCGCAGTTCCTGGTGGACACCGGCGCCACCTCGGTGGCGATGAACGAAGGTCAGGCGCGCCGCCTGGGCATCGATTACCGCGCCGTCGGCACGCCGATGATGGCTTCCACCGCCAGCGGCACGGCCAAGGGCTGGCGGGTGACCCTCAACAGCGTGAAGCTCGGCGGCGTCGAGGTGCTGGGAGTGGAGGCGGTGGTGCTGGACGGCGAGTTTCCCACCGAGATCCTGCTTGGCATGAGCTACCTCAATCGCGTCGGCTGGCGCGAAGAGCAGGGCATGATGTACATCCAGGCCAAGCACTGAGACGGAGGGCGGAGCCCTTCCATCGATGGTGTCGATGCTTATCTCGCAGAATTCGCAATGACGGTGCGGCCGGCGCTGCTGCTACAATGCCGGTCCTCCTTCCCTAGATAAATCTTTCAGGAGTTTCCGGTGTCTGTCGTTTTCGTCGCCGCCTCCAAGCTGCCCACCCCTTTCGGCGAGTTCACCATGCATGGCTTCCTCGATGAGGAAACCGGCAAGGAACACGTTGCCCTGACGATGGGCCTGCTCGACGACGGCCAGCCGGTGCTGGGGCGTCTGCATTCCGAGTGCCTGACCGGTGATGCGCTGTTCAGCCTGCGCTGCGACTGCGGTTTCCAGCTCGAAGGCGCACTCTCGGCCATCGCCAAAGAAGGGCGCGGCGTGCTGCTGTACCTGCGTCAGGAAGGCCGCGGTATCGGCCTGCTCAACAAGATCCGCGCCTACGCCCTGCAGGACGAAGGCGCGGACACCGTGGAAGCCAACCTGGCCCTGGGCTTTGGCGCCGACCAGCGTGACTACGCGATGTGCCTGCCGATGCTCAAGCACCTGGGTATCTGCTCGCTGAAGCTGATGACCAACAACCCGCGCAAGGTGAAGGCGCTGGAAGGCTACGGCCTGACCGTTGCCGAGCGCGTGCCGCTGCAGAAGGGCCTGAACCCGCACAACAAGCGCTACCTGCAGACCAAGGCAGGCAAGCTGGGCCACATGCTGGGCAACATGCATCAGGGCGAAGCCGAGGCCGAGGCATCCGCTTCGTGAACCGCGCCGCTGCCCGGCGCCGGCTGAATCTGCTCTGGTGGCTGCTGCTGGCGCTCGCGCTGGCACCGCAGCAACTGATGCTGGCGCTGGTGGGCGATGCGCCCTGGCCGGACTCGCTGGCCACGCCGGTATTCGTCGTCGGCCTTCTGTCGATGTTCCTCACCCTGCCGTTGTTCCGCCGCTACAAGCATGCGCTGATTGCCGCCGGCAAGGCCCGCGACGGCGCGGATGAACCTGCCGCCTGGCATGTGCTGGGCGCCGCGCAGCGCCGTGGTGGGCTGGTCGGCAGCCTGCCGGCGTGGACCGGTGCCGTGGCGGTGCTGGTCGACCTGCATGGCGTCCCCGTCCTGCTGCTGGGCTTCGCCAGTCTGATCATCCTCTGGCTGTACCGCCTGCCGCGCCAACTGGCCTGATGCGTCGCCTTCTCTGCCTGCTCCTGCTGCTTGCCGGCCTGCCTGTCGCGGCGGCGGAGCGAGTGGTCAGCCTGGCGCCGTCCCTCACCGACATGGTGCTCGAACTGGGCGCGGCCGACCGGCTGGTCGGCGTGCTCGACGGTGGGCCGCGTCCGCCGGCGCTGAACGGCATGGCCTCGGTGGGGCGCTACGGGCAGGTGAACCTGGAGCAGGTGCTCAACCTGCATCCCGACCTGCTGCTGGTGTGGCCGGGTGCGGTGCCGGAAGCGCAACTGGCCCGGCTGAAGTCCTTCGGTATCCCCCTCTACATCGTCGATCCCCACCGCCTGGAAGATGTCGCGCGGCAACTGCGCGAGCTGGGCGAACGCCTGGGCCGGCAGGAGCAGGGGCAGGCCCTGGCGCGGCAGTTCGAGGTGCGCTTGCAGGCGCTGCGCAGCCAGCACCGCCGGGAGCGGCCGTTGAAGGTGTTCTATCAGGTCTGGAATCGCCCGCTGTACACGCTGGGCGGCAACCAGATCATCAGTGATGCGCTGGCCGTCTGCGGCGGCCGGAATCTGTTCGCCGACCTCAGCCTGCCGGCGCCGCAGGTCAGCCAGGAGGCCGTGCTGGCGCGCGACCCGGAGGTGATCCTGGGCGGCAGCCATGCCGAGCTGCAAGCCTGGACGCAGATGCCGCAACTGACCGCCACCCGCCTGGGGCAGCTCTGGTCGATCCCGGACAAGAACCTGGAGCGGCCGAGCTACGCGATGCTCGATGCCACCGAGAAGCTTTGCCGGTTGCTGGCGGGGGCGAAGGTCGCGGACTGAGCCGGGCGGGGGTCGCGAGCAAGCTCGCTCCTACAAGGGCGTGCCGAGTTGCTGCTCTTCGTAGTGGCGAGTTTGCTCGCGAACAGGCCGGATCAGCGACCCGCTGTCAGAACCCTTCCAGCACGATCTTGCCCTTGGCCGTGTTGCTTTCCAGCAGCGCATGGGCGCGGCGCAGGTTGGCCGCGTCGATCCTGCCGAAGTGCTCGCCCAGGGTGGTCTTCAGCACGCCGCTGTCGATCAGCCCGGCCACGCGCTGCAGCAGCTTGTGCTGCTCGATCATGTCGTCGGTCTGGAACATCGAGCGGGTGTACATGAACTCCCAGTGCAGCGACAGGCTCTTCTGCTTGAGCAGGCGCACGTCGAGGTTCAGCGGGTCGTCGATCAGCGCCAGGCGGCCCTGCGGTCGCAGGCTGGCGACGATCTCGGCGAGGTGCTCCTCGGTCTGGTTGAGGCTGGCCACGTGGGTGACTTCGCCGACGCCGATGCGCTTGAGTTCTTCGCTCAGCGGCTTGCGGTGATCGATCACGTGGTGCGCGCCGAGGTTGCGCACCCACTCCTGGGTTTCCGGACGCGAAGCGGTGCCGATCACGGTCATGCCGGTGAGTTGGCGCGCCAGCTGGGTGAGGATCGAGCCGACACCGCCGGCGGCGCCGACGATCAGCAGGCTCTGCCCGGCGCTGGCGCTGCCTTCGGCCACCTGCAGACGGTCGAACAGCAGTTCCCAGGCCGTAATGGTCGTCAATGGCAGGGCGGCGGCATGGGCGAAATCCAGGCTGGTCGGCATCGCGCCGACGATACGCTCGTCCACCAGTTGCAGTTCGGCATTGCTGCCGGGGCGGGTCAGGTCGCCGGCATACCAGACCTTGTCGCCCGGCTTGAACAGGCTGACCTCGCTGCCCACCGCGCGGACCACGCCGGCGGCGTCCCAGCCGAGCACCTTGTACTGGCCTTCGGCGGGCTGGGTGCGCTGGCGCACCTTGGTGTCCACCGGGTTGACGGAGATGGCGCGCACTTCCACCAGCAGGTCGCGCGGACCGGGCGTGGGCTCGGGTAGCTGGATGTCGAGCAGGGAATTGGCGTCGCTGCTGGGCAGGCTCTGGGTGTAGCCGATGGCTTTCATGGGAATTCCTATTCGTTTTGAACGATCAGTCGATGCGGTTCATCAGGCGGATGTCGAGTTCCGCCAGGTCGGGTTCGGCGGCCTTCACGAAGGCCTGGAAGTGCGGGCTGGCCTCGTGCTCGGTCAGGGCCTCTTCGCTCTGCCATTGCTCGATCATGTAGATCAGCTCGGCATCCTTGATATCGCGGTGCAGGTCGTACTGCAGGCAGCCGGCCTCGGCGCGGGACGGCGCGAGCATGCCGTGCAGGCGCTCCTGCAGGCTGTCGGCGCGGCCGGGCTTGGCGCGAATGAGGGCGATCAGGGTCAGGCTCATCGGGGAAAACTCCGGGTGGGGAAACGTGAAGGCATGCTGCTCTCTTTCTCCAGGAAGAAAAACCGCGTAAGTAGAGAGTCTCTTTCAAAGGATTTTTGAAAATGCTGCGTTTCGACGACCTGCAGATCTTCGTCCGTACCGCCGAGCGCGGCAGCCTTTCCGCCGCCGCCCGTGAGCTGGAGCTGTCACCGGCGGTGGCCAGCGCGGCGCTCAAGCGCCTGGAAAACGAGCTGGATGTGCGCCTGTTCGCCCGCTCCACCCGCAGCCTGCGCCTGACCGCCGAGGGCGAGCTGTACCTGGCCCACGCGCGTGCGGCGCTGCAGAGCCTGGACGACGGCCGCCAGCTGCTGGCCGGCGGCAAGAGCGAAATCGCCGGCAACTTCCAGGTCTCGGCGCCGTCGGACTTCGGCCGCAACGTGCTGCTACCCTGGCTCGACGAGTTCCAGGTGCTGCATCCGCGGATGAACCTGCGCCTGCTGATCAGCGACCGCCAGGCCGATCTCTACCGGCAGCCGGTGGATGTGGCCTTCCGCCTCGGCTTGCCGGGCGATTCGAACCTGGTGGCGCTGCCGCTGGCCCCGGACAACCGCCGCGTGCTTTGCGCCGCGCCGGACTACTTCGCCCGCCACGGCAAGCCGGCGCACCCGGACGAGCTGCAACGGCACAACTGCCTGCTGTACATGCTGGGTGGGCGCGCCCATGAGCGCTGGCGTTTCAGCGACAGTCGCAAGCAGCATGAAGTGACGGTGCGCGGCGACCGTCTCTGCGACGACGCCGACGTGGTGCGGCGCTGGGCCGTGGCGGGGCAGGGGCTGGTGTACAAGTCCTGGCTGGACGTGGCGGCCGACGTGCGCGCCGGCCGACTGGAAGTGGCGCTGGCGGACTATCTGGGCGAGGCCACGCCGATGAACCTGTTCTGCACCCACCGCGCCCAGCTCAGCCGGGCAGTGACTCAGCTGCGCGAGTTCGTCCAACTGCGCTGCGCGGAGCTGATGCGCGAGCGCCCCTGGGCTTGAGCCCTACAGGGGCTGGTAGCGGTGGATAGCGCCGCCCAGGCCCCAGATGCTGGCGATGGCCAGCAGCGCCAGGGCGCTCGGCAGCAGGTACCGCCAGATGCGCGGCGCCAGGGCTGGCAGCTCGTCGCGGCGCTGGCTTATCCACAGGCTGGCGGCGCACACCGAGGCGCCGAGCAGCGCGCCGGCGATGATGTCGCTGGGCCAGTGGGCGCCCAGGTAGACCCGCGAGATGGAGATGAAGGCCGCCGGGATGACGGCCAGCAGCATCCAGGTCAGGCGCACGCGCGGGCTTTTCTCGCGGCTGGCCAGCACGCCCAGCACCAGGAAGAAGGCGAAGGAGGCCGAGGCGTGGCCGCTGGGCATGCTGAAGGCGGACAGCGGGTCGGCGATCACCTCGGGTCGTGCGCGCCCGAAGAAGTGCTTGAGCGTGGTGTTCAGCAGCGCCGTGCCAGCCAGCGTGCCGGCGGCGAAGAGGGCATGGCGCCACAGGCGCAGCACGGCGAGAAGCAAGGCGAGCAGGGCGCCGGCGATGAACTGGGTGCGGAAGTCGCCGACCCGGGTGACGGCCACCATCACTTCGTTCAGCCAGGCCTGGCGATGCTCCTGCACCAGAGTCATCAGGCCGTGGTCGAGGGCATCCAGGTGCGGCCAGCCGATCAGCATGGCGATCAACAGCGCAAGGCAGCCGAGGGCGCCGATCAGCGGGGCGTTGCGTGCCTGGCGCAGCTCGGCGTGGATGATCAGGGCGAAGACCGCCGCGATGCACGCAGCCACCACCCCGGCCTCTCCCCAGAAGCCTTCCGGCAATGGCAGGCGCATGGCCGCGCCGGTGGCCCAGCCGGGCACCAGGTAGGCGATGGACCAGCCGGCGGCGGCGAGGATAGAGACCGCGAGGAAGCGTCCGAAGGGCATGTCGAGCATGCCGGCGATCATCGGCAGGAACGGCCGCAGGGCGCCGATGAAGCGGCCCACCAGCAGGCTGGCGACGCCGTAGCGGGCGAAGAAGCCTTCGGCGCCGGCCAGCCATTCCGGGCGATGGCGCAGTACCGGCAGGCGCCGGATGTCCTGATGGAAGTGACGGCCGATCCAGTAGGACGACAGGTCGCCCAGCAGGCCGCCGAAGAACGCCAGCGCCAGGGTTTCGCCCAGCCCCAGGATGCCGCTGCCGGCCAGTACGGCGATGGCGAAGAGCATCACCACCCCAGGCAGGAGGATGCCGATGATGGCGGCGCATTCGAGGAAAGCAACCAGGAACAGGACTCCGGCGAGCCATTGCGGGTGGGTGGCCATCCAGGTGTTGAAGGCGGCGAGATCGATCATCGCAGGGGCGTGTCCTGAGTTCCGAGCAGGTGGTAGTCGCGTCCTTCGAGCTGTCCGCGGCGCAGCGGATTGCGTGTGCAGAATGGTGCGAAGGAGGCATCGACGAAGCGGTATTGCAGGTGTTCGTCGCGCCCCCGGGGAATCCCCAGGCGCGCGGCCTGGATGACCTGCGCCGGGGTCTCGCCGAGGTCGTCGACGAACAGCCGCTGCGGGTCGAAGCGCTGCGCGTCCCAGTCCGGCACCTTCAGGCCGAGGGCGCGGCAGAGCAGGGTCTGGCCGGCGCAGAGCTTGCCGATGGCGCGCTCGCTGCCGTCGGCGGCGGGGTTGAACTGGCGCATGCGGGCCAGGGCGGCGTCGCCGGAGACGCGGTCCATCCAGGGATGCCCGGACTTGATCAGCACCGCGTTGCCGGGGCCGCCGGCGCTGAAGTTCAGCGAGTCGCCGCCTCGCGCGTAGTACATATAGATGTGTCCGCCATCGAGGAACAGCGCCTTGCGTTTCTCGGTGTAGCCGAGGGAGGCATGGCTGCCTTTCTCGGCCAGGAAATAGGCTTCGGTCTCGATGATCCGCGCCGACAGCCAGAGGTCGCCGACCCGATGGCGGATCACCTTGCCCAGCAGCTCGCGGGCGACGGTGAGGGCGTCGCGGTTGAAGAAGGCGTCCGGCAGCGGCATTGCGTCGGGCCAGGGCAAACTTAGGTTGGGTTCGTCAGGCATCGGATTGTCGGACCAGGAGGGCCAGTCTTAGGCTGGCGCATCATAACAACAAGATTCTTAAACATGGCTGAACGGATCCGGGCCGACAGCGCCCATATCACCCCCAGTGCGCACTACACCGGTTACGTCTGGTATCGCCACCATCTGGCCGAGGCGGCTTTCGCCACGGCCTTCGGGCGTTGGGTGCACGGCTGCGTGGCGCCGATCAACTGGGGTGCGCGGATCGGCTTCGGCCTGAATATCGAAGACTTCCTGTTGCAGCGCCATTTGCTGATTGATGCCCGGCTGACCCAGGCCGTCGAGCAGCGCGGAGTCGCCCAGGTGGTGGAAATCGCCTGCGGCCTGTCGCCCCGTGGCCGACGCTTCCGCCAGCGTTATCCACAGCTCACCTACCTCGAAGCCGACCTGCCGCCGATGGCCGCGCGCAAGTCGGCGTTGCTCCGGGAGCACGGCTGGCTGGATGGCAAGCACCGCGTGCGGCCTGTGGATATCCTCGCCGGGGAAGGCGAGCAGTGCCTCGCGGCCCTGCTCGCCGAACTCGATCCGGGACGGCCGGTGGTGGTGATCACCGAGGGGCTGGTGAATTACTTTCAGCGGCCGGTGATCGAGGACTTCTGGCGCCGGCTGGCTTCGGCCCTGCGGGGATTCCCGGAGGCGACCTACCTCACCGAGCTGTATCCCGATCTGCGCGAACATCCGCGCTACCGGCAGATACGCTGGGGCGTCGGCTTGATCGGGCGGCTGACGCGCGGGGGGTATCCGCTGCATTACCGCAGTGCCGTAGAGATCGAACAGGCGTTCATCGGTTGCGGGTTCGGCCGGGTGGGTGTGCTCGATCCGCAGGTGGAGGGGGCGGGGTTGGGCATGCCCAAGGGGCGGATGCCGAGCCTGGTGCGGGTGATCGAGGCGCGGGTGTAGGTCCTGGGCCGGGTGGTTCGCGAGCAAGCTCGCTCCTACGAAGAGCAGCTTCGGCGTATCCGGGAACCTGTAGGAGCTAGCTTGCTCGCGAACCGTGCCAATGCATGACACAGGTGCCAGCACCGCCCGTTGCCCCGGCCCTCGGGAGAGGGCTGGGGTGAGGGGCTCGTGCTTGGAAATACCCCAGAATCAGCACGTCGGTGTGATCACGCCGCACACGCCCCCTGCTGCATCGGCACCACCATCGCCGCCAGCGCCGCGCTGGCCTGCGGGTCGCCGTGGGCGAAGATGAAGGCCAGCCCTTGCGCCGTCTGCCGCAGCGGCAGGATATCCAGTTCGGGCAGGCCGGCGGCCGCCAGCTTCCAGCCCCGAACAGGGCGATCAAGCGGCAATTCGACACGGATCAGCCCGCCGAAATACCCCAGTTCCGCCAGCTCGCAGCGCCACTCGCCGCCCTCGGCGTTGCGCAGCACGGCGCGCGTATCGGCCGGCGCCAGGCGCGGCTCGAAGCGGCGTTCCAGGTGCAGCAGTTGCTGGCGCTGGAAGCGCGTGCTGCCGGCGGCGCTGCGCGGTAGCGCTTCGCCGCGCAGGAAGGGGTTGTACAGCCGGGCGCAGGCGTCGCGGCGTTCGAACTGGGCCAGGTGGTCGGCGTTGTGGATCAGCGCGAACTCGGCGTCCGCACAGGCATGGGCGAACTCGGCGTGCTCCCAGGGCTGGGTGAAATGGTCGTATTCGCCGGCCAGCACCAGGGTCGGGCACTGCGGGTGGCGGTCGAAGCCGCCGAAGGCCAGCAGGCGCTGGCTGTTCTGCCGGTAGCGCTCGATCTCCGCCGCGGTCAGGCGTTGCAGTTGGCGCAGCAGGGCCTTGCGGAACACCGGGGAGACGCCGGTATCGGCCAGGCGCAACGGGTTGATCAGGCCGGTCAGCACGCCGTGGGCGAAAGGTGTCTGCTCGCCCAGTTCCAGGCGCGCCAGGGCTTCCACCAGCAGCGCACGGGCGCCGGGGCGGCCGAAGGCGGTGATGCCGGCCAGCAGCAGACGGCCGCAGCGCGCCGGGTGGCGCGCGGCGAACAGCGCCGCCAGCGCGGAGCCGTAGGACAGCCCGATGGGCATCAGCGGCGGCAGGTGAAGGTGTTCGGCGAAGGCGGCGATCAGGTCGGCCAGGTCTTCCAGGCTCAGCTGCGGCGCCAGTTGCAGGTTACCGCCCTGGCTGGGCAGGTCGAGCAGGATCACCGGGTGTCCGGCGAGCAGTTCGGACACCTCGCTGGCGAAGGAGCGGAAGCTCTGGAACGCACCGCCCAGCAGCAGCACGGGCGGGCGTGGATCGTCTTCCCGCGAGGAGAAGGCCTGGTAATGCAGTTGCCAACCGTCCAGGTCGAGTACCGCCGGGGCGGCGGTCAGCGTCTGGGCGCTGTAATCGGTGCGATAGCGCATGGCAGTTCTCCGGCGGTGGGCCGCCTCTTGTTGTTCTTCCCTGGCGCCGTGTGATGGAGGCACGGGGGCAAATCGCAGCAGGGCCTGCCGCCGTTCAGGCGAGGCCGATGCAAAACGACTGCAGGCCCTGAGCAAAGTAAACAGCGGATACGAATTTGTTTACCCAACCTTCGGGGGGCGGGGAGGGTGGAGCGCTGGCCGGGTGTCACCGTTTCGCCGCCGGGCGCCTGGGCGTGCGCATGGACGGCGTTACCCGTGCGGGCGTGAGACGGGCTGTCTACCGGCCGGCTGCTGTGTCTGGCCGCTGAGGGTCTGCTCCCGCTATACTTGCGCATTTCCCTCACGCAGACGCGTTAGATCATGACCGAGTCCGTTCTCGACTATATGAGCCGCCTGGGCCGCGCCGCCCGTGAAGCGTCGCGCGTTGTCGCGCGCGCCACGACCGCGCAGAAGAACCAAGCCCTGCTGGCCGCTGCCGACGCCCTGGACGCCGCCCGCGCCCAGTTGACCGAAGCCAACGAAAAGGACCTGGCCAACGGCCGCGCCAATGGCCTGGAGCCAGCCATGCTCGACCGCCTGGCCCTGACCCCGGCGCGCATCGACGACATGATCGAAGGCCTGCGCCAGGTTGCCTCGCTGCCGGACCCCATCGGTGAGATCCGCGACATGCGCTACGTGCCGTCCGGCATCCAGATCGGCAAGATGCGCGTGCCCCTGGGCGTGGTGGGGATCATCTACGAGTCCCGCCCCAACGTGACCATCGACGCCGCCAGCCTGTGCCTGAAGTCCGGCAACGCCACCATCCTGCGTGGGGGCTCCGAGGCGATCCACTCCAACCAGGCGATCGCCGCGTGCATCCAGACCGGCCTGGCCGCCGCCGGCCTGCCGGCCAGCGCCGTGCAGGTGGTGGAAACCACCGACCGCGCCGCCGTCGGCGCGCTGATCGCCATGCCCGAGTTCGTCGACGTGATCGTCCCGCGCGGCGGCAAGAGCCTGATCGAGCGCATCAGCCGCGATGCCAAGGTGCCGGTGATCAAGCACCTGGACGGCATCTGCCACGTCTACATCGACGTCGCCGCCGACCTGGACAAGGCGATCCGCGTCGCCGACAACGCCAAGACCCACCGTTACGCGCCGTGCAACGCCATGGAGACGCTGCTGGTGCATGCCGGCATCGCCGACCGCGTGCTGCCGCCGCTGGCCGCCATCTATCGCGACAAGGGCGTAGAGCTGCGCGGCGATGCCGCCACCCGCGCGCTGCTGGGCGCCGACGTGCTGGAAGCCACCGAGGAAGACTGGCGCACCGAGTACAACGCACCGATCCTGTCGATCCGCATCGTCGACGGCCTGGCCGCCGCCATCGAGCACATCAACACCTACGGCTCGCAGCACACCGACGCGATCATCACCGAGAACTTCTCCGACGCCCGCCGTTTCCTCACCGAAGTGGACTCGGCCTCGGTCATGGTCAACGCCTCGACCCGTTTCGCCGATGGCTTCGAGTACGGCCTGGGCGCGGAGATCGGCATTTCCACCGACAAGCTGCACGCCCGCGGCCCGGTCGGCCTGGAAGGCCTGACCAGCGAGAAATACGTGGTGTTCGGCGACGGGCACGTGCGCACCTGATGAAAAAGGCGCGTTCCCGGCGGATCGGCCTGTTCGGCGGCACCTTCGACCCGGTGCACATCGGCCACCTGCGCAGTGCGGTGGAAATGGCCGAACAGTTCGAATTCGACGAATTGCGCCTGATACCCAACGCTCGCCCGCCGCACCGCGACACCCCGCAGGTGTCCGCCGCGCAGCGGCTGGCGATGGTCGAGCGGGCGGTGGCCGGCGTGGCCCCGCTGGCGGTCGACGACCGCGAGTTCAAGCGTGACAAACCCTCCTACACCATCGACACCCTGGAGTCGCTGCGTGGGGAGCTGGATGAGCAGGACCAGTTGTTCCTGCTGGTCGGCTGGGACGCTTTCTGCGGCCTGCCGACCTGGCATCGCTGGGAAGAGTTGCTGGAGCACTGTCATATCGTCGTGCTGCAGCGCCCGGATGCCGACAGCGAGCCGCCGGAAGACCTGCGCGACCTGCTGGCGGCGCGCAGTGTTGCCGACCCGAAGGCGATGACCGGCTCCGCCGGGCAGATCACCTTCGTCTGGCAGACGCCGCTGGCAGTATCCGCCACCCAGATCCGCCAACTCCTGTCGCAGGGGCGCTCGGTGCGCTACCTGGTGCCGGATGCGGTATTGAACTATATCGAGGCGCACGGCCTGTACCAGGCGTCTCACTGATCAAGCTAGAGAGTCATACATGCAAACCGAACAACTGGTCGAACTGACCATCGCTGCCCTGGAAGATCTCAAGGCGCAGGACATCACCGTCATCGACGTGCGCGAGAAGACCAGCATCACCGACGTCATGGTCATCGCCACCGGCGCCTCCAGCCGCCAGGTCAAGTCGCTGGCCGACAACGTCCTGGAAAAGGTCAAGGAACAGGGCGTCAAGCCCATCGGCAGCGAAGGCCAGGAAGGCGGCGAGTGGGTCCTGATCGACCTCGCCAACGTCGTGGTCCACGTCATGCAGCCGGCCACCCGCCAGTTCTACGACCTCGAGCGCCTGTGGCAGGGCGCCGAGCAGAGCCGCGCTCACCACAGCGCCGAGTAAGCCTGCCGTGCGTCTGCGTCTGATCGCGGTCGGCTCGCGCATGCCGCGCTGGGTGGAAGAGGGCTGGGCGGAGTACGTCAAGCGCCTGCCCTCGGAGCTGTCCCTGGAACTGGTGGAAATCCCGCTGAACACGCGTGGCAAGAATGCCGACGTGGCGCGGCTGATCCGCCAGGAAGGCGAGGCCATGCTGAGCAAGGTCCAGCCGGGGGAACGCATCGTCACCCTGGAAGTCGAAGGCAAGCCCTGGAGCACCCCCCAGCTGGCGCAGGAACTCGACCGCTGGCGCCTGGACGCGCGCACCGTCAACCTCATGGTCGGCGGGCCGGAAGGCCTGGCGCCGGAGGTCTGCGCGCGCAGCGAGCAGCGCTGGTCGCTGTCGCCGCTGACCCTGCCGCACCCGCTGGTGCGGATCCTGGTCGGCGAGCAGATCTACCGCGCCTGGACGGTTCTGTCCGGGCACCCCTACCACAAGTAGTCGTAGCCGTTTTCGATGCCGCAGCCGATACAGCTCAAGGACCACGAGAAGGACGCCCGTCTGGTCCGCACCCGCGTCATCGTCGGCGGCGTGGCGATCTTCCTGCTCGCCCTGGTGCTGGTGGCGCGCATGTACCACCTGCAGGTGACGCAGTACGACTACCACTCGACGCTGTCGGAGAACAACCGCGTCCACGTCCAGCCGATTCCGCCCAACCGCGGGCTGATCTTCGACCGCAACGGGGTGATCATCGCCGACAACCGCCCCAGCTTCAGCCTGACCATCACCCGCGAGCGCACCGAGAACCTCAAGGACACGCTCAAGGCGCTGGTAGACATCCTCGGCCTCACCGAGGAAGACCAGGCCATCTTCGAGAAGCGCATGAAGCAGGGGCGCCGGCCGTTCGAGCCGGTGCCGATCATGTTCGAGTTGTCGGAAGAGCAGATCGCCCGCATCGCGGTGAACCAGTACCGCCTGCCCGGCGTCGACGTGGCCGCGCAGTTCGTCCGCCACTACCCGCTGGGCGAGCACTTCGCCCACTCGGTCGGTTACGTCGGGCGGATCAACGAGGCGGAGCTGAAGAAACTCGACCCGGTGGCCTACTCCGGCACCCACCACATCGGCAAGACCGGCGTGGAGAAGTTCTACGAGAACGAACTGCACGGCACCGTGGGCTACGAGGAAGTCGAGACCAACGCCCGTGGCCGCGTGCTGCGCGTGCTCAAGCGCACCGAGCCGGTATCCGGCCGCGACATCGTGCTGAGCATCGACAGCAAGCTGCAGGCCGCCGCCGAAACCGCACTGGCGGGCCGTCGCGGCGCCATCGTGGCGATCCAGCCGTCCACTGGCGATGTGCTGGCGATGGTCAGCCAGCCCAGCTACGACCCCAACCTGTTCGTCACTGGCATCAGCTTCAAGGACTACGCCGCCCTGCGCGACTCCGAGGACCGCCCGCTGTACAACCGCGTGCTGCGTGGTCTCTATCCGCCGGGTTCGACGGTGAAACCCGCCGTGGCCATCGCCGGCCTCGACGCCGGCGTGGTGACGCCTTCCACCCGCGTATTCGACCCCGGCTACTACCAGTTGCCGAACTACGACCACAAATACCGCAACTGGAACCGCTCGGGCGACGGTTGGGTGAACCTGGAAACCGCGATCATGCGCTCCAACGACACCTACTTCTACGATCTCGCCCACAAGCTGGGCATCGACCGTTTGCACGACTATATGAGCGAGTTCGGCTTCGGCCAGCGCGTGTCCCTGGACATGTTCGGCGAGGCCGAAGGCCTGATGCCCTCGCGCCAGTGGAAGCGCGCCCTGCGCCGGCAGGCCTGGTTCCCCGGCGAAACGCTGATCCTCGGTATCGGCCAGGGCTACATGCAGGCCACGCCCCTGCAGCTGGCGCAGATGACCGCGTTGCTGGCCAACAAGGGCAAGTGGATCCGTCCCCACCTGGCCAGGACCATCGACGGCAAGCCTCCGCTCGACGAGAACCCGATGCCGGACATCAAGCTCAAGGATCCGAACAACTGGGACCTGGTGGACTACGGCATGCAGCAGGTAGTCCACGGGCCCCGCGGTACCGCGCACAAGGTCGGCGCCACGTCGGTCTACCGCATCGCCGGCAAGTCCGGTACCGCGCAGGTCGTCGCGATCAAGCAGGGCGAGAAGTACAACCGCTCCAAGCTGCTCGAGCGCCACCGCGACCACGCGCTGTTCGTCGGCTTCGCCCCGGCGGACAACCCGCAGATCGCCGTGGCGGTGATGGTGGAGAACGGCGAGTCCGGCTCCGGCGTCGCCGCCCCCGTACTCAAGGCCGTGACCGACGCCTGGCTGCTCGACGAGAACGGCAAGCTCAAGCCCGAATATGCGCCCCAGGCCACGGCGGAGGCGTCCAAGCCATGAACGGTAACTTCGACCGCACGCTGTCCAACGAAGACGTGATGAAGCGGCGCTCCAGCCTGCTGCAGCGCCTGCACGTCGACGGCCTGCTGCTCCTGCTGCTGCTGACCCTCGGTTCGGTCGGCCTGTTCGTCCTCTACTCGGCCAGCGGCAAGAGCTGGGACCTGCTGATCAAGCAGGCGTCGTCCTTCGGCCTGGGTCTGGGGGCGATGTTCGTTCTGGCGCAATTCGAGCCGCGCTTCCTCGCCCGCTGGGTGCCGCTGTGCTACCTGATCGGCGTGGCGCTGCTGGTGGTGGTGGACGTGATGGGCCACAACGCGATGGGTGCGACCCGCTGGATCAACATCCCCGGGGTGATCCGCTTCCAGCCGGCGGAGTTCATGAAGCTGCTGATGCCCATGACCATCGCCTGGTACCTGTCCAAGCGCTCCCTGCCGCCGAGCCTCAAGCACAGCGTGGTGGCACTGGCGATGATCGTGGTGCCCTTCGTGCTGATCCTCAAGCAGCCGGACCTGGGCACCGCCATGCTGGTACTGGCCTCCGGTGCCTTCGTCCTGTTCGTCGGCGGCCTGCGCTGGCGCTGGATCATCATGGCCGTGTCGGCCGCGGTGCCGGTCGCCGTGGGCATGTGGTACTTCGTCATGCACGACTACCAGAAACAGCGCGTACTGACCTTCCTCGACCCGGAAAGCGATCCGCTGGGCACCGGCTGGAACATCATCCAGTCCAAGGCCGCCATCGGTTCGGGCGGCGTGTTCGGCAAGGGTTGGCTGCTGGGCACGCAGTCCCATCTGGATTTTTTGCCCGAAAGCCACACGGACTTTATCATTGCCGTGCTCGGCGAAGAGTTCGGCATGGTCGGGGTGAGCCTCCTGCTGGTGCTGTACCTGCTGGTGATCTACCGGGGGCTGGTGATCACCGCCCAGGCGCAGACGCTGTTCGGCAAACTGCTCGCCGGCAGCATCACCATGACCTTCTTCGTGTATGTGTTCGTCAACATTGGTATGGTCAGTGGGTTGTTGCCAGTGGTGGGGGTACCGCTGCCCTTCATTAGTTACGGCGGAACTTCGCTGGTGACCCTGATGTCAGGGTTCGGGGTTTTGATGTCGATCCATACCCATCGCAAGTGGATCGCCCAGGTTTGATGACAAGAGTGAAGAAAGGAATGCAAGTACTGCGCGAATGGGCAGCCAGGGGAATGCATTGGGTCGGGCTCGCGGGGGCGATCGGCATGTCCGGTGCCGCGCAGGCGGGCGACTACGATGGTTCGCCCCAGGTCGCGGAGTTCGTCAGCGAGATGACCCGTGACTACGGCTTCGCCGGCGAACAGCTCATGGGCCTGTTCCATGACGTGGAGCGCAAGCAGTCCATCCTCGACGCCATCTCCCGTCCCGCCGAGCGGGTCAAGACCTGGAAGGAATACCGCCCGATCTTCGTCACCGACGCGCGCATCAATCGCGGCGTGGACTTCTGGAACCAGAACGCCGAAGCCCTGGCCCGCGCCGAGCAGGAATACGGCGTACCGGCCCAGTACATCGTCTCCATCATCGGCGTCGAAACCTTCTTCGGCCGCAACACCGGCAACTTCAAGGTGATGGACGCGCTGGCCACCCTGGGCTTCGACTACCCGCCGCGCGCCGACTTCTTCCGCAAGGAACTCAAGCAGTTCCTCCTGCTGGCCCGCGAGCAGCAGGTCGACCCGCTCAGCCTGACCGGCTCCTACGCCGGCGCCATGGGGCTGCCGCAGTTCATGCCGAGCAGCTTCCGCGCCTACGCCGTGGACTTCGATGGCGATGGCCACATCAACATCTGGAGCGACCCGACCGATGCCATCGGTAGCGTCGCCAACTACTTCAAGCAGCACGGCTGGCACACCGGCGAGCCGGTGGTGTCGCAGGCCGAGCTGGGCACCTCCACCGCCGAGGACGCCCTCACCCAGGGCCTCGAGCCGCAGATGAACCTGAGTCAGCTACGCTCTCAGGGCTGGCGCACCCATGACGTGCTGCGCGACGACCTGATGGTGACCGCCATGCGCCTGGAAGGTGACCAGGGCACCGAATACTGGGTCGGCCTGCCGAACTTCTATGTGATCACCCGCTACAACCGCAGCGCCATGTACGCTATGGCGGTCCATCAGCTGGCCGGCGAAATCGCCAAGGCGCGAGGTGTCCATTGAGCAAGCGAATCAGCAGTCCCGGCCTCCGGTCCGTCGCCTGCATCGGCCTGAGCGCCGTGTTCCTCGCCAGTTGCACCGGTAACCGCGCGCCTCAGCCGCAGCCAGTGAACAGCGGGATCTCCGGCCCCATCGACTACAGCCGTCCACACCGCGACGGCGCTCCCTGGTGGGATGTCGACGTCTCGCGCATCCCCGATGCCGTGCCGATGCCGCACAACGGGCCGTTCAAGAACAATCCCTACACCGTACTGGGCAAGACCTACTACCCGCTGAGCAACTCGAATACCTACAGCGTGGTCGGTACCGCCTCCTGGTACGGCACCAAGTTCCACGGCCAGGCCACCGCCAACGGCGAGCAATACGACCTGTACGGCATGACCGCCGCGCACAAGACCCTGCCGCTGCCCAGCTACGTCCGCGTGACCAACCTGGACAACGGCAAGAGCGTCATCGTCCGGGTCAACGACCGCGGACCGTTCTATTCCGATCGGGTGATCGACCTGTCCTTCGCCGCCGCCAAGAAGCTCGGCTACGCCGAGAGCGGCACCGCCCACGTGAAGGTGGAGGGCATCGACCCTGACCGCTGGTGGGCCGCCCAGGGCAAGCAGCCGCCGATGATCATGGCCCTGCCGAAGATGGCCTCGCAACCAGCCGCCGCGCAGCCCCAGGTCGTGGCGATGGCGCAACCGATCGAAACCTACACTCCGCCGCCGGCGCAGCATGCAGCGCCCCTGGCGCCGGTTCAGATCGACTCAAAAAAAAACGCTTCATTACCAGCCGATGGCCTGTATCTCCAGGTGGGTGCCTTCGCCAACCCGGACGCTGCGGAGCTACTCAAGGAGAAGGTCGGCGGCCTGACGGGGGCCAAGGCCTTTATCAGCTCGGTCGTGGTCAACCAGCAGACCTTGTACCGGGTGCGCCTGGGGCCGATCGGGACGCAGGATGAAGCAAGCCGGATGCAGGACAGCATCCGCGTGGCCAAGCTTGGCCAACCCAAGCTCGTGCGCCTGGACTGAGTTTCCACGGCACGAGCCGCAGCGGTCCGTAGAGGCCGCGGCACGAGTTCCCCCCAGGGGGATTGTTTGTTTGACCATTAGTGAAACCCAGAGAGACGGATGAACATCTTCAACTTCGCCAAACGCCTGTCATTGCTTGTGCTGCTCAGCGCCCCCGTGGCCAGTTGGGCCGCTGAAGTCGTTCCCGCCGCGCCGCAACTGGCGGCCAAAGCCTGGGTGCTGATGGACGGCGCCAGCGGCAACATCCTGGTCGAGAACAACGGCGACGAGCGCCTGCCGCCCGCCAGCCTGACCAAGCTGATGACCGCCTACATCGCCACCAAGGAAATCGAAGGCGGCCGCATCACCGAATCCGACCAGGTCACCGTCAGCGAACACGCCTGGCGCACCGGCGGCTCGCGCATGTTCATCAAGGTCGGCTCCCAGGTCTCGGTCAGCGACCTGCTGCACGGCATCATCATCCAGTCCGGCAACGACGCCTCCGTCGCCTTGGCCGAGCACATCGCCGGCAGCGAAGATGCCTTCGCCGACATGATGAACACCACCGCGCAGAAGCTGGGCATGACCAACTCCCACTTCATGGACGCCACCGGCCTGCCCAACCCGGACCACTACTCCTCCGCCAAGGACATGGCCGTCCTCGCCCGCGCCATCATCTACGGCGAGCCGACCCACTACGCCATCTACGCGCAGAAAGAGTTCCTCTGGAACAACATCAAGCAGCCCAACCGCAACCTGCTGCTGTGGCGCGACAAGACCGTCGACGGCCTGAAGACCGGCCACACCGACGAAGCCGGCTACTGCCTGGTGGCGTCCGCCATGCGCGACGGCCAGCGCATGATCGCTGTCGTCTTCGGCACCAACAGCGAGCAGGCCCGCGCCGCCGAAACCCAGAAACTGTTGACCTACGGCTTCCGCTTCTTCGAATCGCAGACCTTCTACAAGAAGGGCGCCGAGCTGACCAAGGCGATGGTCTGGAAGGGCTCCGAGCACGAAGTCAAAGCCGGCCTGGCCGAAGACCTGACCATGACCATGCCGCGCGGCCAGCTCAAGCAGTTGCAGGCCAACATGGTCGTCGAGCCCAGCCTGATGGCGCCGATCCAGCAGGGTCAGGTCATCGGCAAGGTCGAGGTCAAGCTGGGTGACAAGGTCGTTCGCACCTCCGACCTGGTCGCCCTGAACGCCGTGGAAGAAGGCGGCTTCTTCCGCCGTATCTGGGATAGCCTGCGCCTGTTCTTCTACGGCCTGTTCAACTGATCGCCTGTCCCGGCCTCGTACTTTTGTATACAAAGCCGGGATTGAGCCCTACGCGCAGTCGCAAACTCGGGTAAAATGCCCGCCTGCGACTGCGCGGTTCCCCTGCGGCCCGGCAGCCGTCGTCCGATCCACCCGGAGCGTCCCCACCCTGGACGCTCATGCGGAGGCGGGCCACCCGCCCGCGAGTGTCATGACTGATACCCCTGATTCTGTCGATCGTCTCAATACCGAGAATGAGCAACCCGCACCGAAGATCGAGTTCCCCTGCGAACGCTATCCGATCAAGGTCATCGGTGACGCCGGCGAAGGCTTCTCCGATCTGGTCGTCGAAATCATCCAGCGCCACGCGCCCGACCTCGACGTCACCACCCTGGTCACCCGTGACAGCCGCAACGGCCGTTTCCTGTCCGTGCAGGTGCTGATCACCGCCACCGGTGTCGACCAGTTGCAGAACATTCATAAAGACCTGCGCGCCACCGGCCGCGTTCACATGGTGATCTGATGGGCGGCACGCTGGGCTTTCGCGAGCTGGGCATCCAGCCCTACGAGCCAACCTGGCACGCCATGCAGCGCTTCACCGCCGAGCGCGACCCCGCCACGCCCGACGAAGTCTGGCTGCTCGAACACCAGCGCGTGTTCACCCAGGGCCAGGCCGGCAAGGCCGAGCACGTCCTGTTCCCCGGCGACATCCCGGTGGTCCAGGTCGACCGCGGCGGTCAGGTGACCTACCACGGCCCCGGCCAACTGGTCGCCTACCTCATGCTTGACGTGCGCCGCTCCGGCATTGGCGTGCGCGACCTCGTCTCGCGCATCGAACAGAGCCTCATCGGCCTGCTCGAAGGCTACGGCGTCACGGCCGTGTCCAAACCCGACGCGCCGGGCGTCTATGTCGATGGCGCGAAAATCGCTTCCCTCGGCCTGCGCATCCGCAACGGCCGCTCCTTCCACGGCCTGGCCCTCAATGTGGACATGGACCTGGAACCCTTTCGACGCATCAATCCCTGCGGTTACGCAGGCATGGCCATGACCCAGCTGAGTCAGCTGGCCGGCCCCATCGCATTGGCCGATGTGCGCGAGCGCCTGCGTGGCGAACTCGTCCAGCGCCTTGGCTACGCGGCACAGAAGACCCTAACGGGCGGGATCCAACCTAGATGAGCACTGTTGTGGACAACGCAGGTCAGGCAGCCCCGGCCGCCAAGCCGGGCAAGGTGGAAGTCGGCGTCAAGCTGCGCGGCGCAGAGAAGGTCGCGCGCATTCCGGTGAAGATCATCCCCACCGAGGAACTGCCGAAGAAGCCCGACTGGATTCGCGTGCGCATCCCCGTTTCTCCCGAGGTCGACCGCATCAAGCAACTGCTGCGCAAGCACAAGCTGCACAGCGTCTGCGAAGAGGCCTCCTGCCCGAACCTGGGCGAGTGCTTCTCCGGCGGCACCGCGACCTTCATGATCATGGGCGACATCTGCACCCGTCGCTGCCCGTTCTGCGACGTCGGCCACGGCCGTCCGAAGCCGCTGGATGTCGACGAGCCGAGCAACCTCGCCATCGCCATCGCCGACCTGCGCCTGAAGTACGTGGTGATCACCTCGGTGGACCGCGACGACCTGCGTGACGGCGGCGCCCAGCACTTCGCCGACTGCCTGCGCGAGATCCGCAAGCTGTCCCCCGGCGTACAGCTGGAAACCCTGGTCCCGGACTACCGCGGGCGCATGGACATCGCCCTGGAAATCACCGCCAACGAGCCGCCGGACGTATTCAACCACAACCTGGAAACCGTACCGCGCCTGTACAAGTCCTCGCGTCCGGGCTCCGACTTCGAGTGGTCGCTGGACCTGCTGCAGAAGTTCAAGCAGATGGTCCCGCACGTACCGACCAAGTCCGGCCTGATGCTCGGCCTGGGCGAGACCGACGAGGAAGTCATCGAAGTCATGCACCGTATGCGCGAGCACGACATCGACATGCTGACCCTCGGACAGTACCTGCAGCCCTCGCGCAACCACCTTCCGGTGCAGCGCTTCGTCCACCCGGACACCTTCGCCTGGTTCGCCGAGGAAGGCGCGAAAATGGGCTTCAAGAACGTCGCCTCCGGCCCGCTGGTACGCTCCTCCTACCATGCCGACCAGCAGGCGCACGGCGAGAAGATCGGCTAGGTTCTGGCGAAGGCGCCCGCGGGCTGCACGCGTGACGCTGCGTTGAAACCGGTTCGGAATGCTCGTTTACAGCACGTAGATTCCGCTTCCTCACCGGTTTGACGCGCTGGCGCTCGTCCATCGGCTGTTGCCCTCGTTGCTCCTCGCCTGGCCATCGCTCGACGACTTTTCGTGCAGAGCCCGGTCTGTCGCTGCAGGAAACGCCGCTTTTCCGCGAGGATAGGCGGCGTTTTCTTGTTTGTGCACTCTACAACCCACTGCTACTTCGTGCCCTGCGAGGGTGCGTTCGGAGCCTGGTAGGGTGGTTGAAAAGCTTTTGAATATAAGGGGTTACATTGGTAACTGGTGTGAATTGCTAGCGATTGTCACTTGTTTATGGGTGATTGGTATTACCAGATAGGAAATTTCCTTCAGAGGTTCTGGAAATACCTGACTCCTCCTCGTATTTGCCCCCCAATAGAATCAGTGCAGGCATGGACGATGGTCCCATTAAGGGGCCGGTCCTGCCGAGCAAGCCTCCTCCGAGAGGCGCCAGCACAGAGCAAATCGAGGAAATTTCAGATGAAAAAGCTTCATGCCGCCGTCGCCCTGATCGCCCTGGGGTTGGGCAGCAATGCCTTCGCCTATGACGCACTGGTGAACTTCAATGGCGAGGTGACGGACCAGACCTGCAAGATCGACGGTAGCGACAGCGCCGTTACCAAGACCGTCAACCTGCCCACCGTAAGCGTCAACGCGCTGGCAACCGTCGGCGACTGGGCCGGCCGCACTCCGTTCAACTTCCAGTTGACCGACTGCAGTTCGGCGCGTGCCACGGCGCACTTTGAGCCGGGTCCGACCATCGATACCGCGAACGGCAACCTGATCAACCAGGCCGCCGCTGGTTCGAATGCGCAGATTCAACTCCTCAATGACTCGTTCTCCCCGATCAACCTGGCCACCAACGGCGGTTCCCAGACGGTGGACACCTCCAGCGGCAGCGCGACGCTGCAGTACTACGCCCAGTACTTCGCCAATGTCGCGCCGGTAATCGCTGGTCCTGTAACGTCCAGCGTCTACATGACCCTCGACTATCAGTAAGCCCCGTTCCGGGGCCCTGGCCCCGGACGGTTTTCGCGATTTGAATTGTGGTGATGCAATGCGCAGGTCCCTTTCTCGCACCCTCCTGACCTCCCTGGTAGCCGTTGCCTCCCTGTCGTCCCTGATGGCGCAGGCCAATGTGGTGATTACCGGAACCCGGGTCGTCTATCCCGCAGCTGAGCGTGAAGTCACCGTGAAGCTGACCAACGCAGGAACAACGCCCGCCCTGGTGCAAGCCTGGGTGGACAGGGGGGATCCCAAGACCCGTCCCGAGCAATCCGACGCTCCATTCGTGGTGACGCCGCCGGTTGCCAGGCTCGATGCCAGCAAGGGGCAGACGTTGCGCATTGCGTTCACCGGCGAATCCCTTCCAGGCGATAGGGAGAGCGTGTTCTGGCTGAATGTTCTGGATGTCCCGCCGCTGCCAACGCAGAAGGACATCAACTACATGCAGGTGGCCTACCGCTCCCGGATCAAGCTGTTCTATCGCCCGGCGGGCTTGCCCGGCAATCCCTCGCAGGCGGCCGAGAAACTGGCCTGGACGCTGACGCCGGATGCTCACGGCCTGGCGCTGAATTGCACCAATGCCAGCGCCTACCACCTGTCCCTCGGCAGGGTGACATTGCTCGTCGCCGGCAAACGCTTCACCAGCGATGCCGACGGCATGGTCAGGCCGGGTTCCACCATGAGCTTCCCTTTGAAGGGGCTTGCTACTCCACCAACCGGCGAGATGAAGGTCACCTACAACTGGATCAACGACTACGGTGCGTCGATCCCGGGTGAGTCCCTACTGCGACGCTGATCCAAGTATTACAGCCTATCGCTTTCTCCTTATCTCTCACGTCTTTCCGGGATGAATGTCCCGCCTGCCGTATGGCATCCGTATGCCCGGCGGGCGAAGGGGGACCATGAACAGGATCAGAAGTTTTCAACGAATTTCCCGCTTTGGAAATGCTGGGAGGCGGGCGTGCGGACTGCACTCCGCCAGGTCGTGGTTGATGCTGGGAATGCTGTCTGCTGCTGTCGGCATCTGTGCCGAAGCGCTGGCGGACGTGTCCAACCAGTTCGCTGCCTTCAACCCCAGCTTCTTCAGCAATGGCGAGGGCGGCACTTCGGTCGATCTCTCGCGCTTCGAGAATGGCAATCCCGTCGATCCGGGCAATTACCGGCTGGATGTCTATGTCAATGGCAACTGGATCGGCCGGCAGGACGTCAGGGGCGTCAGCGGGGAAGGCAAGAACGCCGCGCCTGGTTACTGCTTCAAGCGCGGCCAGCTTCGGGCCATGGGTATCGATTTCACCAAGCTGCCCAAGGGCAGCCAGAGCAGCGGCCATGAGCCGGAGTGCCTGGATCTCCAGCAGACCGTCCCCGGTAGCACACTGGATGTTGACATGTCCGAACAGCGTGCCACCATCAGCGTACCGCAGGCCTATGCAGGCCGGCGCGCGCGTGGATATGTCGACCCTGGCGAATGGGACAGGGGCGTGACCGCCGGTTTCCTTTCCTACAATGCCAACGTCTTCCAGACCGACAGTCGTGATGGCGCCGACAGTACCCAGTACTACGCCGGCGTCAATGCGGGCCTGAACCTGAAGGACTGGCGTGTGCGTTACAACGGCTCGTACAACCGCAGCCAGACCCAGGGCGCTCCTTCCTCCAGCCGTTTCGACTCGCTGAACGCCTATGCCCAGCGGGATGTCACCGCCCTGAAGTCGCAACTGACCCTGGGGGAGTACTACAGCCCGAGCGACCTGTTCGACAGCGTTCCCTATACCGGCGTCCAGCTGGGATCGGACGATCGCATGCGTCCGGACTCCCAGAACGGCTTCGCGCCGACGATCCGTGGCGTTGCCGATACCAATGCGCGGGTCACGGTCAAACAGGGTGACAACACCCTGTACGAGACCACGGTGGCGCCCGGCCCGTTCGTTATCGATGACCTGTACAACACCGGCTATGCCGGCGACCTGACGATCGTGGTGACGGAATCCGACGGGCGCGTGAAGTCGTTCGTCGTGCCCTATGCGTCGGTGTCGCAACTGGTGCGGCCTGGGGTGACCCGCTACAACGTCACTGCCGGCCAGTATCGCGACGACAACCTGCACGATGCGCCCAGCTTCGTACAGGGCACCTACCAGCACGGCGTCTCCAATCTCATGACTGCCTACGCCGGCGGGATCGTCGCCGAGAAATATCTGTCCGGTATGGGCGGCCTGGCTTTCAGCACGCCGCTCGGTGCACTGGCTGCGGATGTCACTTATTCCCAGGCCAGCGGCCTGCCGGACGGCATCGACACCAGCAGTTCCATGAGTGGACAGAGCTACCGGCTCACCTACAGCAAGCTGCTGGATGCCACCAGCACCAACTTCACCGTGGCTGCCTATCGGTTCTCCAGTGCGGATTTTCTCAATCTGCAGGACTACGCATGGCTCAGAGACAGCGACGATCCGAACCGCCAGGTCTATCGCCAGCGCAACCGTTTCCAGCTCAGTGTTACCCAGCCGCTGGGAGAGTACGGCAGTTTCTACTTCACCGGCTCCAGGCAGGACTACTGGAACCGCAGCCAAGGCAATACCACCTTCCAGGCCGGTTACAACACCGGCTTCAGTTGGGGCAGCCTCGGTCTGTCGGCCTCGCGTACGCGTAATGAGGACGGGAATTTCGACAGCACCTACATGGTGACCGTGAACCTGCCCATCGGCGCCACCTCATCCAGTCCGATGTATCTGAGCACCACCACCAGCTATTCCGACAGCAGGAACAACAGCCTCCAGACCAACCTCGGCGGCAGTCTGGGCGAGCAGCATCAGCTCAGCTACAACCTCTTTGCTTCGGCATTGAAGAGCGACGGCGACAGGTCCGGTAGCGAAGGATTGTCCGCCACCTACAACGCGCCGATGGCCGCCTTCAGCGCTTCTGCGAGCAACGGCGATGACTACAGGCAGGCCAGTTTCGGTGCCCGTGGCAGCCTTGTGGCCCATCCTGGCGGGGTCAACTTCACCCAGAACCAGGGCGAAACCATGGCCATCGTCGAGGCCAAGGGCGCCGGCGGCGCGAAGGTACTCAACAATGTCGGCGCCAAGGTATCCGACAATGGTTACGCGGTGGTATCCGGCCTGATGCCCTACCGGCAAAACGAGGTCGAGATCGATCCCAAGGGAATCTCTCCGGATGTGGAGCTGGAGGTGACCTCGCAATCGGTGGCGCCCCGTTTCGGTTCCATCGTGATGCTCAAGTACCCGACCGTGGCGGGAAAGCCGGTACTCCTCCAGGTGACCCGGGATGACGGTATAGCCATTCCGCTCGGTGCTGAGGTGCTGGATGCCGATGGCAAGCCGCTGTCGATGGTCGGGCAGGGCGGGCAGATCTTCCTCCGCGGCATTGCGGAGCAGGGGCGGCTGCTGATTCGCTGGGGCGAAGGGGAGGGGCAGAGCTGCCGCCTCGGCTACAGCCTGCCCTCCGAATCTGCGAAGGGGGCTGTCGTGCAGAAAGTCGCGGTGCGCTGCCAGGTCGTTACCCGCGGCGGCGCCCTGGCGCTTTCCGGGACCTGAGCGTCCCCATCAATCGAAACGAGGTCTGACGGATGCGTTGCAATCATTTCTTCCAACTGCCATGCAGGCAGTGGGCTCTCGCACTGCTCATGCTTGCGGCGGTTCTTTCGCACATCGGTTCGGTCCGGGCGGACTGCAAGGCGTTCAATGGCAGCCTGCCACAGAGCCTGGACTACAACATGAGCGTGGTGGTGCCAGAGGGCCTGTCTGCCGGGGCAACCATTCCCGGCACCTATCGCCCCTTCACCATCACCGGCGCCTGCACACCTGACGCGTGGGTCGGTAACGGCGCACCTCCACCCGCGGTCGGTTCCACGATCGTGGCCTGTGTGGCCAGTGGAACGGCCAGCCCCGTACCGGGTATTCCTGGCGTGTACTCCACCGGTATAGCCGGCGTGGGCATGGCCCTGCTGGATGCGTCAGGCAATCGGGTCCAGAACGCACAGAACCAGCAGTGCGCTTCCCATTTCGGTCAGCTCCAGGGCGGAGGAACGGCGCCATACACGCTCTTGTACAACCTCACCGGGGCCATGGAACTGGTCAAGACCTCTCCGGCTGGAACTCCGGTTGACTCCGGCATGCTGACCAGCGCCAACGCGGCGTGGCTGTTCGGTGTCTATGAGACGCTTTGGGTACTCAACTACAGCAGTGGTGCCTTGGCGCCTTCCATGATCTCTCCAGCGGGAAACCTGCAGATATCCAGCGTGACCTGCACGGTCACCAGCCCGAGTACGGTGCAGTTGCCCAAGGTAGGACTCTCCGCGCTTTCCCGGGTGGGTTCGGTCGCCGGAGGAACGCCCTTCAATATCGGCCTGCTGTGCAACAAGAACCTGAAGGTCGGGATCAGGATGGAAGCGGCGCCTGGCGTGACGGCGGTAGATTCCCAGTCCGGGATACTGGGTTCCCAGGGCACCGCCCAGGGTGTCGGCATTCAGTTGCTGAAAAGCGACTTCTCGTCCATGCCACTCGATCAGCGCGTGGATCTGGGCAATATTTCCGCCAACGGCCAGGTCAGTTTCGGGTATTTCGCCCGCTACCATAGAACGGGTACCACCATTTCGCCCGGGACCGTGCAGAGCCAGATGGTGTTCACCTTCGATTATCAGTGACAGTCGCCCTCCGCGGCCTACCCCATCAGGCCGTGGTTGTCGTCCTTATCTACCGGAACGCAGTCGGCCGAGCAGGACAGGGGTTGGATACCCGTCCGCCGGGAGCCCCTGGGATTGCTGGTAGGCGCGGATGGCCTTGCGGGTATTGGCACCGATGATGCCATCCGCCGTGCCAGGGTCGAATCCGCGCTTGGCCAGGCACTGCTGCAGCTCGATCCGCTCTGTGCGGGAGAGCGGCGCGTCATTCACCGGCCACTGCCCGACCAACTGACCGCCACCCTTGAAGCTATCCGCCAACAGTCCTACTGCCAGTGCATAGGACGTGGAGTTGTTGTACTTGAGGATGGCGCGGAAGTTGTCCGTCACCAGGAAGGCCGGCCCGCGATAGCCCGCCGGTAGCAGCAACGAGGCACTGGCGTGTGGCTCGGCCGGCAGGTTGCCGTTCATGGGTTGTACATCCTGGCGCTGCCATTCGGATACGGGTTTGCGGATATCCATATCGGCCTGCGCGTAGTCGAAGCCCTGTGGCAGACGTACTTCGAAGCCCCAGCTTTGCCCGCGCCGCCAGCCGGACGTACTCAGGTAATTCGCCGTGGAGGCCAGGGCGTCGGTGGGCGAGCTCCAGATGTCGCGCCGGCCGTCGCCGTCGAAGTCCACGGCATAGCGGTTGTAGGTGGTGGGGATGAATTGGGTCTGGCCCATCGCGCCGGCCCAGGAGCCGATCATGTTGCTCGTCGGCACATCGCCGTGCTGGAGGATTTGCAACGCGGCGATCAGTTGGTTGCGCCCGAAGTCCGGGCGGCGGCCTTCGTAGGCCAGGGTGGCCAGCGAGCGGATCACGTTCTTGCTGCCCATCTGCTGGCCGAAGTTGCTCTCCATGCCCCAGATGGCCACCACGGCTTCGCGGTCCACGCCGTAGGTGGTGTCGATGCGTTGCAGCGTCTCGGTGTTCTGCAGCAGCCGGTCCTGCCCGTTGCGCACCCGTGCCGGGGAGACAGCGCTTTCCAAGTATTGCCAGACGGGGCGGGTGAACTCGGGCTGGCTGCGGTCGGCTGCGACCACCGAATCATCCGGCTCGAGGCCGGCGAAGGCCGCATCGAAGGTCTGCGCGCTGATGCCGGCAGCCAGGGCCTGGACACGAAAGCCCTCGCGCCACTGAGCGAAACTTTGCGTGGGCTGCGCGGCGGATGTCGCGCCGGACACACCCTGAGGTGGTGCCTCGGCACAGGAAGACAGCAGGCCAAAGGTGGTCAGCGACAGGATGACGGCGAGCAGGCAGCGTTGGCCGACAACAGATGAAACGGGCTTGCGCATTGCTCTCCTCGAGTATTGGCAGGGGAGCGGCCACCTTAGCATGGCCACTGTAACGCGTCTGCGTTGGATGCAGAGGCGGTCGGATGGTCACGGCGGGGGAATTCCCGTATCGGCCCTGGGGTGCGCTGGCTCAGTCAAGGCTGGAGGGAAGGATGATGAGGGCGGTACTGCGTGGGGCTTCACGGCGGTGAGGCTGTCCGGCTGAAAGCGGGAGGTCCGAGGTTTTCAGGCCGCCAGAAGCGAAGAAGCCTCCCAATTGTGGGAGGCTTCGCGGCGGTAGCTGCCTTTGCCTTTGAGGGGCTTTTCCTGGCGGCTGCGGAACAGCGGTTGTGCGATCAGGGATTTGGCCTTGTTCGGCCGTTTGGAGCGCTTTGCCATCTGGGTGTCCTCATCGACGCCGGCCCCGTGCCGGCGCGCGCATGTTCTGCCTATTTGGCACGCTTGTCCAATGCCTTTGGTCAGTCGGCGGATGGGCCAAGGCGAGTTGGCAGTTTTCGGGACTACTCTGGCTGCGGCGCCTATCTGATGACCGCGAGGACAAGAACAATGAAGTTTCTTTGCATGATCTACTTCGACGAGCGCAAGGCGGCTGAGCTGCCCGAGGCCGAACTGCGGGGCATCGTCGATGAATGCATGACCTACAGTGAGCAGTTACGCCGTAGCGGCAACTACATCGCCGCCAACGCCTTGCTGCCGACGCTGACGGGCAGGACGCTGAGAGGGCAGGGGGAGCGCCTGTCGATCACCGATGGTCCGTTCGCGGAAACCAAGGAGCAGCTTGGTGGTTTCTACCTGATCGAAGCGGCGGATATGGATGAGGCCCAGCGCATCGCCGCGAAGATTCCGCCGGGCCGCCTGGGCTGCGTGGAGGTGCGGCAAGTCCGCGAGTGGGAGTAGAGCCGATGACGCCCGGCCGCGGCTTTTCGTAGGAGCGAGCTTGCTCGCGAATGCCGTCGTACCGAAGCCTCATGGAGGTAGGGAGCCTGTCGCTGTGGGGCGCCTGACGCTGCGGCATTAGACACTGTTCGCGAGCAAACTCGCTCCTACAGGTTGCAGCAGGTCTGAAGGCGCTTCAGGCCGACGGCAGGCTGATGCGCTGTCCGGCCACCAGCAGGGCGAGGCGGGCGAGGCCGCTCCAGGGGGTGCCCGGCGCTTGCCCCTTGATCTGTGCATCGATCAGTTGGGCGTCCTGCAGCATCTGGTTCCAGCGCGGCGCGGTATGCCGTTGCAGGGCTTTGGTCATCAGCGGGCGGCGCTTGTCCCAGATGGGGGGGCGGGCCTGGCTGAAGGCTTTTTCCAGCGGCACACCCTGGCTGAACTGCTGGGCCAGGGCCGCCAGCACGCGGATTTCCCGGGCCAGCGCCCAGAGGATCACCGGCGGCTCCACACCTTCGCCGCGCAGACCTTCGAGCATGCGCAGGCAGTGAGCGGCTTCGCCGTTCAGGGCGGCATCGATCAGGCCGAAGACGTCGAAGCGCGCGCTGTCGGCTACCGCTGCCTGGACGGTGGCGGCGTCGATCTGCTGACCGTCGGCCAGCAGCTTGAGCTTTTCGATTTCCTGGGCGGCGGCCAGGAGGTTGCCTTCCACACGTGCGGCGATCAGGTCCACGGCTTCCTGGCTGGCGGCGAGGCCGGCCTGGGACAGGCGCTGGCGAATCCATTGCGGCAACTGGTGCGCATCGATGGGCCAGATCTGGATGAACTGTGCAGCATTCCCGTCGATCAGGGCCTTGGCCCATTTTGTCTTCTGCGTGCTGCCGTCGAGCTTGGGCAGGCTGACCAGCAGGACGGTGTCCTCCGGCGGGCGCTGCAGGTATTCCTGGAGGATGGCAGCGCCCTTGTCGCCGGGCTTGCCAGACGGCAGGCGCAGTTCGATCAGGCGCTTTTCGGCGAACAGCGAGAGGCTGGCGCCGGCTTCGAGCAGTTGGCCCCAGTCGAAGTTGGCTTCGGCGTTGAACACCTGGCGCTCGCCGAAATCATGCTGGCGGCAGGCCGTGCGAATGGCGTCGCAGGCTTCCTGGCAGAGCAGCGGCTCGTCGCCGCTGACGACGTAGACGGGGGCGAGGTTGCCTTGCAGGTGCTTGGCGAGTTGTCCGGGATTGAGCTTCATGATGAAAAAGGGGCCGGTGTGTCCGGCCCCTGTCTGTCACTCGGCTTGCGGAAATTCGATCGGCGACTGCTGCGGCTGGGCCTTGGCGGCGTCCTCCGCGGCTTTCTGCGCGTCCGCTTCGGCCTTGGCCTTGGCTTCGGCCTTGCGTTGCAGGTCTTCCAGCTGGGCCGGGGTGATCATCTGCAGGCGCATGGCCATCTGCTGGACCAGGTCGCGGCGCATTTCTTCGCGGATCTGCGTGGCTTCCTGGTCGGAGCCGACCAGGTTGTTCTCGTCCTGTACGTAGACCTTGCGCACCTGGACCTGGCCGTTCATCAGCAGCAGGTCGTTGGTGCCACGGATTTCGTAGTCCAGGGTGTTGGTCAATTGGTTTTCCGCGCTACGCGCCGAGCTGGTGTAGCTGACGGTACGCTGGGTCACGTTCTCGCGGGCGAGGATGACGTGGTAGGGCGCGCGCGAGACGACTTTCACGCCGCTGCCTTCGAGCACCTGCTGGAGCTGCTTGACCGTATCGCCGTAGGCATTACGCGCGGTCAGGTCGACTTCCTTGAGCGCAAAGTTCGTATCGCCCAGGCCGCGCAGTTGGAAACCGCAGGCGCTCAGCACGCTGGCCAGGCCGATCAGCGCGAGGCTGGTCAGGATACGTTTCATCAAGCTTCCCTCACTCCTGTTGATCCGGGGTGCCCGTGGCGAAGGTGCCACGGGCGAATGGGTCTTTTCCAGCGTTGCTTTTAGTTGGCGACGATATTGACCAGCTTGCCCGGCACCACGATGACTTTACGGATGGTCAGGCCGTCGGTGAAGCGCAGCACGTTCTCGTTGGCACGGGCGGCGGCCTCGACTTCCTCGCGGCTGGCGCTGGCGGGCATTTCGATGTGGCCACGCAGCTTGCCGTTGACCTGTACCACCAGTTGCAGGCTGTCCTGCACCAGGGCGGCTTCGTCGACCTGCGGCCAGCTGGCGTCGATGACGGCGCCGTCCTTGCCCAGCTCCTGCCAGACCACGTGGCAGATGTGCGGGGTGATCGGGGCGAGCAGCAGGGTGACGGTTTCCAGGCCTTCCTGCAGCAGGGCGCGGTCGGCGGCGGATTCGGCCGGGGCCTTTTCCAGCACGTTCATCAGGGTCATCACGGCGGCGATGGCGGTGTTGAACTTGTGGTGCTGGCCCACGTCCTGGCTGGCCTGGCGGATGGCCAGGTGGATGGCGCGGTGAATGGCCTTCTGTGCGTCGTCCAGCGCGGACTTGTCCACGGCGCCGGCAGGACCCGCGTTGACGTGGGCCTGGGCCAGACGCCAGACGCGGCGAAGGAAGCGGTTGGCGCCTTCGATGCCGGAGTCGGACCATTCGCAGCTCATGTCCGGCGGCGAGGCGAACATCATGAACAGGCGGCAGGTGTCGGCGCCGTAGGCGTCGATCATCGCCTGCGGGTCCACGCCGTTGTTCTTGGACTTGGACATCTTCTCGGTGCCGCCGATTTCCACCGGCAGGCCGTCGGTCTTCAGGCGTGCGCCGATGACCTTGGCCTTGGCGTCACGCTCGACTTCCACGTCCGCCGGGTTGAACCATTCCTTGCCACCGTTGGCGGCGACTCGGTAGTAGGTCTCGGCGACCACCATGCCCTGGGTCAGCAGGTTCTTGAACGGCTCGTCGGAGTCGATCAGGCCTTCGTCGCGCATCAGCTTGTGGAAGAAGCGCGCGTAGAGCAGGTGGAGGATGGCGTGCTCGATGCCGCCGATGTACTGGTCGACCGGCAGCCAGTAGTTGGCGGCCTTCTTGTCCAGCATGCCGTCTTCGAACTGCGGGCAGGCGTAACGGGCGAAGTACCAGGACGATTCGACGAAGGTGTCCATCGTGTCGGTTTCGCGCTTGGCCGGCTGGCCGCATTTTGGGCAGCTGCACGCGTAGAACTCGGGCATCTTGGCCAGGGGCGAACCGGCGCCGTCCGGCACCACGTCCTCGGGCAGGACCACCGGCAACTGGTCTGCCGGGACCGGAACGTCGCCGCAGGTGTCGCAGTGGATGATCGGGATCGGGCAGCCCCAGTAACGCTGGCGGCTGATGCCCCAGTCGCGCAGGCGGAACTGGGTGCGGGCCTGACCCAGGTTCTTGGCGGCGAGGTCGGCGCCGATGGCGTCGAACGCGGCCTGGTAGCCGAGGCCGTCGTACTTGCCTGAGTTGACGGTGACGACGCTCTCGTCCTTCAGGCCGTACCACTCTTTCCAGACGCTCGGTTCGAAATCGTTGTCGGCGCCAACCTGGGCGATCACTTGCCGGATCGGCAGGGCGTACTTGTTGGCGAATTCGAAGTCACGCTCGTCATGGCCCGGAACAGCCATCACGGCGCCTTCGCCATAGGTCATCAGGACGTAGTTGGCGATCCACACCGGCAGCTTGTCACCGGTCAGCGGGTGCTCGACGAACAGGGAAGTGGCAACGCCTTTCTTCTCCTGGGTGGCGATGTCGGCTTCGGCGACGCCGCCGCGCTTGCACTCGTCGATGAACGCCTGCAGCGACGGGTCGCGCTGGGCGGCGAGGGTGGCCAGGTGGTGCTCGGCGGCCACGGCAACGTAGGTGGCGCCCATCAGGGTGTCCGGGCGGGTGGTGAAGACCTTCATCTGGCCGGCTTCGCCGATGGAAGCCTGGTCATAGGGGAAGGCGATCTCCATGCCACGGGACTTGCCGATCCAGTTGCGCTGCATGGTCTTGACCTGCTCGGGCCAGCCCGGCAGGTGGTCGAGGCTTTCCAGCAGCTCTTCGGCGTAGGCGGTGATCTTGAAGTAGTACATCGGGATTTCGCGCTTCTCGATCAGCGCGCCCGAACGCCAGCCACGGCCGTCGATGACCTGTTCGTTGGCCAGTACGGTCTGGTCCGCCGGGTCCCAGTTCACGGTGCCGTTCTTGCGATAGATCACGCCCTTTTCGAACAGGCGGGTGAACAGCCACTGTTCCCAGCGGTAGTAGTCCGGCTTGCAGGTGGTGACTTCGCGGGACCAGTCGATGGCCAGCCCCAGGCTGTTCAACTGGGCCTTCATGTAGGCGATGTTGTCGTAGGTCCAGGCCGCCGGTGCGACGTTGTTCTTCATCGCGGCGTTTTCCGCCGGCATGCCGAAGGCGTCCCAACCCATCGGCTGCAGGACGTTCTTGCCCTGCATGCGCTGGTAGCGGCTGATCACGTCACCGATGGTGTAGTTGCGCACGTGCCCCATGTGTAGCTTGCCGCTCGGATACGGGAACATCGACAGGCAGTAGAACTTCTCCTTGCCAGCGACTTCGTCGACGCGGAAGGAGTTGTGTTCGTTCCAGAATTTCTGGGCCTGGGATTCGATCTCGAGGGGCTGGTATTGCTCGTGCATGGCGCGATTTGAACCTGTACGGAAGATAATTGTGCGGCCGGGGAGGTCGAGTGGTCCTCCGCTTCGCTGGCCCCTGAGAAGACATGGGGCGGGCGGCTACAGAAAGCCTCGTAGCATACATGACCCCTCCGCGAGCCGGTAGCCCGCGCCGTTTGTCGCACGCTCGGTGTGGCGCGGGGTGGGCCGCTAAGCTTTGCCTGAGGGCGGGAGGTTTCCGCCTGTCTTGAGGTGACTGATGGCTGAGCTGCATCGCGCAAGTGCTTCGGGTTCCGGTCTGTATGAACGGTTGTTGCAACGACTGGCGCTGGCTCTGGATGAAGCCGATACCGCCGAGCGATTACGAGACGAATGCCCCGTTGAGCTGGAATTGCGCGGATTGAGCAGTGCGGAAATGGAGTTGATCCGGGCCTATCTCGATCAGGATGTGAATTGGTTGCGCGGCTGGCATGCCGCCGCACAGGAGTTGGCCTTGCTGGAGCAGGGCCCCGCACGGGCGTCCCGGCCGCCACGCCATGTCACCCCGCCCAGCCGTCCGCGGCTGGTGTCGCGCTCGCATACGCAGCAGTTGCAATGCGCGCTGTGTGGCACGCTGGTGGCCTGGAGCCGCAGCCAGGGTGTGCTGCCCTGCACGTCCTGCGGTTCCCAGTTGTTCCGCAACGCAAAGGCGCGCTGATATCCCGATGATCCGTTAGGCTTGGCACTCGACAAGGAGTCGCCAATGCCCTTTCGTTACATCCTCAAACAGATTCTGATGCCGCCAGGACTGCTGCTTCTGTTGCTGCTCCTGGCGTTCCTGCTGCGTCGGCGTTTCCCCCGTTTCTCGATCCTGTGCTTCTTCGGCGGCTTTCTCGGTCTGTGGGCGATGAGCCTGCCGGTGACGGTGGAGTGGGGCGCGCGCCGGTTGGAGCAGGTGGAACCGTTGAAACAGGCGGACTGGGCCGGGCTGGCGCAGCGCGCCGATGCCATCGTGGTGCTGGGCGCTGGCCGGATGCGCGGCGACCGTGCCTGGGACGAGGATCAGCCCGGGCTGATGGCTGGCGAGCGGCTGCGCTATGCGGCGCGCCTGGCCAAGGCCAGTGGCCTGCCGGTGCTGACGTCCGGCGGCCTGCACTATGGCACGCCGCCGACGGAAGCCTACATCATGGCTCGCAGCCTGGCTGACGATTACGGCGTCGAGGTGCGCTGGCAGGAGGGGGCAAGCCGCACGACCTGGGAAAATGCCCGGCTCAGTGCGCCGATCCTGCGCGAGGCGGGTATCCGACGGGTGGTCCTGGTGACCCAGGCGCTGCACATGCCGCGCTCGCTGTGGAGTTTCGAGAAGGCGGGGTTGGAGGTGGTGCCGGCGCCGCTGGGGTATATCGGCGTGGACAACGCCCGGCCGCTGGGTGGCTGGCTGCCGGAGGGGCGGGCCCTCTGGCAGAGCGAGCAGTTGCTCAATGAGGCGATCGGGCTGGTGGGGTATCGGTTGTTCTATCGCTAGGCCTGGCTTTGGTTCGCGAGCAAGCTCGCTCCTACGAAGAGCGTGCCGGAGTCGGAGGGGGACGACTGCTCGCGAACCGCCGAGGATCCACGAAAAGCCGGATTTCCGGCTTGTGTGGGAGCGGACTCCGTCCGCGATCAGTCCCGGGCGCATGGCCCTCGCGAACGAAGTCCGCTTGTACGGGATTGCCGTGTAGTGCCAGGTAATTGAGAAAGGGCCTCTCGCGAGGCCCTTTTCGTTGGCATCAGCCGAACAACCGGCGTTCTTCCGGGTGCGTCCGGCGGCGGACCAGCGCCCAGGCCAGCAGCACCGCCCCCAGGATCGCCAGCGGCCAGACACGCCACTTCAGGTAGGGCGTCAGGCCCTGCATCGGCACCACTTCGCCGCGCAGCACGCCTTGCTGGAACTGCGGGATCTGCACGGCCAGCTTGCCGAACGGATCGATCAGCGCGGTGACGCCATTGTTGGTGCCGCGCACCATCCAGCGGCCGGCCTCCAGGGCGCGCATCTGCGCCATCTGCAGGTGCTGCAGCGGACCGATGGAGGTACCGAACCAGGCATCGTTGCTGATGGTCAGCAGCAACTGGCTCTGCGCCGCCAGCTCGGCGGCGAACTCCGGGTAGACCACTTCGTAGCAGATGTACGGCGCGATGCTGTAGCCCTTGGCCTTGAGCAGCGGCTGGTCGGCCGGGCCGCGGGCGAAGTCGGACATCGGCAGGTCGAAGAAGGCGATCAGGCCGCGCAGCAGGTCCTGCATGGGCACGTATTCGCCGAAGGGCACCAGCTTCTGCTTGAGGTAGTCGCCGCTGCCTTCGCCAACCACGGTGATGCCGTTGTAGTAGCGCACGCCATCAGCCGTCTTCTGGCGTACCGGAACCCCGGTGATCAGCGCGGCCTTCTTGGCGCTGGCGACGCCGTTGATCATCTCCAGGTAGCCGGTGGCCTGGTCCTTGAGGACCGGCACGGCGGTTTCCGGCCAGACGATCAGGTCGACGTCGCTCTGCTCGGCGGTCAGGTCGCGGTACAGCTCCAGCTGATGGGTGATGGCTTTCGGGTCCCACTTCATTTCCTGGGCGATATTGCCCTGCAGCGCGGCGACCTTCAGCGGCGAGCCGGCCGGGGTGCTCCAGGCGTGGCCCTTGTACCCCAGGCCCACGGCCCAGGGGGCGATGAGCAGGATCAGGCCGGTGACCAGACGCGTCGGACGCTGCATCAGCGCCGGGAGGTTGATGATCAGCGCGCCGGAGAGGGCGATGGCGAAGGACACCAGCCAGACGCCACCAATGGGCGCGAGGCCCGCCAGCGGGCCCTCCAGTTGGCTGTAGCCGGCGTAGAGCCAGGGGAAGCCGGTGAGGAACCAGCTGCGGAACAGCTCCAGCGCCACCCACAGCGCGGCGAAGGCCAGGGCGTCGCTGACCGGTGCGTTGTTGCGACGGAAGAAGCGTGCCCAGACCCAGGCGGGCAGGGCGAAGAAGAAGGCCACGCCGGCGCTGAAGCCGATCACCAGGAAGGCGGCCAGCGGCCCGGAGGCGCCGCCGAAGTCGTGGATGCTGAAGTAGATCCAGCTGGTGCCGGCGATGAAGGCGCCAAAGCCATACCACCAGCCGCGCCACAGTGCCGAGCCGGCGGTGGCGCCGCGCAGGCCGAGGTAGAACAGGGCGAGGGACAGCAGCGCCAGCGGCCAGTAGCCGAACGGCGCCAGGGCCAACGGGGTGAGCGCGCCGGCGGTCAGGGCCAGCAAATGGCCTGGCAGGCCGGGACGGGTGATCCAGCGCATCGGGAATCCTTGTACCGGTTGAGCGATGCGCAAGAGTAATGGAGAGACGAACGGTAGGCTATGGGGATGCAAGCCAAAAGCCATGAGCTGACTGCGGCGGGATGTTGCAGGAAAGGGATGGTTTTGTTGTAGGAGCGAGCTTGCTCGCGAACAAGCCTCGCAGGGGGGCGGTTCGCGAGCAAGCTCGCTCCTACAGGTGCTTACCTTTAGTCCTGTAGCGGGGTCAGGCGCAGCAGGTGCAGCCGGCGGCTGTCCGCGTTGAGCACGCGGAAGCGGAAGCCGCCCAGTTCGGTGGTTTCGTTGCGCTTGGGCAGGTGGCCGAAGGCGCTCATCACCACGCCGCCGACGGTGTCGAATTCCTCATCGGAGAACTCCGCGCCGAAGAAGTCGTTGAAGGCTTCCACCGGGGTCAGCGCCTTGACGATGAAGTCGCCGCTGGGCAGCGGCTTGATGTAGCTGTCTTCCTCGACGTCGTGCTCGTCCTCGATGTCGCCGACGATCTGCTCCAGCACGTCCTCGATGGTCACCAGCCCCGCCACGCCGCCGTATTCGTCGATGACGATGGCCATGTGGTTGCGGTTGGCGCGGAACTCGCGCAACAGCACGTTCAGGCGCTTGGACTCGGGCACGAAGGTGGCCGGGCGCAGCAGGTCCTTGATGTTGAAGGCGTGGTTCTGGTCGTGAAGGATCAGCGGCAGCAGGTCCTTGGCCAGCAGGACGCCCATGATGTCGTCCAGGCTCTCGCCGATCACCGGGTAGCGCGAGTGCGCCGCTTCGATGATGGCGGGGAGGAAGTCGGCAGGCTTCTGCGTCGATTTGATGGAGATCATCTGTGAGCGCGGGATCATGATGTCGCGGACCTGGAGGTCCGCCACCTGGATTGCGCCTTCGACGATGGACAACGCTTCGCTGTCCAGCAGCTTGTTGTCGTGGGCTTCGCGCAGCAGCTCAAGCAGCTCCTGGCGGTTTCTCGGCTCATGGGCAAAAGCCTGGGTGATCTTGTCCAACCACGACTTGTGCCCATTGCTCGATCGGTCTTCGCTCATCTTTCCTTGCTCAGTGGCGTTTATTCTTCATCGGCCGCATACGGGTCCGGGTGACCCAGCTCAGCCAGCAATTCCCGTTCCAGGCCTTCCATTTCCTCGGCTTCGGCGTCGTCGATGTGATCGTAGCCGAGCAGGTGCAGGCAGCCGTGGATGACGAGGTGAGCCCAGTGGGCCTCGGCGGACTTGCCCTGTTCGGCGGCCTCGCGGGTGACCACGGGGGCGCAGATCACCAGGTCGCCGAGCAGCGGGATGTCCAGCAGCTCGTCGGGAACGTCGGCTGGGAAGGACAGTACGTTGGTGGCGTAGTTCTTGTGCCGCCAGGTGCGGTTCAGTTCGCGCCCTTCGCCTTCGTCCACCAGGCGGATGGTCAGCTCCGAGTCGTTCTGGCGCTGGCGCAGGGCCAGTTCGCACCAGCGGCGGAAGGCGGCTTCGCTCGGCAGGCCGGGGGCGTCGGAGGCGACCTGCAAGTCCAGTTCAAGCATTCGTGTTGCCCTGGCTTTCGACGCCGGTCAGACGGTTTTCGTAGGCGTCGTAGGCATCGACGATGCGCTGCACCAGCGGGTGGCGCACCACGTCCTTGGACTTGAAGTGGGTGAAGCTGATGCCGGGCACGTCGCGCAGCACCTCCATCACGTGCTTGAGGCCCGAGCGGGTGCCGCGCGGCAGGTCGACCTGGGTGACGTCGCCGGTGATCACCGCGGTGGAGCCGAAGCCGATCCGGGTGAGGAACATCTTCATCTGTTCCATCGTGGTGTTCTGGCTTTCGTCGAGGATGATGAAGCTGTTGTTCAGCGTGCGGCCGCGCATGTAGGCCAGCGGCGCGACTTCGATCACCTGGCGCTCGATCAGCTTGGCCACGGTTTCGAAGCCGAGCATTTCGTACAGTGCGTCGTACAGCGGGCGCAGGTACGGGTCGATCTTCTGCGACAGGTCGCCGGGCAGGAAGCCGAGTTTCTCGCCGGCTTCCACCGCCGGACGCACCAGCAGGATGCGGCGAATCTGCTCGCGCTCCAGGGCGTCCACGGCGCAGGCCACGGCGAGGTAGGTCTTGCCGGTGCCGGCCGGGCCGATGCCGAAGTTGATGTCGTGATCGAGGATCGCCTTCACATAGCGCTGCTGGTTGGCGCCGCGCGGGCGGATGTGCGCCTTGCGGGTCTTGAGCGTTACCAGGGGGGCGGCGGGCTCGACGGCGAGGTCTTCCAGGCCGGACTCCTGCAGGAACAGGTGGACCATGTCGGGAGTCAGTTCGGTGCCGTTCTGCACTTCGCGGTAGAGGCGCTGCAGAAGGTTTTCGGCCGCTTGGGTGCGTTCCGGTTCGCCGACCAGTTCGAACTGGTTGCCACGGTTGCGGATCTCGATGTCGAGGCGCTTCTCGATCTGATGCAGGTGCTCGTCGAACTGCCCGCACAGGTTGGCGAAGCTACGGGCCTCGAAGGGTTCGAGCATGAAGCGATGGATATCCAGGGGGGCGTTCAAGGTGCTGTCTAAGTCGCCATGTTGCGAAAGGGGAATGGTCGAAGAATAACTCCAGGCGACCGAGTACGAAAGTTCGGACGCCATCGGGGGATTCAACGGTCGATGATCAGTGAGGTGTTTCCACGAGGGTGGCGCGCAGGGAGTTGGGCAGCGCCTCGTAGATCTCCACGTCGACGAACTGGCCGATCAGGCGCGGATTGTCGCTGCGGAAATTCACTACCCGGTTGTTCTCGGTGCGGCCCTGGAGCTGGCCGGGATCGCGCTTGGAGTAGTCGGTGACGAGAATGCGCTGGACGGTGCCGACCATCCGTCGACTGATCTCGAAACCCTGCTGGTTGAGGCGGCTGTTGAGGGTCAGCAGACGCTGCTTCTTCACGTCGTCCGGGGTGTCGTCCGCAAGGTCGGCGGCCGGGGTACCGGGGCGCGGGCTGTAGATGAAGGAGAAGGAGAAGTCGAAGCCGACGTCTTCCACCAGCTTCAGGGTCTGCTCGAAGTCCTGGTCGGTCTCGCCGGGGAAGCCGATGATGAAGTCCGAGCTGATGCAGATGTCCGGCACCGCGGCCTTCAGCTTGCGGATGCGCGACTTGTATTCCAGCGCGGTGTGGTTGCGCTTCATCGCCGCGAGGATGCGGTCGGATCCGGCCTGCACCGGCAGGTGAACGAACTTCACCAACTGCGGCACTTCGGCGTGGGCGGCGATCAGCGAGTCGGAAAACTCCAGCGGGTGCGAAGTGGTGTAGCGGATGCGCTCGATGCCATCGACCTCGGCGACCACGCGGATCAGCTCGGCGAAGTCGGCGATGCGCCCGTCATGGGTCGGGCCACGGTAGCCGTTGACGTTCTGCCCCAGCAGGGTCACTTCCTTCACGCCGTTCTCGGCCAGGTGGATCACCTCGGCGAGCACGTCGTCGAATGGGCGGCTGACTTCCTCGCCGCGGGTGTAGGGCACCACGCAGAAGGTGCAGTACTTGCTGCAGCCTTCCATCACCGAGACGAAGGCGGTGGGACCGTCGACGCGCGGCTCGGGCAGGCGGTCGAACTTCTCGATTTCCGGGAAGGACACGTCCACCTGCGGCTTGCGGGTGGTGCGGGCGGCGTCGATCATTTCCGGCAGCCGGTGCAGGGTCTGCGGGCCGAATACCACGTCGACGTAAGGCGCGCGCTCGCGGATGGCCGCGCCTTCCTGGCTGGCCACGCAACCGCCGACGCCGATCACCAGGTTCGGGTTCTGCTGCTTGAGTGTGCGCCAGGCACCCAGCTCGGAGAACACCTTCTCCTGCGCCTTCTCGCGGATCGAGCAGGTATTGAGCAGGATCACGTCGGCTTCTTCGGCCTTCTCTGTGATTTCAAGAGCCTGGTGTTCGCCCAGAAGATCCGCCATGCGCGAGCTGTCGTACTCGTTCATCTGGCAACCGTGGGTCTGGATGAAAAGCTTCTTGGCCATGAAATCGTTCTGGGCTGGTTAAAAAATGACCGCGTATTATATGCCTCGACGCGGCTGTGTGCCACCGGTGGGTGCGTGGGGGTGGGCGCGCTTGTGCTATGCTGCGTGCCCATTTTGCAAGGCTGTCATCCTTCGTTCATGAGCAAGCGCGAGAACCCGATCTACAAGGTGGTCTTCCTCAACCAGGGCCAGGTGTACGAGATGTATGCCAAGCAGATCTACCAGAGTGACCTGTGGGGCTTCCTGGAGATCGAGGAGTTCGTCTTCGGCGAGCGCACCCAGGTGGTGGTCGATCCCAGCGAGGAGAAGCTCAAGGCGCAGTTCGACGGCGTCATCCGCAGCTTCGTGCCGTTGCACTCGATCATCCGCATCGATGAGGTGGAGCGCCTGGGCACCGCGAAGATCAGCGAGGCCAAGCCCAGCGGCAACGTGATGCCGTTCCCCATGCCGATGCCCGGCAAGGACAGCTGACGATTTTCGTAGGAGCGAGCTTGCTCGCGAACCGCCCAGCATCGAAGTCAGCCGAATAGTCTGTTTGCGAGCAAGCTCGCTCCTACAAAGAGCAGGCGTGATTCAGGGCAGCGGCGAGAACGGCGAGTTGCCGGCGGTCTGCAGTTCGATCAGGTAATTGCGGAAGATCTGCCCGAGCACCTTGGTGGCGATGTCCAGTTCATCCTTGTTCATCTGCTCGGCGACCAGGTCGGCGCTGTCCATTGCATCTTCGGCGCCGTTCACGGCGGCCATCTTCAGCACGATGTAGGCCTGTACGTTGTTGGCTTTCACGCCTTCGCCACGGAAGAACATGGTGCCCAGGCGCAGTTGCGCATTGGCGTGGCCTTGCAGCGAGGCTTTCTCGAACCAGTGCAGCGCGGCCTGGAAGTCGCGCGGGGCGCGCTCGCCGGTGTAGAAAAACTCACCCAGTTCGTACTGTGCTTCCGCATCACCGCCATTGGCCGCCTGCTGGCAGCTGGCGAGGGCCTGTTGCAACTGCTCGGGCACGGTGTTGAGGGTGCAGCGGCCGGTCGCCGGAATCAGCAGTGAGTTACCGCCCGCCTGGGTCAACAGGGGGAAGGCGAGCAACAGGCAACCCAGTAGCAGGGTACGACCGGTGCGGTACATGGGGAACAGCGGCCTCCAGAATCGGGGCGGGCAATGCCCGGCCAGCGAAATGCGCCGGCTTTCACATTATGAAATAAGCGAGCGCTTCCTTACAAAGTCTTTACCGTCTTTTCTGATTTTTCTGTTGTGGCGGCAAGAACAGTGGGGAAGGGCGTAACGCGGGAATAAAGGCTGGGTGGAGCGGAAGGCGCCCATTCGGGCGCCTTCGCAAGGGGCTTACTTGAGTGCGGCAAATGCGCGCTCGGCCGCATCCAGGGTCAGCTTCAGCTCGGTTTCGCCGTGGGCGATGGAGGTGAAGCCGGCTTCATATGCGCTGGGAGCAAGATAGACGCCGCCATCCAGCATCAGGTGGAAGAAGCGCTTGAAGCGCTCCACGTCGCTACCCATCACGTCCTCGAAGGTGACGATGTCGTCGGCACCGGTGAAGTACAGACCGAACATGGCGGCGCCCGCCTGGGTGGTCACGAAGGGGATGCCGGCCGCGTCGGCGCGTTCCTGCAGGCCCTGCAGCATCTTCGTGGTGTAGGCGGTCAGTTCGTCGTGGAAGCCGGGGCGGCTGATCAGGCGCAGGGTGGTCAGGCCGGCAGCCATGGCCAGCGGGTTGCCCGACAGGGTGCCGGCCTGGTAGACCGGGCCGAGCGGGGAAATCTGCTCCATGATCTCGCGCTTGCCGCCGAAGGCGCCCACCGGCATGCCGCCGCCGATGATCTTGCCGAAGGTCGATAGGTCCGGCTTCACGCCGTAGAACGCCTGGGCGCCGCCGAGGGCGACGCGGAAGCCGGTCATCACCTCGTCGAAGATCAGCACCACGCCGTGCTGGTCGCACAGGCTGCGCAGGCCTTCGAGGAAGCCCGGTGCCGGCGGTACGCAGTTCATGTTGCCGGCCACCGGCTCGACGATGATGCACGCCACTTCCTTGCCGACTTCGCCCAGGGTCTTCTCCACGGCGGCGATGTCGTTGAACGGCAGGGTCAGGGTGTGCTTGGCGAAGGCCGCCGGCACGCCGGGGGAGTTCGGCACGCCGAAGGTCAGGGCGCCGGAGCCGGCTTTCACCAGCAGGCTGTCGGAATGGCCGTGGTAGCAGCCTTCGAACTTGATGATGCTGTCGCGGCCGGTGTAGCCACGGGCCAGGCGGATGGCGCTCATGGTGGATTCGGTGCCGGAGCTGACCATGCGCACCATGTCCATCGACGGCACCAGGGAGCAGACCAGGTCGGCCATTTCCACTTCCAGCGCGGTCGGCGCGCCGTAGGACAGGCCGTGGTCGAGCTGCTTGCGCACGGCGTCGAGGACGTCCGGATGGCTGTGGCCGAGGATCATCGGGCCCCAGGAGCCGACGTAGTCGACGTAGCGCTTGTCATCCTCGTCCACCACGTAGGCGCCTTCCGCGTGCTTGAAGAACAGCGGGGTGCCGCCGACGCTCTTGAACGCGCGCACCGGCGAGTTCACGCCACCGGGGATGTGTTTCTGGGCATTGGCGAAAAGCGTTTCGGAACGGGACATGGTGTACCTCGCGAAGCTGTGAAGGGCTGGGCGCGTGGCGCTCAGCGGGTTTCGAAGAGTTGGCTGAAGGCGCGGGCGCGCTGTTCGACCTCGGCCGGGGAGTCGGCGGCGAACAGGGCGTGGATCACGGCGATCATGTCGGCACCACGGGCGATCAGCTCGGGCGCGTTGTCCGGGGTCACGCCGCCGATGGCCACCCGCGGCACGTTGAAGCGGGCCTTGGCCTGTTCCAGCAACTCGACGCTGGCGGCCGGGGCGCCCGGCTTGGTCTGGGAATTGAAGAAGCGACCGAAGGCGACGTAGCTGGCGCCTTCGGCGATGGCCTGTTCGGCCAGCTCCAGGCTGGCGTGGCAGGTGCCACCGATCACCGCGTCGCGGCCGAGCAGGGCGCGGGCGGCGGCCAGCGAGCCGTCGGTCTGGCCCAGGTGCACGCTGACGCCCAGGCGCGCAGCCAGCTCGGCGTCGTCGTTGATCAACAGCGTGGCGCCGTAGCGCGCGCACAGTTCGCGCAGGGCCTCGGCTTCGCGCAGGCGGCGCGAGGCGTCGGTGGACTTGTCGCGGTACTGCAGCAGGCGTGCGCCGCCTTTCAGGGCGGCTTCGACGTAGGGCAGCAGGCGGCCGCCGTCGAGCAGCTGGCTGTCGGTGATGGCGTAGAGTCCGCGCAGTTTCATCAAGGCCTCGATCGGATCAGTTGCAGTAGTCCAGCGGCAGGCGGCGGGGCACGTACTGGCCGTGGCCAGGGGCTTCCGCGTCGCGCAAGGTGCGCCAGGTGTAGTCCAGGGCGCTGCGTACCGCGCCCACCAGTTCCTCGCCCAGGGCCAGGCGGCCGGCGAGGGTGCTCGCCAGGGTGCAGCCCGAGCCGTGGTAGCTGCCCGGCAGGCGCTGGCAGGTGAAGGTGTGGCGCTGGCCGTCGCGGGTGTAGAGGCGGTTGTGGACCTCGGACTCGTCGCCGTGGCCGCCGGTGATCAGCAAGGCCTGGATATACGGCAGCAGCTTCTCGGCGCATTCGTCCGCCGTGCCTTCGGGCAGTTCGGCGAGGATGCGTGCTTCAGGCAGGTTCGGTGTGGCGATGGCGGCGATCGGCAGCAGCCGCTCGCGCATGGCGTAGCCGACGTCGTCCTTGCCCAGCGAGCCGCCGCCACCGGCGCGCAGCACCGGGTCGCAGACCAGCGGGATGCCCGGCAGGGACTGCATGATCTCGACGACCGTATCGACCATCTGCACCGAGCCGAGCATGCCCAGCTTGACCGCAGCCACCGGCAGGTCGGCGATCACGGCGTTGGCCTGGGCCAGCACCCACTCGCGGTCGAGCACGCGGAAGTCGGAAACGTTGACGGTATCCTGAACGGTCAGCGCGGTGACGGTCGGCGCCGCGTGGCAGCCTTGGGCGATCAGGGCTTCGATATCGGCCTGCAGGCCGGCACCGCCACTGGGGTCGTGGCCGGACAGGCAGAGCACTACGGGACGGGAGGTTGGCGTTTTCATGGCGCGGGAGCTTATCACTAAACCGCCGCCGTGAGCTGACCGAGCGGTCCAATTCGCGTCGCCGGGGCAGGCCCTGGGCGGGCGGTCGAATGCCACGTGGCACAAGGCCTGTGCTAAAGTTCGCCGATTCCAACACGACGCCTCCACGGGCGCGCCAATACGGGAGATGGGGCTCCTCGGCGCGACTGTCCGGAGGTACTGCGGGGCACCATGCGGTACTGGCTGATCTTCCTGATCGTTTTCCTTCTCTCGCCAGTGGCGAGCGCTGTCAGCTTCGACGAGCACGTCGGGCAATTGCCCCTGGGGCGGGCAATGGATGTCTTCGAGGACGTGCGTGGCACCGCCGATATTTCGGAGATCAACTCTCCGGCGCTGGCCGCCAGCTTCCGCCGGCATGAACACGATGTGCTCAACGCCGGCTACTCGCGATCGGTGTTCTGGCTGCGCCTGGATCTCGACTACCAGCCCCGGGCATCCCACGACCCTGCCAACTGGCTGCTGGAGCTGGGTTATCCGCCGCTGGACAAGCTCGACCTCTACCTGCCCGACGGCAAGGGCGGCTACCGCCTGGCCCAGCGCACCGGCGACACCCTGCCGTTCGACAGCCGGCCGATCCGCCAGAACAACTACCTGTTCGATCTCAAGCTGGAGCCGGGCAAGCCGCTGCGCGTGTACCTGCGCCTGGAAAGCCAGGGGTCGATCCAGGCGCCGCTGACCCTCTGGTCGCCCAAGGCCTATCTGGAAGAGCAGCCGGGCCGCATCTATGTGCTGGGCATCATCTATGGCGTGCTGCTGGTGATGCTGATCTACAACCTGTTCATCTTCCTCAGCGTCCGCGACACCAGCTACCTCTACTACATCCTTTATATCGCCTCGTTCGGCCTCTACCAGATCTCGGTCAACGGCGCCGGCATCGAGTACTTCTGGCCCAACAGCCCGTGGTGGGCGAATGCCGCCACGCCCTTCCTGATCGGCTCGGCGGGCCTGTTCGGTTGCCAGTTCGCCCGCAGCTTCCTGCACACCCGCGAGCACAGCCTGTGGATCGACCGTCTGCTGCTGGTGCTGATGGGCGTCGGCGCGCTGGTGATGACCCTGGCGCTGACCGTCAGCTACGCCATTGCCCTGCGCCTGGCCACTTACCTGGCGCTGGCCTTCACCGTGGTGATCTTCACCGCCGGCATCCTCGCCTGGCTGCGCGGCATGCGCGTGGCGCGCTACTTCATCTTCGCCTGGAGCGCCTTCCTGCTCGGCGGCATCGCCAACACCCTGATGGTGCTGGGGTTCCTGCCCAACGTGTTCCTCACCATGTACGCCAGCCAGATCGGCTCGGCGCTGGAAGTGGGGCTGCTGTCGCTGGCGCTGGCCGATCGTATCAATGCGATGAAGGAAGAGCGTACGCGCATCCTCCAGGAAACCAGCCGCAAGCTGGAACAGCTCAACCTCGAACTGGCCGGCAGCAACCGCCTGAAGGACGAGTTCCTCGCCACCGTCACGCACGAACTGCGCACGCCGATGAGCGGGGTAATCGGTTCGCTGGAGCTGATGCAGACGGTGCCGATGGACATCGAGCTGGCGCAGTACCACAAGACCGCCACCGGCTCGGCGCGCGACATGATGCGCATGGTCAACGACATCCTTGCGCTGATCGAGCTGCAGGCCGGCAAGCTCTATCCGCGCCGCGAACCGTTCAGCCTGCGCGGCCTGTGCGACGGCCTGCGCGCCCAGTACGCGCCGCGTGCCGAGGAACGGGGCCTGCGCTTCGTCCTGCAACTGGACGAGAGCCTGCCCGACACCCTCGAAGGCGACGCCGGCAAGCTGACCCAGGCATTGGGCTATCTGTTGGACAACGCCATCAAGTTCACCCACCACGGCGGCGTCAGCCTGCGCGTCAGCGGGGCGCCCAGTACCGAAGGACTGGCGCTGCGCCTGGAGATCAAGGACAGCGGCGTCGGCTTCGCCACACCGTCGGATGGTTCGCTCTACCAGCGTTTCTATCAGCTCGACGGCTCGCTGACCCGCGAGTATGGCGGCCTGGGCATCGGCCTTGCGCTGTGCCGCAAGCTGGTCGCGCTGCTGGGCGGCGAACTGTCCCACGAATCCATGCCGGGGCAGGGCAGTTGCTTCGCCCTGACCCTGCAGGTCGGCCAACCGGTGCAGAGCGTCGCGCCGCCGCCGCGCCGCGCGGGTGGTCAGGCATTGCGCGGCCCGGAGCAATGCACCGTGCTGGTGGTGGAAGACAACGCCATCAACCAACTGGTGATCCGCGGCATGTTGCTCAAGCTCGGTTATCGCGTGCGCACCGCCGACAACGGCGCCGAAGCCATCGAGCTGTTGCGCCGCGAGGCCGTCGACGCGGTGCTGCTCGACTGCCAGATGCCGGTGATGGATGGTTTTGCCACCTGCCGTGCCCTGCGCAGCCTGCCGCGCTGCGGCGACCTGCCGGTGCTGGCGATCACCGCCCACAGCCACAGCGGCGATCGCGAGCGCTGCCTGGCCGCCGGGATGAGCGACTACCTGGCCAAGCCGGTGAAGTTCGAGGAACTGCAGACGCTGCTGCATGACTGGCTGCTATGCCAGCCGGCGCTGCCCAGCCACGCTTGAGGCCTGGCTTTGTGTAAGAGTGGACTCCGTCCGCGATAGGCTCGCCCCGCGCCGGAAGCCATCGCGGACGGAGTCCGCTCCTGCGTGATCGGATGCCCCTCTGCCGGATAAAGAAAAACGCCGCGATACCTTTCGGTTCCGCGGCGCTTTGCCTTTGGCTGGCGGTCAGGCTCAGACCTTGACGACCCAGCCTTCCGGGCCTTCCACGTCGCCGGTCTGGATGCCGGTCAGCTCTTCATAGAGGCGACGGGTCACCGGGCCTACGTCTTCGCGGCTGTAGAACACGTGCAGCTTGTCCTGGTACTGGATGCCGCCGATCGGCGTGATCACCGCAGCGGTACCGCAGGCGCCGGCTTCCTTGAAGCGCGCCAGGTCGTTGATCTCCACGTCGCCCTCGATCACCTTCAGGCCCAGGCGCTGTTCGGCCAGTTGCATCAGCGACAGGCGGGTGATGCCCGGCAGCACCGAGCTGGAGCGCGGGGTGACGAACTCGTCGTCCTGGGTGATGGCGAAGAAGTTGGCCGAGCCCACTTCCTCGATGCGGCTGTGGGTGGCCGGGTCGAGGTAGATGCAGTCGGCGAAGCCTTCCTTCTTGGCCTGGGCGCCCGGCAGCAGGCTGGCGGCGTAGTTGCCGCCGACCTTGGCGGCGCCGGTGCCGTGGGGCGCGGCGCGGTCGTAGGTGGAAATCACGAAGTCATGGGGCTTCATGCCACCCTTGAAATAGGCGCCGACCGGGATGCAGAACACCGAGAAGATGAACTCCGGAGCCGGGCGCACGCCGATGTTTTCGCCCACGCCGATCACGAACGGACGCAGGTACAGGGCGCCGCCGGAACCGTAGGGCGGAATGAAGCGCTCGTTGGCGCGGACCACCTGCTTGCAGGCGTCGATGAACTGCTCCTCGGATACCTGCGGCATCAGTACGCGGGCACAGCTGCGGGCCATGCGCGCGGCGTTCTGGTCGGGGCGGAACAGGTTGATCGAGCCGTCCTTGCAGCGATAGGCCTTCAGGCCTTCGAAGCATTGCTGGCCGTAGTGCAGCGCCGTGGAGCCCTCGCTGATGTGCAGGGTGTTGTCCTCGGTCAGCTTGCCGTCGTCCCACAGACCATCGCGCCAATGGGAGATGTAGCGGAAATCGGTCTTGATGTAATCGAATCCGAGCGTGCCCCAATCGATGTCTTTCTGTTCCATGGTTGCCTCAATTCAATGGGATTACCTGCGGCTGCCGCGAGCCATGCAAGGTCGGCGAGCATCCGGGCAGAGGGTTTGGCGGGCTCTGGCGGCGGGCGCTGCCTGAATCGTCGAGGATTCGGGGCGCGGCGGGAACGGCGTTCTCCGCGGGATGGTCGCCGTCAGGACTCCATCAAGACTTGCCATGATACCGGCGATATTCGCGGCTGTGGGCCCCGGCCTGCGAATATCGCTGCCATCAGTCGCATCGAGAACAGGCTGGCCTGGGCGGCGACGAGTGGGGCTGTGCTGCCCGGTATCGCATCCTTTCCGATACTTCGGTTGAAACCATCCTTTAGTATGAATGTCATTTCTTATGGTGAATGAAGTGTCTGTCATTCATGCGGGGCGGTGGTGCTCTGCGGGAACAGCGAGCGGCTGATGAAACGAGCCGTTTCGTGCAGGCTGGCGCCGATATGCTCGAGCTTCTCGCGGTTGTGCTGGGCGCTGATGCCGATGCCGGAAATGATGAAGCGCGGCTGGCGATCGTGGTCGATGATCGCACTGGCGGCCATGCTGACGCCGCGGTACAGGTGGTCCTGATCGATGGCCCAGCCGCGCTCCAGGGTGGCGGCGGCATCGCTGCGGTACTCTTCGAAACTTGGCGGGCTCTCCCAGCGCACGCGGGTCAGGCGGCGGCGCAGTTCATCCTCGGGAAGGTTGCGCAGCCCGGCGATGCAGCGCCCGGCGGCGCCCACCAGTTCCGGCAGGCGCGAGCCGATGGCGACGTTGACGTGCGCCACGGCCGGCGCGGATACCGCGATCACGCGGATGTGTGCGTCGTCGGTGACCTGCCACAGGGTGATCAGGATGTGGTGGCTGGTGCTCAGGCGCTCCAGTTCCGGCTGGATCAGGTCGGCGTAGCTGCGGCCGATGAAGCTCACTGCCAGCTCCGACAGGCCCAGGCCCAGGCGGTAGGTCTTGGTTTCGTTGTCGAACGAGGTCAGCTGTTCGTTGCTCAGCGTGCGCAGGATGTTGAAGGTGGTGCTCGGGCTGATGCCGGTGGCGCGGGCAATGGCGGTCGCGCCCTCGGGGCCTTCGGCGTTGGCCAGGTGGCGGAGGATCTGGATGGCGTTCACCACGGCGCCGACATCCTTGGCGCTGCCGGTGCGTTTGTTGTTGGCTTCTTCGGTATTTTTTTTAGTTGGCATATTCTGTATTCTGATTGACATTCAGTATTGTGAATGTATTCTGACCCTACGACGCCTGCAACGGCTTCCCTGAAGCTGGTTTGGCGTGGGCGGTAACGCACTTTGCAGCAAAGTCAGAACAAGAACAAAGGCAGAACAAGAACAAAGGCAGAACAAGAACAAAGGAGAAACCTCAATGGTGGATTTCCCCGACCGCAACATGCCAGGGCCAGAGGCGCAGTACCTCGCCTTCCTCGCCCAGGGGCGCTTCATGTTGCAGCGCAGCGCCTCCACCGGCCGGCACGTGTTCTACCCGCGCACCCAGGTGCCCGGCAGCGGCGAAACGGACCTGGAATGGGTTCCCGCCAGTGGCCTGGGCACTCTTTATGCCCTGACCGTCAACCGTGCCCGCAGCGGTGACTACAACGTCGCCCTGGTCGACCTCGATGAAGGCGTGCGCATGATGTCCCGTATCGAAGGTCACCTCAGCCTGCCCATCGGCACCCGCCTCAAGGCGCGCATCGCCCAGCAGGACAGCGGCCCCGCCGTCGTCTTCGAGCCCCTGACGGAGGCACAGTCATGAGCCAGGTCCTGCGCGGCAAGACCGCCATCGTCGGCATCGGCAGCGCCGGTATCGGTGAGGCCCACGGCTACAGCGCCATGGAATTGCTCGGCCAGGCCTCGCTGAAGGCCATCGCCGATGCCGGGCTTGCGCTCTCGGACATCGACGCGGTGTTCTCGGCCACCAGCTCCCACGCCTTCCCGACTCTCTCGGTCTGCGAATACCTGGGCATCAAGCCGAAATTCGTCGACGGCACCAACGTCGGCGGCTCCAGCTTCGAGCTGCACCTGCTGCAGGCGACCCTGGCCCTGGAGGCCGGCCTGTGTGACGCGGCGCTGATCTGCTATGGCTCCAACCAGCGCACCGCCGGCGGCAAGCTGGTGTCGATGAGCGAGCCGCAGTGGCACGAGACGCCCTACCAGCCGCGTCACCCGATCACCGCCTACGCCCTGGCCGCCAGCCGCCACATGCATCAATACGGCACCACCCGCGAGCACCTGGCCGAAGTGGCCGTGGCGGCGCGCGCTTGGGCCAACCTCAACCCCGAAGCCTTTGCCCGTGGCCCGCTGAGCATCGATGACGTGCTTGCCGCACGGATGGTCAGCGACCCGCTGAGCAAAGCCGATTGCTGCCTGGTCACCGATGGCGGCGGCGCCTGCGTGATGGTGCGCGCCGACCGCGCGCGCGACCTGCCCAAAGCACCGATCTATTTCCTCGGCGCCGCGGGTGCGCAGTGGCACCGCTCCATCGTCGCCATGCCCGACCTCACCGTTACCGCCGCTTCCGAGAGCGGCCCGCGCGCCATGCGGATGGCCGGGGTGAAGCACTCGGACATCGACCTGGTGATGGTCTACGACGCTTTCACCATCAACACCCTCCTGTTCCTCGAAGACCTTGGCTTCTGCCCGAAGGGCGAGGGCGGCCGCTTCGTCCAGGGCGGGCGCATCGCCCCCGGCGGCGAGCTGGCGGTGAACACCAACGGCGGCGGGCTGTCCTGTGTGCATCCGGGTATGTACGGCATGTTCCTGATCATCGAAGCGGTCACCCAGCTGCGCCGCCAGGCCGGTGAACGCCAGTTGAAGAAGGCTGACGTGGCGCTGCTGCACGGCAATGGCGGCACCTTGTCCAGCCAGGTTACGGCACTGCTCGGCACCCAAGCGGTGCTCTGAAATCCCGTGCTCTGAAAACCAGGGCCGACGCTCCCGGTGGCTGCTGCCTGCAGCCTGCCGTGGACGTGTTCGCCCTCGCGCCGGCACACAAGCGCCCGGCACCCGCTACTTGTTCAGGTGGAACGTCATGTCAGTGAGTCACTTGCAACACACCGGTTTCTCCAGTCTCACCCCCCTGGTGCAGCCGCGCTCGGTCGCCGTGGTCGGCGCTTCCAGCGACCCGCACCGCATCGGCGGTCGCCCCATCGCCTACATGCTGCGCAACGGCTTCAGCGGTCGCATCCTGCCGGTGAACCCCAACCGCACCGAGATCCAGGGCCTGCCGGCCTACGCCAGCGTCGATGCGCTGCCCGAGGCGCCGGACGTGGCGATCATCGCGGTGCCGGCGCCGCAGGTGCTGGAGACCGTCCAGGCGCTGGGCCGCAAGGGCGCACGCAGCGCCATCGTGTTCTCCTCCGGCTTCAGCGAAGTCGGCGAGGAGGGCGTGGCCATGCAGGACGCCATCGTCGAAGCCGCCCGCGCGGCGAATATGCGCCTGCTGGGGCCGAACGCGCTGGGCGTGTTCAATGCCAACCTGGGTTACTACGCGTTCTTCTCCACCAGCCTGGAGCGCGGCATTCCGCTGGCCGGGCGGGTCGGCATCGCCACCCAGTCTGGCGCCTACGGCGCGCACCTGCTCGGCCTGTCGCGGCAGCGCGGCCTGGGCACGCCGATCTGCGTCGCCACCGGCAACGAGGCCGACGTCACCCTGGGTGATGCCATCGGCTGGCTGGTGGAATCGCCGGAGATCGACGTGGTGATGGCCTACGCCGAATCCATTCGCAACGTCGACAGCTTCCTCGCCGCCCTCGAAGCAGCCCATCGCGCCGGCAAGCCAGTGATCCTGCACAAGGTCGGGCGCAGCGAACTGGGCGGCCGCGCGGCCATGTCGCACACCGCTTCCCTGGCCGGCGACGACAAGGTGCTCGACGCGGTGCTGGCCGACTACGCCGTGGTCCGCGCGCGCACCACCGAGGAGCTGGTGGACATCGCCTACCTCGCCACCCAGCGCATCTACCCGGTGAACAACAGCCTGGGGATGATCACCGTCAGCGGCGGCGCCGGCATTATCGTCAGCGACGCCGCCGAGGACTTCGGCCTGCCCATGCCGCCGATGCCCGAAGCGGCCCAGGCGCGCCTGAAGCAGCGCCTGTCCTATGCTTCGCCGCTCAACCCGGTGGACTGCACCGCCCAGGCGCTCAACGACCTGAGCCTGGTGCACGACTTCACCGAATCCATGGTGGTGGACGGTGGCTACCGTTCGCTGATCGCCTTCTTCACCCAGGCTGGTACCGCCGCGTCCATCGGCCCGCGCCTGGCCGAGCAGTTCGCGCGGATCAAGGTCGATCACCCGGACCGTCTGTTCGTGGTCTCGGTGATGGGCGAGGGCGAGGAACTGGCGCCGTACCAGAAGGCCGGCTTCGCCCTGTTCGAGGACCCGACCCGCGCGGTGCGCGCCATCCAGGCCATGGGCCAGCTGGGCGAAGCCTTCGCCCGGCCGCTGCGCAGGATTCCCGTGGTCGGTGGCGTCGAGTTGCCGGCCAGCACGCCCGGCGAGGCCGAAGCCAAACAACTGCTGGCGCGTGCCGGTATCGAATCGGCGCCGGAGCGCGTGCTGAAGAGCGCAGAGGATGCCGCCGCGTTCGCCGAGCAGATCGGCTTCCCGGTGGTGCTGAAAATCGCCTCGGCGGACATCCTGCATAAATCGGAAATCGGTGGTGTGCTGCTCGACGTGGGCAGCACCCAGGCCGTGCGCGAGGGCTACGACCTGTTGCTGCAACGCGCTGCCGAACATGCACCCAGCGCTCGTATCGACGGCGTGCTGGTGGCCCGTCAGCTGCAGGGCGGTGTGGAATGTTTCATGGGCATCCAGCGCGACCCGCAGTTCGGACCGGTGGCAGTGTTCGGCCTCGGCGGCATCTTCGTCGAAGTGCTCAAGGACGTGGTGTTCCGCCGCTGCCCGTTCGGCGTCGACGAAGCCGAACAGATGATCCGCAGCATCAAGGGCGCACCGCTGCTGCTGGGTGCCCGTGGTCGCCCGGTGACCGACATCAAGGCGCTGTCGCGGGTGCTCGCGCAGCTCTCCCAGTTCGCCGCCGAGGCCGGTCCGCGCCTGCGTTCGGTCGACCTCAACCCGGTCTTCGCCATGCCCGAGGGGCAGGGCGCCTGGGCCGCCGACGCGGTGCTGGAAGTGGAGGAGGTGACCCGTGGCGCTGAATCCTGAGCACCTGCTGAACTACCCGATTCCCGAAGTACGCCAGCGCTTCAGTCGCCGCGACAGCGCCTTCTATGCGCTGTCGGTGGGCCTCGGGGCGGACCCGATGGACGAGCACCAGTTGACCTTCGTCGACGCCAACCGCGACCTCCAGGCGCTGCCCTGCATGGCCGTGGTGCTCGGCCATCCCGGTTTCTGGCTGGGCAACCCGGACACCGGTGTCGATGCCTTGCGCCTGGTCCACGGCGAGCAGAGTATCGAGTGGCGTAGGCCGCTGCCGGTGGAAGGCGAAGTGATCGGCCGCACCCGCGTCACCGGCCTGGTCGACAAGGGTGCCGGCAAAGGCGCGCTGCTCTACAGCGAGAAGGTCGTCAGCGACGCGCTGAGCGGCGAGGTGCTGGCGATTGCCCGTGGCACCACCTTCCTGCGCGGTGACGGCGGCTTCGGCGGCGGCAGCCAGTCGCTGAGTCAGCCGCACCGTCTGCCCGAGCAGGCGCCGGATCTGGTCATCGACTTGCCGACGCGCCCCGAACAGGCGCTGCACTACCGCCTGAACGGCGACGACAACCCGATCCACGCCAGTCCGGCGGCAGCCGCGCGCGGTGGATTCCCGCGGCCGATCCTGCACGGCCTGTGCACCCTCGGCGTGGCCTTCCATGCACTGCTGCGCGGCATTGCCGACTACCGCGCGGAGCGCTTCGCCCACCTGCAGGTGCGCTTCTCGGCACCGGTGTTCCCCGGCGAAACCCTGCGTACCGAAATCTGGAATGACGGCTCCTTCCGCACCCGCGTCGTCGAGCGCGACGTGGTGGTGCTGGACAACGGCCGCGTGAGCCTGACCCCGGACATTGGAGAACCAGCCGGGCGGGCCTAGCGCGACGACGACCTTAACCAACCTGCGAGAACAACAACAATGAACGCATCCGACAGCTTGGCCCAGAACGCCGCGATACCCCGGCGGACCCTGGTGATTGCCTTCTTCTTCTGCTTCCTGGGTCTGCTCGCCGACGGCGCTGACCTGATGTTCCTCGCCTACAGCCTGAACAGCCTCAAGGCCGAGTTCGGCCTGTCCAACTTCGAGGCTGGCTCGCTGGGCAGCATCACCCTGGCCGGCATGGCCATCGGCGGCATCTACGGTGGCTGGGCGTGCGACCGCTTCGGCCGGGTGCGCGTGGTGACCTGGACCATCCTGGTGTTCTCCGTGGGTACCGCGTTGCTGGGCATGGCTCACAACTTCTGGGCCTTCGCGCTGATCCGCTTCGTCTCCTCGCTGGGCCTGGGCTCGCTGTTCGTGGCCTGCAACATCCTGATGTCCGAGTTCGTCACCGCCAGGTACCGCACCACCATCCTGGCGACCATGCAGGCCGGCTGGACCGTGGGTTACCTGGTGGCGACCATCCTCGCCGGGCAGATCATCCCGGACTACGGCTGGCGCGCGCTGTTCTTCACCGCCATCGGCGCGGCGCTGATCTGCCTGGCGCTGCGGCCCTGGGTGCCGGAGTCGCCGTCCTGGCTGGCGACCCGTGCGCAACGGGTGCAGCAGGCCGCCGGCAACCGCCAGCAGAGCGCGCCCAGCGGCGGCATGCGCCAGTTGTTGGGCGATCCATCGACGCGGCGCATGTTCCTGCTCTGGAGCATCACCTCGTGCTTCCTGCTGTTCGGCTACTACGGCACCAACAACTGGATGCCTTCGTACCTGGAAAGCGAGCTGGGCATGAACTTCAAGTCCATGACCGGCTACATGGTCGGCACCTACACCGCGATGATCCTCGGCAAGGTGCTCGCCGGCATCGCCTCGGACCGCTTCGGCCGCCGCGCCACCTTCGCCGCCGGCGCCATCGGCACCGCCATCTTCATGCCGGTGATCGTGTTCTGGCACACGCCGGACAACATTGTCTGGATCCTCGCACTGTTCGGCTTCATCTACGGCGTGCCGGTGGGCGTGCTGGCCACCTACATGACCGAGAGCTTCTCCACCCAGGTACGCGGCGCCGCCGTGGGCACCGCCTACAACCTCGGCCGCATCGGCGCGGCGGTGGCCCCGGCGGCCATCGGCCTGCTGGCTTCGCACGTGTCCATCGGCGCGGGCTTCCTGGTGATGGGCATCACCTACGTCATCACCGGCCTGGTTCCGGCGCTGATGATCCCCAACCGCCTGTATGACCCGAACCGCGAGGCGCGCAGCCCGCAAGCCGATGCCGCACCCGCAGCGCCTGCGCGTCCGGCGGTACAGGGCGTGGCTCGCCCGACGAGCCAGCCTGCCACGGAGGAAAGCGTTCGATGACCGATCTCACTGCCAGCCCCGCCGCTGCACCTGCTGAGAGTGGGCTGGAGACGTTCCCCAGCGGCCGCTTCACCTTCCAGGAGTTCCTCGGCCTGGAGCGCTGGATCGATGGCGACGTGGTGCGGGCGCGCCTGCGCCACCGCCCGGAGCTGATGAACTACATCGGCAGCTTCCACGGCGGCGTGCTGATGAGTGTGCTCGATGCCGCCATGGCCGGGGCCATTCGCGCGCAGATGCCGGGTTGTTCGATGGTCACCATCGACATGGCCACCCACTTCATGGGCAGCACCAGCGGCGAGATCAACGCTGTCGGCCGGGTGCTGCGGCGGACCCGCACGCTGTGCTTCTGCGTGGCGGAAATCTTCGATGAGGCCGGCGAGCTGGTTGCCAGCGCCACCGGCAGTTTCAAGTACCGGCCCGCCGCGGCCGGCACTGTTCAACCGACACGGGAATGACGAAATGACCGACAACACCGCGATGGCCGAGGAGCGCGAAGAGCGCCTGCGGATGATCCGTGACAGCGCCGCCTCCCTGGTGCCGCGTGGCGGCGATTTGAGCCGGGTGCGCCGCCTGCGCTTCCAGCAGTCTGCTATCGACCGCGACGCCTGGGCCGAGGTCTGCGCCATGGGCTGGCCGGGCCTGCGCCTTGCCGAAGAACTGGGCGGCAGCGGGCTGGGGATGGGCGAGTACACCGCGCTGCTGGAAGAGCTCGGGCGCGGCCTGCTGCCCGAACCGCTGATCGAGGCGAGCCTGGTCGCTCCCTTGCTGCCCGCCGCCGAGCGCGACGCGCTGCTGGCCGGCGAGCGACTGATCCTGCCCGCTGGCATCGGCTACGAAGCCGGCGCTGCGCTGCCGGTGCTTTGCGACGGTCAGTTGCGCGGCGAGATCGCCCACGTTGCCCTGGGGGCTGCCGCCGATGCCTGGCTGGTTGCCTGCAACACCGGCCTCGCCCTGGTGCAGCGCAATGCCGAGGGCCTGAGCGTTCACCAGGAACCGACCCAGGACGGCGGCCACCTGGCGCGCCTGCGCTTCGATGGCACGCCCGCGCAATTCGTCGACGCCGCGCCTGCTGCCCTCGACGAGTCGGCACTGGCCTGCGCCGCCTACCTGGTCGGCCTGATGGATGCGGCCTTCGAACAGACCCGCGACTACCTCGGCGTGCGCCGCCAGTTCGGCCGCGAGATCGGCAGCTTCCAGTCGCTGCAGCACCGCATGGTCGACCTGAAACTGCAGATCGAACTGGCCCGCGCCATCGTCGGCGAAGCGGCCACCGCGCTGGACGAAGGCGCGCCGGTCGCACAGGTGCAGCGCCTGGTGTCCACCGCCAAGGTGCGCGCCGCCGAAGCGGCCATGCTGGTGACCCGCCAGGCGATCCAGCTGCACGGCGGCATCGGCTACACCGACGAGGCCGACATCGGCCTGTTCCTGCGCCGCGCCATGGTGCTGCTCAACAGTCAGGGCTCGCTGGCCTTCCACCGGGCGCGCTACATCGCCCTGCTGCATGCGGAGGTGGCGTGATGAGCGAGATGCTGCTGCAGGAAACCCACGGCTCGGTGCGTCTGCTGCGCTTCAACAATCCGGCGCGGCGCAATGCGTTGCCATTCGCACTGCGCATGACGCTGCTCGATGCGCTGCGTGAAGCGGACGCCGACCCCAACGTGCGCAGCGTGGTGCTCACCGGTTCGGCGGAAGTGTTCAGCGCCGGCGGCGACCTCAGCGACATGAATGTCACCGACCTGAATACCGGCCGCGTGCGCATGCAGAAGAACGCTGACCTGATCCGCCAGATGCTGCGCATGGGCAAGCCGATCATCGCCGCCATCGAGGGCTGGGCGGTGGGCGCTGGGCTGTCGGTGGCGCTGGCCTGCGACAGCCTGGTGTGCGGCGGCACGGCGCGCTTCGCCGCCGGTTTCGGCAAAGTCGGATTGATCGCCGATCTCGGCCAACTGCACACCCTGCCGGCGCGCATCGGCATCGGCCGCGCGCGGCAGGTGCTGATGTTCGGCCAGGTCATCGAGGCCGAGGAAGCGCTGCGCATCGGCCTGGTGGACCAGCTCTGCGCACCGGGTGCTGCGCTGGACGCGGCCCTCGCGCTGGCCGCGAAAGTGGAGCAACAGGCGCCGCTGTCGCTGGCCTTGACCAAGGCCCTGCTGGCCGACGGCCTGGAGCTGCTGCTCGAACGCGAAGGCGATTTCCAGAGCCAGCTGTTCCTCAGCGCCGACCATGCCGAAGGCAAGGCGGCCTTCCTCGATAAACGTTCGCCCTCTTTCAAAGGCCAGTGAGCCGAGGACATTGAAATGACCGATTACAACGCCCTCGATGATGGCGAGTTCCGCCGGCTGGTGCGCGACTGGGTCGCCGCCAACTACCCGCAGCGTATCCGCAACCCGGCCCACCGCCTGGGCCGCGACGACACCTGGGAGTGGTACCAGGCACTGTCGCAGCAGGGTTGGCTGTGCCCCGGCTGGCCGGTGCAGTTCGGCGGCATGGGCCTCGCCGCCGGCAAGCAGCTGATCATGATCGAAGAGATGGAGAACTACGGCTGCGCGCGCCTGCCCGACAGCGGCATCACCATGCTCGGCCCGCTGCTGATCCGCTACGGCACCGACGCCCAGCGCGAGCGCTTCCTGCCGCGCATCCTGAGCGGCGAGGACATCTGGTGCCAGGGCTACAGCGAACCCAACGCCGGCTCCGACCTCGCCAGCCTGCGCACCGAGGCGGTGCTGCAGGACGGCGAATGGGTGATCAACGGCCAGAAGACCTGGACCACCATGGGCACCGAGGCCAACTGGATCTTCGTGCTGGCGCGCACCGAGCGCAGCGCCAAGGCCCAGCAGGGCATCAGCTTCCTGCTGGTGCCGATGGACAGTCCCGGCGTCGAGGTGCGGCCGATCCTCAACCTGGAACTGCAGGGCGAGTTCTGCGAGGTGTTCTTCAACGATGTGCGCGTGCCGCAGGAGAACCTCGTCGGCGCGGTGAATCACGGCTGGGGCATGGCCAAGGCGCTGCTCGGCTTCGAGCGCATCTTCCTCGGCTCGCCCAAGCAGGCCACCTTCGCCCTCGAACGCCTGGTGCGCCTGGCCCGTCACCAGGGCCTGTGGGACGACCCGGTGTTCGCCCAGCGCTTCGCCGCGCTGAGCATGGATCTGGACTGCCACAAGGCGCTCTACGAACGCTTCGCCGAACGCCTGCGGCGCGGCGAGGAACTGGGCCCGGACGTTTCCCTGCTGAAGATCCACCAGTCCGAGCTGTACCAGCGCATCAGCGAGCTGGGGCTGGAGATCGCCGGGGCGGATTCGGCGCTGCAGAACCCCTTCGCCGACGATCCCGAGCTGCACCCGGCGGGCATCTTCATCCAGTCGCGGCCGACCACCATCTACGGCGGCACCAACGAGATCCAGCGCAACATCCTGGCCAAGGCCGTGCTCGGCCTGCCGAGCTGATCTGCGCGCAACGAACTCCCTGATTGAACGAACAGTAAGGAATTAGCGATGACCCAACGACTCAACGAAGGCAAGGTAGCGATCGTCACCGGCGCCGGTGGCGGCATCGGCCGCGAGATCGCCCTGGCCCTGGCCGACAGCGGCGCGCGGGTGCTGATCAACGATATCGGCGTGTCCCTGCAGGGCGAGGGCGGCTCGGCAACCCCGGCCGAGGAAACCCTCGGGCTGATCCGCCAGCGCGGCGGCGACGGCGCCATCAACACCGACAGCGTGTCGGACTGGGACAGCGCGCGGCGCATCGTCTCCAGCGCCATCGACGCCTTCGGCCGCGTCGATATCGTGGTGAACAATGCCGGCATCCTGCGCGACACCATCTTCCACAAGATGAGCGCCGAGGACTGGCTGTCGGTGATCAACGTGCACCTCAACGGCAGCTTCTTCGTCAGCCGCGCCGCCGCCGAGCACTTCCGCGCGCAGAACAGCGGCGCCTTCGTGCACATGACCAGCACCTCGGGGCTGATCGGCAACTTCGGCCAGGCCAACTACTCGGCGGCCAAGCTGGGCATCGTCGCCCTGAGCAAGTCCATCGCCCTCGACATGCAGCGCTACAACGTGCGCTCCAACTGCATCGCACCCTTCGCCTGGAGCCGCATGACCGACTCGATCCCGGCCGAGACGCCGGAGCAGAAGGCACGGGTGGAAAACCTGCAGCGCATGACCCCGGACAAGAACGCGCCGCTGGCCGTGTACCTCGCCTCCGACGCCGCCAGTGCGGTCAACGGCCAGGTGTTCGCCGCGCGCAACCACGAGATCTTCCTGATGAGCCAGAGCCGCCCGTTGCGCAGCGTGCACAGCGACAACGGCTGGACCCCGCAGAGCATCGCCGAGCACGGCATGCCCGCGCTGCGCAGCAGCTTCATGGACCTGGCGCGCAGCCCGGACGTGTTCTCCTGGGACCCGATCTGAACCGCCGGAGGACAGGCGCATGTTCAAGACCCGATTCACCGAAACCTTCGGCGTCGAACACCCGATCATGCAGGGCGGTATGCAGTGGGTGGGCCGCGCCGAGATGGCCGCGGCGGTGGCCAACGCAGGCGGGCTGGCGACGCTCTCGGCGCTGACCCAGCCGACCCCGCAGGCGCTGGCCGATGAGATCGCGCGTTGCCGCGAGCTCACCGACAAGCCCTTCGGCGTCAACCTCACGCTGCTACCGACGCAGAAGCCGATCCCCTACGCGGAGTACCGCGCGGCGATCATCGAGGGCGGCATCGGCGTGGTCGAAACCGCCGGCAACAATCCCGGCGAGCACATCGCCGAGTTCCGCCAGCACGGGATCAAGGTCATCCACAAATGCACCGCCGTGCGCCATGCGCTCAAGGCCGAGCAACTGGGCGTGGACGCGGTGTCCATCGACGGCTTCGAGTGCGCCGGCCATCCGGGCGAGGACGACATTCCCGGCTTGGTCCTGCTGCCCGCGGCGGCCAATCGGCTGAGCGTGCCGATCATCGCTTCCGGTGGTTTCGCCGACGGGCGCGGATTGGTCGCGGCGCTGGCGCTGGGGGCCGATGCGATCAACATGGGCACGCGCTTCCTCAGCACCCGCGAGTGCCCGATCCATCCGCAGGTCAAGGCCGCCATCCGCGCGGCGGACGAGCGCTCCACGGACGTGATCATGCGTTCGTTGCGCAACAGTGCGCGGGTCGCGCGCAACGCCATCAGCCAGGAAGTGCTGGCCATCGAGGCGCGCGGCAACGCCACCTACGCCGACATCGCCACGCTGGTCAGCGGCCTGCGCGGGCGCACCGTCTACGAGCAGGGCGACACCGACCTGGGAATCTGGTCGGCGGGCATGGTCCAGGGCCTGATCGATGACGAACCCAGCTGCGAGGAACTGCTGCGCGACATCGTCGAGCAGGCGCGCCAGCTGATCCGCCAGCGACTGGAGGGCCTGCTCTCCGATTGATCCCGAGCGCGGCGCCTTCAGGAGCGGCGCCGCCTTCACCTCACCTGACGAAGAGACAACAACAATGAAAAGTCTTCCCGTACGGGCGCTCGTTTCGAGCATCGCCTGCCTGCCCCTGTTCGCCCATGCGGACTTCATCGCGGACAGCAAGGCGAACCTGGAGCTGCGCAATTTCTACTTCAACCGCGACTACCGCCAGAGCGGTGCCGCGCAGTCGAAATCCGAGGAGTGGGCGCAGGGTTTCCTGCTGCGCTTCGAGTCGGGCTACACCGAAGGCACGCTGGGCGTGGGCGTCGATGCCCTCGGTTTGCTGGGGATCAAACTGGACTCCAGCCCTGATCGCAGCGGCTCCGGCCTGCTGCCGTACTCGGCCAGCGACAAGCGCGCCGCCGATGACTACAGCTCCCTCGGCGTGACCGCCAAATTGCGCGCCTCGAAGAGCACCCTGAAGGTCGGCACCCTGCTGCCCAAGTTGCCGGTGGTGCAGTACAACGACACCCGCCTGGCCCCGCAGACCTTCCAGGGTGGCCTCGCCGAGGTCAACGAGATCGACGGCCTCAGCGCGCAGCTCGGCCAACTGCGCCAGGTCAAGCAGCGCGACTCGACCAACGACGAAGACCTGTCGATGACCCGTGGCAACAAGCGCAACATCGTGCTTGGCAGCCACACCAGCAGCGACCGCTTCAACCTCGCCGGCGGCACCTACCGCTGGACCGACAACCTCAGCACCAGCTACCACTACGGCGGCCTGGAAAACTTCTACCGCCAGCACTACCTGAGCGTGGTGCACACCCTGCCGATCGCCGAGGGCCAGTCGCTCAAGTCGGATATCCGCTGGGCGCGCTCCACCGATGACGGCGGCAGCAACGTCGACAACCGCGCGCTCAACGCGCTGTTCACCTACCGCATCGGCGGCAGCGGCTTCGGCGTCGGCTACCAGCGCATGTCCGGCGACACCGGTTTCGCCTACCTCAGCGGCACCGACCCGTATCTGACCAACTTCGTGCAGATCGGCGACTTCGCCAACAAGGACGAACGCTCCTGGCAGGCGCGCTACGACTACGATTTCGCCGGCCTCGGCCTGCCCGGCCTGACCTTCATGACCCGCTACCTGCAGGGCGACCACATCGACCTGCTGAACGGCCAGGGGCGCGGCAAGGAGTGGGAGCGCGACACCGATATCGGCTACGTGGTGCAGAACGGCCCGCTGAAGAACCTTGGCTTCAAGGTGCGCAACGGCGCCTTCCGCAGCGACTTTGGCAATGACATCGACGAAACGCGGGTGATCGTCAGCTACCAGATGCCGCTCTGGTAAGGATGCGCACGGGCGGTGACGGTTTGGCCAGAATCGCCCCGCCCGTGGCGGGAATGTCCCTTTCAGCAAAGGTCTGAACCGTGATTCACTGAATTCCATGCAGTGAATCCGGATTCAGATCATGGCCTACCGACACTCCCCAGCACGGCTGCAAAAGGACGGCGAACTGCGCGAGCGCATCCTCGAACTGGCGCTGGCGCGGGTGGCCGACGGCGGTTTTTCCGCCCTGACCATGCAGAGCCTGGCGGACGCTGCCGGCATCGCCACCGGCAGCCTCTATCGGCACTTCAGCGGCAAGGGCGAGCTGGCTGCCGAGGTTTTCGCCCGCGCCAGCCAGCGCGAGGTCGATATCCTCGGCACGCTGCTGAAAGCTCCCGGCAGCGCTTCCGAACGACTGAACCTGGGCCTGCACCAGTTCGCCGCCCGCGCCTGGGGCAGCCGGCAGATGGCCTTCGCGCTGATCGCCGAGCCGGTCGATCCGGAAGTGGACGAGCAACGCCTGATCTACCGCGAAGCCTACGCCGCGCTGTTCGTCACCCTACTGGAGCAAGGCATCGCATCCGGCGAATTCCAGCCCCAGCCGGTGCAACTGACCGCCGCCTGCCTGGTCGGCGCCATCGCCGAGGCCCTGATCGGCCCGCTTTCGCCGCCCGCCCGCGCCGCGCGGGATGCGGGCCAGTCCAGCGTTTCCCTGGAGGACGTCAGTGACGCCCTCGCCAGCTTCTGCCTGCGCGCCGTCGGCGCGTCCACATCTGCCTTGCCCAAGCCAGCCAGGCCCACGCCCGTTATGGAGGACCAGCCATGATCCCGCACCCGTACGCCGAAACCCATGAAGTGACCAACCAGGTACCGCCGCTGGACGGCGCCAACCTCTATCGCGTCGACGTACCGCTGCAGGAGTGGGTGCGCCGCTACGGCGGCGGCTGGGCCGAGCAGAAACTCGATGCCTATGGCGCGCTGGCCGGCGGGCCGCTGATGGCGGCGGGCTTCCTCGCCAACGAGAACAAGCCGGTGTTCAAGTCCCACGACCGCTTCGGCCATCGCGTTGACCTGGTGGAATTCCACCCGGCCTACCACGAGCTGATGCGCGCGGCCATCGAGGCCGGCCTGCCCTCGATGCCCTGGACCGATCCGCGTGCTGGCGCCCACGTCGCCCGTGCGGGCCTGAGCTACCTGCACAGCCAGGCCGAAGCCGGCACCGGCTGCCCGCTGACCATGACCTTCGCCAGCGTGCCTGCTCTGCGTCTGCAGCCGGACCTCGCCGAGCAATGGCTGCCGAAGATCCTCTCCACCGAATACGACCCGCGCAACCTGCCCATCGAACAGAAGACCGGCGCCACCATTGGCATGGCCATGACCGAGAAGCAGGGCGGCACCGACGTACGCGCCAACACCACGCGCGCCTACCCGGTCGGCATCCCTGGTCCGGGCCAGGCCTACGAGTTGGTCGGCCACAAGTGGTTCTGCTCGGCGCCGATGTGCGACGCCTTCCTCACCCTGGCCTACACCGACAAGGGCCTGACCTGCTTCCTGCTGCCGCGCCACCGTCCGGACGGCAGCCGCAACGAGTTCTACATCCAGCGCCTGAAGAACAAGCTGGGCAACTGGTCCAATGCCTCCAGCGAAGTGGAATACCGCGGTGCGCTGGCCTGGATGGTCGGCGAGGAAGGCCGCGGCGTACCGACCATCATCGAGATGGTCGCCATGACCCGCTTCGACTGCATGGTCGGCTCCAGCTCGCTGATGCGCCAGGCGCTGACCCAGGCCGCGCACCACTGCGCCTACCGCCAGGTCGGCGGCCGCGTGCTGGCCGAACAGCCGCTGATGCAGAACGTGCTGGCCGACCTCGCCCTGGAAAGCGAAGCCGCGCTGGCCCTGACTATGCGCATGGGCCGCGCCCTGGACAATCTGCACGACGAGCAGGAGGACAAGTTCGCCCGCCTGGTCACCGCCGTGGGCAAGTACTGGATCTGCAAACGCGCCCCCGCGATGATCAACGAGGCCGCCGAATGCCTGGGCGGCGCCGGCTACGTCGAGGACACCATCCTTCCGCGCCTGTACCGCGAGGCGCCGGTCAACTCCACCTGGGAAGGCTCGGGTAACGTGCAGTGCCTGGACGTGCTGCGCGCCCTGTCCAAGGAGCCGGGCGTACTCGACGCACTGTTCAGCGAACTGGGCGATGGGCATGGCGACGCGCGCCTGGCCTCGTTCATCGGTAACCTCAAGGCTTCCTTCGCCGACACCCAGGACATCCAGTACCGCGCCCGCCAGCTCACCGAGAACGTCGCCATCGCCCTGCAGGCCAAGCTGCTGCTGGAAGCGGGCAACTCGGTGGTCTCCGACGCCTTCATCGCCAGCCGCCTGGACGATGGCGGCCGCGTCTACGGCACCCTGCCGCGCGGAGTGGATGTGGAAGCGCTGGTGGCGCGGGTGACGCCGCATCTGGTGTGAGGAAATTTCAGTAGAAGTTTTCGGGTTGAACCGTCGCTGGTCGATCAATAGGTTGCAGGAGGAGTGTTCTTCGCCGGGACCGGGATGAGCCTCGCAGGTCTTCCTTTCGGTGCGGGCAGCTCAGTGTTGAGATTGCCTTGGTCTATAGCTGCAACTAAAATTAGTTGCAGCTGGGAGAGGGTATGTCTCAGCACGAGAAGCTGCTGGCCAAACTGCTGAACAGGCAGGCTGTGTTCACCTGGCAGGAGTTGGTTGTGCTGCTGGGTGGGCTGGGTTATCGCAAGCTCGAAGGCGATGGAAGCCGGGTCAAGTTCGACAACGGCGATCCTTGCGCGATGATCAATCTGCACAAGCCCCATCCCGGCAATGAATTGAAGGCCTATGCCAGGCGCCAGGTGATCGAGCACCTGAAAAGCGGAGGACTGATACGATGAACAACCTGCTGCAGCACCGCGGCTATTACGGGTCCATCGAGGCCAGCCCGGAAGACAACTGCCTGTTCGGCAAGCTGCTGTTCATCCGCGCCCTGATCAATTACGAAGGCGACACCGTCGCCGAGCTGGCCGGCTCGTTCAGGGCAGCGGTCGACGACTACCTGGCTGATTGCGCTGTCAGGGGCGTCGAGCCGGAAATCCCCTGCAAGGGCTCCTTCAACGTACGCGTAGGCCACGAACTGCACATGGCGGCGAGCATCGCCGCCATCCAGCAGAACATCACGTTGAACGACCTGACGCGCCGGGCGTTGAGTGAGTACATCGAGCAGCACGCCTGAGCGCGCTATCCGGGATGCCATCCTGCTCAGGCGGGTGAACAAGGCACTTCCAGCAGCTTGGGACGGCCCGACAAGCGATATACGAAAATGGAATGCAGTCGCTTCATTCCGGCTGTCATCCGCACTCACGGTTGTGGATTCTGTCTTAGGCTTTCTTCAACCCGTCCGCTCGTCCTGCCGGCTCGGAATCTGTCATCCCTTTCTGTGACGGAAGCAGGCAAGATGGAGCTGATCGTTCAGACAGGATGCCCACCATGAGTCTTACGACTGGTGACGAGTTCTTCGTCGCCCAGACCGCCGAAGAGGCCGTCGATCAACTGGCCGTGTTGCACGAGCGAGCCACCGGCGCCCTGAACCAGGCGCTCAAGCGCTACCTGAAGGAGCGCGCGGTGCCCGACGCCGAGCAGCGCAGCCTGTTCCGCTACCCGGAATTGCGGGTGGTCTACCTGTGCCAGGGCGAGGTGCCGTCTACCACCCGCGCCTACGCCAAGGTCCAGGTGCCCGGTACCTATGCGGTGACCATCACCCAGCCCAAGGCCTTCCGCAAATACCTGCTGGAGCAACTGCGCCCGCTGATGGATGACTTCACCGTGCGGGTGGAGGTCGGCGTCAGCCAGCAGAACATCCCCTATCCCTACGTGGTGGAGGGCGGCGACGAGCTGGGCGGCTCCGGCGTGACCGCCGCGGAGCTGGCGCGAGTGTTCCCCAGCACCGACCTGTCCGCCACTTCCGACGGCATCGCCGACGGCCTGTATGAATGGGAAGGCGCCGACCCGATGCCGCTGGCGCTGTTCGATGCCGCGCGCACCGACTTTTCCCTGCGCCGCATGGTGCACTACACCGGCAGCGACTGGCGCCATGTGCAGCCGTGGATCCTGCTGACCAACTACCACCGCTACGTCGACCAGTTCATCCACCTGGGCCTGGAGCGCCTGCGCGACGACCCGCGCTTCGTGCGCATGGTCCTGCCGGGCAACGTGATCATCGAGCGCGGCACCGACGAGGGCGAGGCCAATGCCATCGTCGCCAGCGTCGAGTGGCACCGCTTCCAGATGCCGGCCTACCACCTGATCGCCGAGGACGGCGACGGCGTGACCCTGGTGAACATCGGCGTCGGCCCGTCCAACGCGAAGAACATCACCGACCACCTGGCCGTGCTGCGTCCGCATTGCTGGCTGATGGTCGGCCACTGCGGCGGCCTGCGGCAGTCGCAGACCATCGGCGACTACGTGCTGGCCCACGCCTACATGCGCCGCGACGGCATCCTCGACCGCGTGCTGCCGCCGCACATCCCGATCCCGGCGCTGGCCGAGGTGCAGGTGGCGCTGCAGGAGGCCGCCGCGCTGGTCACCGGCGAGCGTGGCGAGCAGCTCAAGCGCCGCCTGCGTACCGGCACCGTGCTGACCTACGACGACCGCAACTGGGAGCTGCACTGGGCCCAGGAGCGCCCGCTGATCAACCTGGCGCGCGCCATTGCGGTTGACATGGAAAGCGGCACCATCGCCGCCCAGGGCTACCGCCTGCGGGTGCCCTACGGCACGCTGCTGTGCGTGTCGGACAAGCCGCTGCACAGCGAGATCAAGCTGCCCGGCGCGGCCACCGCGTTCTACCAGCGCGCGGTGAGCCAGCACCTGTCGATCGGCATCGCCGCCGTCGACCTGCTGCGCACCCAGCTCAATTCGCTGCACTCGCGCAAGCTGCGCAGCTTCGACGAGCCGCCGTTCCGCTGATCTGCGACAGGGCACGGGGCGGCCGCCAGGGTGATGGTGGTCGCCCTGGCAGCCTGAAGAAAGCCGATGGAGACAGTTGCCGATGACCGATCCTCGCAAGACCCCGGCGGGCCGCGTGCTCGCCCTGCTGGACCTGACTTCGCTGAATGCCGGCGATGACCTGCAAAGCACCGTGGACCTCTGCCGCCGCGCGCTGACGCCCTACGGCGAGGTGGCGGCGGTGTGCGTGTGGCCGAAGTTGGTGCATGTTGCCCGGCGCACGCTCAATACGCTGGGTGGGCGCAGCGTGCGGGTGGCCAGCGTGTGCAGCTTCCCCGGCGGCGATGCGCCGCTGGCCGATGTGGTGGAAGAGGTGCGCAAGACCCTGGCCGAGGGCGCCGACGAGATCGATCTGGTCTATCCCTGGCGCAAGCTCAAGGCTGGCCAGGAGACCGGTGCAGTGGAGCTGATCCGCACCTGCAAGACGCTGTGCGGGCCTTACCACCGGCTCAAGGTGATCCTGGAGACCGGCGAGCTGGCCGCCCCGGAACTGATCCGCTCGGCCTGCCGTGAAGCCATTGCCGGCGGCGCCGACTTCCTCAAGACCAGCACCGGCAAGACTATGGTTCACGCCACGCCCGAAGCCGTGCGGGTGATGCTCGAAACCATTGAGGAGGAGGGCGGCAAGGTCGGCTTGAAAGTCTCCGGCGGACTGCGCACGCTGGCCGATGCGCAGGTCTACGTGACGCTCGCGGAGGAGCGTTTCGGCGCCGCCTGGATCAAGCCGGAGCACCTGCGTTTCGGCGCATCCGCGCTGCTCGACGACCTGCTGCGCGAGCTGAGCGGCGAGGCGCAGCCGATCTCCACGCGGGACTATTGATCGCCCTGCGTTGACGCCGCCCCGGGCGAGCCTAGAATGCTCGCCTTTCGCACCACGGGGAACCGTGGCGCGTCCCTCCGGTCGGACCTTCGCCGACCTTTCCGCTGGTGATCCCATGCCGTTCCGCGCCCCTTCGCACCTCACCAACCCGCTGCGCCGTTTCGCCCGCCGTCTGGTGGAAAACGCTACGCCCGAAGTCGCCGCGCCGCTCCCACTGCCTGACAGCATCGCTGGCGAACCCTGGTTCTCCGTGGGCAAGGCGGTGGCAGGCCTGGGCGGCGAACGGGTGGATGGCTGGTGCCTGGAAGAGTGGCCGGGGCTGGCCTTGCGCGCCCGTTTCAGCGCCTGCTGGCGCGACGCCCAGGGCCGCCTGTGGAACGTGCTTCCGGGCGGTGAAGCCATCGCCTTCCTGCCGGACCCGAAGCGCCGCTACGAAGGCGTTCCGCTGGCCGAACAGCTGCACGCGCTGGAGCGTGACGAGCTGCTGGAAGACTACCTCTGGCTCTGCCGCGAACTGGGCAAACCGCAGCTGGACGACGAGTGCCGGGAAGTCCGCGACTCCATGCGCCAGCGCCTGGAAAGCTGGCTGGAGCTGGGGGGCCGTGGCGACAAGCCGTGCCCGTGCAACAGCGGCAAGCGCTATCGAAACTGCTGCAGCAAGCGGGTGCGGGAGAACTGACCCTCCTTGTAGGAGCGAGCTTGCTCGCGATGGCTTGTACCTACAGTGATGCGTCCGGCATCAGTGGAACGAGCCACTGTTCCCCCGGCTTCGGCGCTCGGAAGCGCTCCGGCGTCACACCACGTTGCTGCAGCGCTGTTGCCAGGTCGCTGAGCGGGGTGAACTGCCCTTCGTCGCTCAGGCGGAAGGTGCCGAAATGGATCGCCATGCTGCACTGCGAATCGAGCTGCTGATGTGCCTGCACCGCGTCGTCCGGGTTCATGTGGTGGTGGCGCATGAACCAGCGCGGTTCGTAGGCGCCGATGGGCAGGGCGGCGAAGCGCATCGGGCCGAAGCGCTGGTGCATCAGCTTGAACTCCTCGCCCAGGCCGGTATCGCCGGGGAACAGCACCGGGCCGTCCGGCGACTCCAGCACGAAGCCCAGCCACAGGGTGCGGTTGGTGTCGCGTCGCGAGCGCGCCGACCAGTGCTGCGCCGGTACGCCGGTGAGCAGCATGCCCTCGGGCATCGGCAGGCTCTGCCACCAGTCCAGTTCCACCATGTCGGTGAAGCCGCAGGCGCGGATGAGATCGCCGTTGCCCAGCCCAGTCACCACCTTGGCGTCCGGGAAGCGCCGTGCCAGTTCGCGCAGGCTGCCGATGTCCAGATGGTCGTAATGGTTGTGGCTGACCAGGATCAGGTTGATCGGCGGCAGTTCGTCCAGCGCCAGTCCCGGCGGGTGATGGCGGCGCGGGCCGATGAAGCTGAACGGGCTGGTGCGCTTGCACCACAGCGGGTCGGTGAGGATGTTCAGTCCGCGATGCTGGATCAGCAGGGTGGCGTGGTTGATGTAGGTGACGCGCAGCTCCGCGCCGCTGACCCGGGCCTGTATGTCCGGGCGCGTGGCCGGGCCCGGCTGGTCGAGCCAGGGCGTCTGGCGGCCGCGCTCGCGTTGCCACTTGAGGAAGGCGCGCAAGCCGTGGTGCGGCTGGCGGTCGAGGTTGTGGAAGCGTTGTCCGTCGAAGTTCGCGGTCTGCGGGCCGCGGTAGCGGGCGCCGAGGCGGCCGCTGAGGCTGCGCAGGGTGATCAGCCAGGTGGGATGGCTCATGGGTAGGCTCTTGCGGTGGGGGCTCGGCACAACCTAGCATGCCGGGCATTCGCTTTACCCTCATCTCCGGTTACCAGTCTTTTCGCCATGTCCCGTCCGCCTCGTCCTGCTTCCCGCCGTCCCGCTCCCCGCCCTGCGCCGCGCCGCGTGGCCAAGGTGCCGCCGGCACAGCCGCGGCTGATCCTGCTGAACAAGCCGTTCGACGTGCTGACTCAATTCAACGATAGCGAGGGCCGGGCGACCCTGAAGGATTTCGTCGAGGTGCCGGGCGTCTATCCTGCCGGACGGCTGGACCGTGACAGCGAAGGCCTGTTGCTGCTGACCAACGACGGCCGCCTGCAGGCGCGCATCGCCGACCCCAGGCACAAGTTGCCCAAGACATATTGGGTGCAGGTGGAAGGGGAGCCGAGCGACGAGCAGCTCGAACAACTGCGCAAGGGCGTGCAACTCAATGACGGCCCGACCTTGCCGGCCGAGGCACGGCGGCTGGATGAGCCGCAGCTGTGGGAGCGCAACCCGCCGGTGCGCTTCCGCAAGTCAGTGCCCACGGCCTGGCTGGAGCTGGTGATCCGCGAGGGCCGCAACCGCCAGGTACGACGAATGACGGCGGCCGTCGGCCTGCCGACCCTGCGCCTGGTGCGCGTGCGGATCGGGCCGTGGAGCCTGGACGGTTTGCCGCCGGGGCAGTGGCGGGACGTCAGCCCCGAGCTCTGAGAGCCGGGGCGAGTGCGGGAGAAGGCGTCAGAAGCCGCCTTCGAGCCCCGCGACGACGACGGACTTGATCAGGAAACCAAGCACGCCCAGGCCCAGGGCGAAGAACAGCACCATGGTGCCCATGCGGCCGGCCTTGGACTTCTTCGCCAGGTCCCAGACGATGAAGGCCATGAACAGGATCAGGCCGGTCACCAGGCCATACATCATCCAGTCTTCGAAACTTTCGTTCATTGCTGCTCCTGCCCGGTGCGGAGGTTGTCCGAGGGACGCCGGGGCTGAGGGTGGTGGTGGAGAAGGCGCGCATTATACGCATCTGGTTGTTTGATGATCAGGGGTGTTCATAAATTGATCAGATCTTGCTGCGGGAGAGGTGGAACACCCTTGAATATCCCGCCAGAGGCCGGCTGGCGGGGAAATTTCCGGTAATGGATTGGTCTGGCGGTATGCAGGGTGCGGTGCTGTGTCGCAGGAGCGGCAGATGTTGCAGGAGCGAGCTTGCTCGCGAACGGGGTGGTGCCGGGTTTGCAGGTGGACCGCGGACAGAGTCCGCTTGTACGAAAGCCGTGCGGACCTCACCCCGTACAAGCGGACTCCGTCCGCGATAAGACGTGATACAGGCGACAAGGCACCGGCGAAGTGCGGTTCGCGAGCGAGCTCGCTCCTGTGAAGAACGTCAACTCTGCGATCAAACCCGCAGGTGATCCAGCGGCAGTTCGGTACTGGCCAGCACGTTGCGCAGCACGAAGCTCGACCGCACGCTGGTGACGCCCTCGATGCGGGTCAAGGTTCCCAGCAGGAAGTGCTGGTAGCGTTCCATGTCCGGCACCATCACCTTGAGCTGGTAGTCCGCGTCCATCCCAGTCACCAGGCTGCATTCCAGCACTTCCGGGCATTTGCCGATGATCTGCTGGAAGTGCTCGAAGCGCTCCGGGGTGTGGCGGTCCATGCCGATCAGGACGAAGGCGGTGAGGCTCAGGCCGAGCTTCCTGCTGTCGAGCAGGGCGACCTGGCGGACGATGTAGCCGTCGTCTTCCAGCTGTTTGACCCGCCGCGAGCAGGGCGAGGGCGACAGGCCGATGCGTTCGGCCAGCTCCTGGTTGGAGATGCGCGCGTCGCGTTGCAGTTCGGCGAGAATACGCAGGTCGTAGCGGTCCAGCTTGTCCATGAAAGCCTCGTATTTCAGATAAATTGCGCTTTTTGCGTAAATTCTAGTTAATCATTGCTATGGTTGTGTCTGTATGAGCAATATTAGCAATCATTTTCCTGTTCTGTCGCCGTACTATTTCTTCCAGATTCACGGCCCGGACACTACGTCCCCAGCGATCCGCCCAATCAGGCGCTTCGCGGCCCGCCGATCCCACCGGATCGTGCCGGCCCCCGGGCTACGCACTGCCCAGAAGGCGGAGCGAGGTGAGCCGGCGCCAACAGCGACGAGCAGGACGAGATTCACGAAGGGAGGCTGACGAGCCTCCCTTTTTTCTTGCCCGCGATTTTTCCTCCATCTTTACCCCGACTTTACTCAACGCCTTGCAATACGCGGCCTGCGCCGTGGTCTATGGCAGTGTCACATCACTGTTTTCGGCCCAGGCCGAAGTGAGGAGTCCATGAAGTCGGGCATCTGGCCGTTCGCCGGGTTCGCTGTGCTCTCGCTGGCCATTGCTGCCCAGGCGTTGGCGGCAAGCCCGCCGGATCAGTACGGCCCGTCCCAGGGGCGGCCCGGCGCGAGCCAGGGCGGTAATGCCGGGGGGCGGACGGGGGCCGATGTCCCGTGAGGGGCCGAGTCTTCCCATGAGTCGCTGGCAGCAGCGTCCGGCACAGAACGATGGCGGACACTGGCAGGGCTGGCCACCGGCCAGCAACGGCGGGCAATGGCACGGGCGCCCAGGCGATCACGACTGGCAGGGCAACCCGTCGGGCCACAACGGAGGGCAATGGTTGGGGCGTCCACCCACGACCAATCTCAATCCGGGGATGCGCCCGCCGAGCGACCGCGATCAATGGAAAGGCCGCCCCATTGGCAACACTCCCCATTGGCAGGGCGATCATTCCGATCGGCCCGGTTGGCAAGGCGGTTCGCGCCCGCCACCCGGAGGCTGGCAGGGGCGTCCGCCGCCGGCCCACGGCAACTGGGGGCCGCACCCGTCCTACTGGCGTCCGGGGTATGTGGTGGGCGGGGTGCCGGCAGGGCATTACCGTGTGCCTTACCGCGGCGTGGATTACTTCTTCAACGACGGCTACTGGTATCGCCCGTATGGCTCGCGCTACGTGGTGGTGACGCCGCCCTATGGCGTGCGGGTGCGCTATCTGCCGCCTTACGCCGAGCAAGTGTGGATCGGCAGCATCGGTTATTTCCTGGCTGCCGGGACCTACTACCTGTGGCAGGCCGGCGCGCAGGAATACGAGGTGGTGCCATCGCCCGTGGAACAACCGCTGGTAGCACAGACGGCCTACGATGTGGTCGCCTACCCGTTGTACGGCCAGGGGCCGGAGCAGCAGAACCGCGACCGCTACGAATGCCACCGCTGGGCCGCCGGCCAGAGCGGCTTCGACCCGGCTTCGGCCAGCTACGCGCCCCCGGCCTACACCGCCGACAACTACCGCCGTGCCCTCGGCGCTTGCCTGAGCGGACGTGGCTACAGCGTCAACTGATGGTCTCTTTGCCCACCACTTCCTGCGGGTCGGCGTGCACCAGCACCTCGGCCCGCGGGAACTCCTTGTGGATCGCCAGCACCGCTTCGTCGCACAGCCGATGCGCCTTGGACAGCGTCAGCTCGCCGGGCAGCTCCAGGTGCAGCTGGACGAACCAGTGGGTGCCGGAAATCCGCGTGCGCAGGTCGTGGGCGCCGAGCACGCCGGGCACCTCGCGCACCAGTTCGAGCATGCGCGTGCTGACGTCCGGCGGCAGTTCCTCGTCCATCAGCACCGCGACGGATTCGCGGGCGATCTGGAAGGAACTCCAGAGGATGTACAACGCAATGCCCAGGCCGAAGATGGCGTCCATCTGCTGCCAGCCGAATTGCGCCAGCAGCAGGGCGACCAGGATGCTGCTGTTGAGCAGCAGGTCCGAGCGGTAGTGCAGCGAGTCCGCGCGGATGGCATTGGAGCCGGTGATCCTCACCACATAGCCCTGCACCATCAGCAGGGCGGCGGTGAGCGCCAGGGACAGCGCCATCACCGCGATGCCCCAGCCGGCGGCCTCCACCGGCTGCGGGTGCTGCAGGCGGTCGATGGCCTGGGTGCCGACCAGCACCGCACTGACCGCGATGAACAACGCCTGGGCCAGCCCCGAGAGGGATTCGGCCTTGCCGTGGCCGTAGCGGTGGTCGTCGTCCGCCGGGCGGATGGCGTAGTGCACCGCCAGCAGATTGAGGAAGGAGGCGGCGCCGTCGAGCAGCGAGTCGGTCAGGCCGGCGAGCAGGCTGACCGAACCGCTGAACCACCAGGCGATGGCCTTGGCCACCACCAGGGTGATGGCCACGCCGAGCGACGCGAAGGTCGCCAGCCGCAGTAGTTGGGAGTGGCTGGCGTGGGTGATCATGTGTCCATGCGATTGGGTAGGAAGTAGATGTAATCCAGCAGCGGCGCCTTCTGGCCGATGGCGGTCAGCGCCGCGCTCATTTGGCCACGGTGGTGGGTGCCGTGGTTGACCAGGTGCTGGACGATGTTGGCCAGGCTCTGGCGGTGCACCTGGCCGGCCATGTTGCGGTAGTCCAGTTGGCTGCCGAGGGTGGCGTCGGTCTGTTTGTCGAGCCACAGCCGCCAGGCGTCGACGCCCTCCTTGAGGAAGGCCTCGAGGCCGGCGCGATCGGGCGCCGCCTCGGCGTCCAGGCGTTCGAACTGCCAGGGCTCTCGTTGCACACGGGCGAACCAGATGCGATCGACCACCGCCAGGTGATTGAGGGTGTCGTGCAGGCTGCCGAAGAACAGCCCGCGCGGCGCGCGATAGGCCGTCTCATCCAGGGGCGCCACGGCCTCCAGGATGCGTTCGTAGGCCCACTGGTGGTACGCCAGGAGTTGCCGAAGATGTGTCGCGAGAGCGCCGTGCATATCAAGCCTCCGGGTGCAGACCCAGGCTGGCGAGTTGTTGGAGACCGCCGCTGCGCTGGATCAGACGCGGGTCGTCCAGGGGCAGGCTGCGGCCGGTTTCACGCTCGAGGATCGCCTTGAGTTTAGCCTTGTCGACGCTTCCGTCTTCGCTCACGGCATCCTTGAGTTTTTCCGGCGCGACCGAGTACTTGGCATCGGGCAGATAGATGGCGCCGGTGGCGAAGTCTACGCCGAAGGCGATCAGGCCCGGGATGATGTAGAACAACAGACCGATGGCGTCGAAGGCGACGATGGCCGGGTCGATGCGGCCGTCGATCTGGCCGCGGCGGTCGGGGTAGAACAGGGTGCCGCAGGCCGTCAGTTGGCTGAACAGGGTGGCGCAAAGAACCGCGCAGGACACACGGGTGGCGAGACGCATGGATAACCTCCGGGAGGATGATGCGGATAACTATATCAACGAGCCGCTCCGCGCTGCTGGCAGATTCGCACTATGTGGGCGCTCGCTGTTTCTAAGACTGCTGAGTCGACCTCGTGGTTCGCCCGGTATAATCGCCGCCTCCCGCGTCCGCCGGGTTACCGCGGCAGGACGTTTGAACCTCACGGAGCCGGCATGAACCTCCTTCCCATCGACAGCGTCCTTCCCGAGCTGCGCCAGGCCCTGGCCGCGCGCCACGAGGTGGTGCTGGAAGCGCCGCCCGGCGCGGGCAAGACCACCCGGGTGCCGCTGGCGCTGCTCGAGGAGCCGTGGCTGGGCGGGCAGTCGATCCTGATGCTGGAGCCGCGCCGCCTTGCCGCCCGCGCCGCCGCCGAGCGCCTGGCCGCCGAACGGGGCGAGAAGGTGGGTGAAACGGTGGGCTACCGCATCCGCCTGGACAGCAGGGTCGGCCCGAAGACCCGCATCGAAGTGGTCACCGAAGGCATCCTCGCCCGTCGCCTGCAGGACGACCCGGCGCTGGAGGGCGTCGGCCTGGTGATCTTCGACGAGTTTCACGAGCGCAGCCTCGACGCGGACCTCGCCCTGGCGCTGACGCTGAACGGCCGCGCGCTGCTGCGCGACGAGCCGCCGCTGAAGGTGTTGGTGATGTCGGCGACGCTGGACGGCGAGCGCCTGTCCGCGTTGCTCGAGGAGGCGCCGGTGGTGCGCAGCGACGGCCGCATGTTCCCGGTGGATATCCGCTGGGGGCGCCCCTGGCAGGCTGGCGAGTTCATCGAGCCACGGGTGGTGCAGACGGTGCAGCAGGCGCTGGCCGACGAGTCCGGCAGCCTGCTGGTGTTCCTGCCCGGCCAGGCGGAGATTCGCCGGGTCGCCGAGCAACTGGGCGAAGCGTTGGCCGGGCGCCCGGAAATCCTCATCTGCCCCCTGCACGGCGAACTCGATCTCGATGCCCAGCGCGCCGCCATCGAGCCGGCGCCGACGGGCAAGCGCAAGGTGGTGCTGGCCACCAATATCGCCGAGACCAGCCTGACCATCGACGGCGTGCGCGTCGTGGTGGATGCCGGGCTGGCGCGGGTGCCGCGCTTCGATCCGGGCAGCGGTATGACCCGCCTGGACACCCAGCGCATCTCCCGCGCCTCCGCCACCCAGCGCGCCGGTCGCGCCGGGCGCCTGGAGCCGGGCGCCTGCTACCGGCTGTGGTCGGAAGCGCAACATGAGCAGTTGCCGGCCTATGGCACGGCGGAAATCCTCCAGGCCGACCTTGCCGGTCTCGCTTTGCAGTTGGCGCGCTGGGGCGTGGCCCCGCAGGAGCTGGCCTGGCTCGACCTGCCGCCCGCCGCCGCTTATGCCCAGGCCCTCGACCTGCTGGAGCGCCTGGGCGCGCTGGCTTCCCGCGCCGGTGGCGGCAGCCTGACGCCCCACGGCCAGGCGATGGCCGAACTGCCGGCGCACCCGCGCATCGCGCACCTGCTGCTGCGCGGTCACGCACTCGGGCTGGGCGCGCTGGCCTGCGACCTCGCCGCGCTTCTGGGCGAGCGCGACATCCTGCGCGGCAACGATGCCGACCTGCACCACCGCATCGCCCTGCTGGCCGGCGAGCAGAACGGTCCGCGCGCCAGTCGTGGCGCGGTGCAGCGTGTTCGCCAGCTGTCGCGGCAGTTCAAGGGGTACTTGCGCGGCCCGGCCCGCGAGCCGGTGAGCGATCCCGATCATCCGCGCTGGCTGGGCGGTCTGCTGGCGTTCGCCTATCCGGACCGCATCGCCCGCCAGCGCCGTGCCGGCGGCGGCGAGTACCGCCTGGCCAATGGCCGCGCCGCGCTGTTCGGCGAGCCGGACGCGCTGATGAAGGAGCCCTGGCTGGTGATCGCCGACCTCGGCAGCCGCCAGGGCCAGCGCGAGGAGCGCATCTATCTGGCGGCGGCGCTGGAGCCGGCGCTGTTCGAGACGATCCTGGCTGAGCAGGTCAGCGTCCACGACGAGCTGGACTGGGACGAGCGCGAGGGCGTGCTGCGCGCCGAGCGCCAGCACAAGATCGGCGAGCTGGTGCTGGCCAGCGAAGCCTTGCCGTCGCTCGACGAGGAAGCCCGCAGCCGCGCGTTGCTCGGCCTGGTTCGGCGCAAGGGCCTGGAGTTGCTGCCGTGGACGCCGGAACTGCGCCAGTGGCAGGCGCGGGTCGCGTTGCTGCGCAGACTGGACCTGGAGAGCAAGGGCGAAAGCGAGTGGCCGGACGTCAACGATGCCGCCTTACTGGCGGCGCTGGAAGACTGGCTGCTGCCGTACCTGGGCAAGGTTTCGCGGCTGGCGCATTTCGCCAACCTGGAGCTGGCCGGGATTCTCCACAGTGTGCTGCCCTGGCCGCTGCCGCAACGATTGGACGAGCTGGCGCCGCGTACCTTGCAGGTGCCGTCCGGCTCGAACATCCGCCTGGACTACACCGAGTTCCCGCCGGTGCTCGCCGTGCGCCTGCAGGAGCTGTTCGGGCTGGCCGACACCCCGCGTATCGCCGGCGGCCGGCTGGCGGTAAAGCTGCACCTGTTGTCGCCGGCGCAACGGCCGGTGCAGGTGACCCAGGACCTGGCCAACTTCTGGCGCAGCACCTATGCGGAGGTGAAGAAGGACCTGAAGGGGCGCTATCCCAAGCATTACTGGCCGGATGATCCGCTGATCGCCGAGCCGACGGCGCGGGCGAAGCCGCGCAAGGTGTGAGCGCGCCGCGCCAGCCCTGCCCCAAGGGGGGAGGGCCACGAGGGCTCTTGTAGGAGCGGATTCACCCGCGATGCTCCTGCGTGGGGGAAGACCCGATCACTGACGCTACAGGTGTCGGGACACAGGGCCGCCTGTTCTCGCAGGATGGGTATCGCTTTACGGCAACTCCATCTCATATCCCGCCGCCTTCAATTCGTCGTAGGCGCGGTCGAGCTGTGCGCGCAGCGCCTCGGCATGGGGCGCGCGGCGGGAGACGATGAGTTTGGTCGGCACGCTGTACAGCCGGTCGAAGGCCAGCGGCGCCATCCCCAGTTCGCGGCGGGCCTGTTCCACGGGCGCCTGGTAGTCGATCAGGTAGTCGCCGCGCTGGCGGTCGAGCATCTGCAGCGCCGCCACGTGGGTGCTGGTGCGGTGCAGTTCCAGTTTCAGGTGCGGGTCGTCCAGCAGGTCGGTGATCGGTTTCCAGTAGCTGTAGCCGCTGATCAGGATGATCCGGCTGCCAGCCAGTCCCTGCGGCAGTTGTGGCGCATCGTGCGAGGGCAGGCGGTAGAGGTTGAGGTCGGCGTGGCCGAGCGTGCGCTCGCACTCCAGCGTGCTACCGACCAGCTCGGGCTTGCCGGGGGCGCCAGCCCATAGCTGTACGCTGCCGTCCTGCAGGCCGAGGTACAGGCGCGCGCTGGGCAGCGAGCGGAAGCGGGCGCGGTAGCCGGCCTTGAGCAGGATGCGCCGGACCATCTCGGCGCCGCTGCCGCGGGTGCTGCCGTCGGGGGCGGTGTAGGTGTAGGGCGGAAATTCGTAGTAACCGACATCCAGCACCGGCAGCGGGTGCGGCAGGCGGTCGGCCAGGCCGGGGTTGTCACGGGCACTGGCCTGGAGGCAGAACAGCATGGCGATCAGCCAGGCGATACGGCGAAGGAGCATGGCTACCTGGGGCGAGGATTATCGTTGTCGTATGTCGCTGGCGCAGCATGCGTCGGGGCCGGCGCTCTTGTCCAGCCTTGGCCGGCGAGGGCGTGCGGCAGCGCTCAGTGTGGCAGCAGGAAGCGCCCGTTGAGCGGCAGGTGGTTGGAGATGCGCAGGGTGTCGTTGCGTCGCACGCCCGCGTCGATGCGGTTCAGCCGGGAGCTGTAGAACAGGTAGTCGAGGGTGCGGTCGGGGTTGTGCACGCGCGGGTCGTTGGGGAAGTGGGTGTACCACTGTTCCTGCTCGGCGCCGCTGGATTCCTGCACCGCCGGGATCACCGGGAAACGCGCCGCCAGCAGGTTCAGCTCGCTGTTGGCGCGGTAGGGCGCGCGCAGCACGTCGGGCAGGTAGGGGTACTGGCCCAGCGGCAGCAGGCCGAGATCGCCCCCGAGCAGCCACGGCTGGCCGGCGGCCTGCAGGCGGCTGAGGTGGGCTTCCAGGGCTTCGACCTGGCGCTGCGGGGTGTCGTCGCCGTTCGGGCGCTCCAGTCGGGTATTGATCACCGTGAGCCGGCCGCCGCCGCGGATCGGCAACTCGCTCTGCAACAAGGCCGGCTGCGGCGCGAACAGGCGCAGCAGCGGGATCGACGCGCGCTGCGGCAGGGCGATGCGTTCGCCGCCGCTGATCTGGAAGCGGCTGAAGGTCACCAGCTTGCGCCCGGCGCTGCCGAACACGTGGGGGTTGGGATCGAAGCGCGCCTTCCAGTCGAAGGCGGCGGTGGAGCAGGGGTAGAGGTCGGTCAGGCGGTCGCCAAGCAGGGCCTGCTGGTCCTGCTTGCCGGTGGCCGCCGCGCCATCGTCGACTTCCTGCAGCAGCACGATGTCCGGCGCTTCGTCGCGGATCACCCGCACCACTTCGTCGAGGCTGTAGGCGATGTCTTCGGCGCTGGGCTTGTCGTCCGGTCCGGTGGTGTCGGGCAGGTCGTCCCAGAAGATGTAGCGCTTGCCGGCCAGGTACTGGACGTTCCAGGTCATCACCTTCAGTGCCTGCCCCGGTTGCAGCTGCGGCGCCGGGGAGCGGCATTGCGCGGCCACCGGCTCCCGCTCGGCGGGATGCCAGGCCAGCAGCCAGGCGCCGACGGTCGCGGCGAGCAGCAGGACGATGAGCAGCAGGAACAGGACGCGACGCGGCAACGAGAGGTTCATGGAGCTTAGGGACTATCCTAGATGTGCGAGAGGATAGTGTTTGTGACCGCGCATTTCACCTGTGCGTTTCCCTCACGAAGCATTCTGCAACCTTGAGGCGCGGTTGCGCCGGGAGGTTCGTCCCATGACCGAGGCCTTGATAGCCCAGCGCGGACCCTATGCGGTGGAGGTCCACGCCGGCGAAGACTATTTCTGGTGCCGCTGCGGCCGCAGCGCCAGCCAGCCGTTCTGCGACGGCTCGCACAAGGGCACCGGCCTGCTGCCATTGAAGTACCACGCCGAGCGGGACGAGCTGCTGTTCTTCTGCGGCTGCAAGCACAGCCACACGCCGCCGTGCTGCGACGGGACCCACGCGTCCCTCTGAGAGCCTGCTCAATGTCTGCCTGCACTTGCTCATGCGGCGTTGAAAACAGGCTCAAAATGCTCATTTACAACTCGTAAGCTGCGCTTTTTCGCCTGTTTTTGCCTTGCCTGAGCTGCGTTCGGCGAGACCTTGAACAGGCTCTGAGGAGGTTGGCATGCCGCGCAAATTCTTCACCCGCCAGGCCTATCGGCACAAGGTGGTGCTGGTCACCGGCGGCTGCTCGGGGATCGGCCGCGCCCTGGCGTTGCGCTTCGCCCAGGCCGGTTCGCACCTGGTGATCCTTGACCTCGACCAGGCGGCGCTGGACAGCCTGGTGCAGCACCTGCGCGAGCACCTGAACGTCGAGGCGCTTGGTCTGCGCTGCGACATCGCCGACCCCGAGGCGGTGCGTCAATCAGTGGCGCTGGCCATCGAACGCTTCGGTGGCCTCGACGTGCTGGTGAACAACGCTGGCATTACCCACCGCAGCCTGTTCGCCGATACCGAGCTTGCGGTGTTCCAGCGGGTCATGGCGGTGAATTTCTATGGCGCGCTGCACTGCACCCAGGCGGCGCTGCCCAGCCTGCTGGCGCGGCGCGGGCAGATCGTCGTGCTCAGCTCGCTGACCGGCTTCGCGCCCTTGCTCTACCGCAGCGCCTACAACGCCAGCAAGCATGCCTTGCACGGGCTGTTCGACACACTGCGGATGGAGCTGGAAGGCACGGGCGTGGCGATCACCCTGGCCTGCCCCGGCTTCACCGCCACCGACCTGCGCAAGAACGCGCTGGTGGGCGACGGCTCGGTGATTCGTCAGCCGGCGGTGGTGCTGGGCGCCGAGGTGGCCTCGCCGCGCGACGTGGCCGAGGCGATCTACCAGGCCGCGCTGCGCCGCAGGCGGTTGCTGGTGCTGTCCAACGTCAACTGGCGGGCGCGGATCCTGGCGCGCTTCTTCCCGCGGCTGTTCGAGAAACTGCTGGTGCCGAAGATGTCGGGGCTCAAACCCGGGCATTAGCTCTTCGTAGGAGCGAGCTTGCTCGCGAACCGCCCTGGCGCCGGGGGCGATCCCGGTTCGCGAGCAATAACGATGGCGTCCCCCTCGCTCCTACAGGCGGGTTACGGTCGCTCTTCGTAGGGCGGATACCCCGTTCCGGGTTATGCGCCCTACGTATGTCGGGTCAGTGGGAGTGGCTGTCGAAACCGCCGCCTGCCAGAGCCATGTCCCAGAACGATGCCTCGATCTTGTGCCCATCCAGGTCGCGGATGAAGCAGCCGTAGTAAGGGTCGCCATACTGCGGGCGCGGGCCCGGTGCGCCGTCGTCGGTGGCGCCGGCGGCAATCGCGGCACGGTAGAAGGCATCCACCTCTTCGCGGGAGTTGGCCATGAAGCCGAAGTGCGTACCGTTGCCGACGCTGGCGGGGCGGCCGTCGATCGGCGTCTGCACCCAGAACTCGGGGAACACGCGGCCGTAGGCCACGGCGCCGGGGTGCTGCATGATCGTCCTGCAGCCCAGGGCGGGCAGCACGGCGTCATAGAAGGCCCTGGCGCGGGCGAAGTCGTTGGTGCCGATGGAAATGTGCGAAATGCAGCTGGGCGGATAGCTGGGTTGGTCGCTCACGGGAGTCTCCGGTCGAGGGCAGAAGACCCCAGCGTAGAAGGCGGCCTGGCGGTTCGCCGTGGCGAAGTGTTGCCGATTGCTGCGCGGCCTCAGGCCTCGCGTTCCTCCTGCCCTTCGCGCCCGGGGCCGAGGATGAAGATGCGGTACGCCGCGACCGTCACCAGCAACTGGAAGAAGCCGCTGGCCGAGTGCAGCAGCACGCCCAGCCCAGGGGACGCCTGGCCGACCTGGGTGATCCAGCCTTCGGCCAGCCAGACCGGCGCGAGGATCACCAGCGCTGTGATGAGCAGCAGGAAGAAGTGCCCGGTGGTCAGGCGGAAGCTCTCGCGCATGGCGTCGATGGGCGAGTTCCCGCGTTGCACCAGGAGAAACTCGGAGAAGGCCATCTTGATCATGAAGAAGATGCCCGGCAGCACATACAGCGTCAGGCCGACCAGGATCAGCAGCGAGCTCAACGCCGAAAGCAGGGCGAAGGCCGGCCACAGCCGCAGCGCCGCGTTCCACAGCTCGCGGACGCCGCGTTCACGGCCCTCGCCACAGTCGATCAGGAAGAGGATCAGGCTGGCGGTGTACAGCGGATAGAACACCAGCCCGGCGGCCATGCCCCAGGGAGCGAAGTTCTGCGAGTCGGTGGCGACGTCGATCTGCTGCTGGACCAGCGTTTCCACGATGATCCACGGCAGGCACAGCGGTAGCAGCGTGCCGATGTGACGGGTGAAGAAGAACCAGGTATCGCGCAGGACGGAGATGGGATTCATCGGCATGGTAGACGGATCGACGGGCCTCGACTCTAACTTAAGCAAACCTTCAGTTGAAGGTAGGACATTTCAGTCACTGGAACTTGTTTTTTAGCGTCCCGATCCAATCTTCCGTTGCACACCCCGCTCACTCGAGGCCCGCCATGAATTCCGAAGAGCAATCCCTGATCGATGGCCTGTTCGTCCGCCTGCGCGACGCCGAGGCACAGACCGCGCCGCGCGATACCCAGGCCGAGGCGCAGATCAACCAGCACCTGGTGCGGCAGCCGGCGGCGCCGTACTACATGGCCCAGGCGATGCTGATCCAGGAAGCGGCGATCAAGCGCCTGGACCAGCGCGTCAAGGAGCTTGAGGCCCAGGCCAGGGAGACGCGTCCGAGCAGCGGCGGCTTCCTCGCCGGTCTGTTCGGCGGCGGCCAGGGCCAGGAGCCGCGCCCGGCGCAAGCGCAGCAACGCCCGGACGGCTGGGGGCAGACGCGCTTCTCGCAGCCTGGCGGCAGCGCCAGTTACGCCAGCAACCCCAATGACTTCCGGCCGGCCCAGGCCGCGTCCCAGGGCGGCGGCTTCATGCGCGGAGCCCTGCAGACCGCCGCCGGCGTGGCCGGCGGGGTGATGGTGGCGGACCTGCTGACCAGTATGTTCCACCACAGCCAGCCGCAGGAAATCGTCGAGGTGATCCAGGAGCAGCCGGTGCAGCCGGAACCTTCGAACTTCGATGACTCGCCAGGAGACGATACCTTCGCCGGCGGCGACCGCTATGCCGACAATGGTTTCAACGATGCGAATTACGACGACAGCGGCAGCTTCGGCGACGACTCGGGCTTCTTCGGCGGCGACGACAGCGACCTGTTCAACTGACCCGACCGCCTGGTCATCCCGTCCGCCGGGACTGGCGGGGGCCGCGCGCTGTGCCGATAATGCGCCCCCGCTGTTCGAGTCCCGGAGCCACCGTTGAAGACCATCGCCCTGTTCGCCGACGTGCAGAACCTCTACTACACCGTGCGTCAGGCCTACGGCTGCCACTTCAACTACGCCGCCCTGTGGGCCGAGCTGAGTGCCCAGGGCACCATCGTCCAGGCCTACGCCTACGCCATCGAGCGGGGCGATGCCAGGCAGCAGCAGTTCCAGCAGATCCTGCGCAACCTCGGCTTCACCGTGCGGCTCAAGCCCTACATCCAGCGCGCCGATGGCTCGGCCAAGGGCGACTGGGACGTGGGCATCACCATCGACATCCTCGACGCCGCGCCCAAGGTGGATGAAATCGTCCTGGCTTCCGGTGACGGCGACTTCGACCTGCTGCTCGAACGCGTCCGTGCCGGCGGCACCGACGCCACCGCCTATGGCGTACCCGGTCTCACCGCCCAGGCGCTGATCCGCGCCGCCAGCCGCTACGTGCCCATCGACGGCCCGCTGCTGCTGCGTCACTGAGCCCAGCGGCTACAATGCCGCCCATTCCCGACTTCTCTGCGAGCGCTCCATGACCTTCGCCACCCTCGGCCTGATCGACCCTCTCCTGCGCGCCCTCGACGGGCTCGGCTACCAGAACCCGACGGCGGTCCAGGCCCAGGCCATCCCCGCGGTGCTCAAGGGTCGCGACCTGCTCGCCGCCGCCCAGACCGGCACCGGCAAGACCGCCGGTTTCGCCCTGCCGCTGTTGCAGAAGCTGCTGCAGGAAGGCCCGCAGGTGGCCGCCAATTCCATCCGCGCGCTGGTGCTGGTGCCGACCCGCGAGCTGGCCGAGCAGGTGCACGAGAGCTTCCGCGCCTATGGCCAGCACGTGCCGCTGCGCACCGCCGTGGCGTATGGCGGGGTCAGCATCAACCCGCAGATGATGAAGCTGCGCAAGGGCGTCGACGTGCTGGTGGCCACCCCCGGCCGCCTGCTCGACCTGTACCGGCAGAACGCCCTGAAATTCACCCAGCTGCAGGCCCTGGTGCTGGACGAAGCCGACCGCATGCTCGACCTCGGTTTCGCCCGCGAGCTGGACGAAGTCTTCGCCGCGCTGCCCAGGCGCCGGCAGACCCTGCTGTTCTCCGCGACCTTCTCCGACGCCATCCGCCAGATGGCCCGCACCCTGCTGCGCGACCCGCTGACCATCGACGTGGCGCCGCGCAACACGGCGGCGAAGACGGTGAAGCAGCACCTGCTCACCGTGGACAAGAAGCGCAAGGCCGAGCTGTTCCTGCACCTGCTGCGCGAGCAGGGCTGGCGCCAGGCGCTGGTGTTCGCCAAGACCCGCAAGGGCGTCGACGAACTGGTCGACCTGCTGCAGCGCGAAGGCATCCGCGCCGACTCGATCCACGGCGACAAGCCGCAGCCCTCGCGTCTGCGCGCCCTGGCGCGGTTCAAGGCCGGCGAGGTGGACTTCCTCGTCGCCACCGACGTCGCCGCGCGCGGCCTGGACATCGAGGAAATGCCGCTGGTGGTCAACTTCGACCTGCCCATCGTCCCCGAGGATTACGTGCACCGCATCGGCCGGACCGGCCGCGCCGGTGCCAGCGGTCAGGCGATCTCGCTGGTCTGCGCCGATGAAGTGCAGCAGCTGGCGGCCATCGAGACGCTGATCGGCCAGACCCTTCAGCGCCAGGAAGAAGATGGCTTCGAGGCGGAGCACCGGGTGCCCGTCACCGCGCCCGGCGGCCAGGTGATGAAGAAGCCGAAGAAGCCCAAGCAACCCAAGGTGCCCGAGGGCAAGCCGGGCAAGGTCCATCTCGGCGCGCTGCTGGACGACAAGCCGCAGGTCAAGGCGGTGCGCAAGGCGCCGGGCTTCGGCCTGGGCGGCAGCAGGCCGTCGGCCGGAAAACCCGGCGGCGCAGGCAAGCCGGCCGGGAAGAGGAAACCGGGCAACCGCTGAGCATTCTCACCGGTTGAAAGTGAGCGCCGGGAATCACCGTCCTTTGTAGGCGCTTGCTCGCGAATAACGCCGGCCTGGAATACCACGGGTCGCCGGGAGAATCCCTTCGCGAGCAAGCTCGCTTCTACGAGGAACCATCGCGCCCACGCCGCAATGGCTTCACAGCGGCCGCTGCATGTAGCGGTGGCTGGCGACGCCGGGCAGTGTCGAGGGGCGCTCGACCTGCACGCTGAAGCCCAGGCGTTCGTAGAGCGCCTGGGCCCTGGGGTTGGCCACCGAGACATCCAGTGCCGCCACCGGCAGGCCGGCGTGGCGGCCGCAATGCAGGAAATGGTCGATCAACTGGCTGCCCAGTCCCTCGCCGCGCCGCTCGGGGGCGACACCCAGGTGCGCCAGGTACAGCGTGCGCCGGGGCGGAGGGCAGATGATCCGCTCCAACTGCAGGCCACGCACCATCACGGCCGGCGAGGCGAGTCCGAAGTAGCCGAGGATCTGCCGGGTGGCCGCCAGCATGTAGCCCAGGTTCACCTCGCCGCCGAACGCCGTGCCGGCTGCCAGTACCTGGCCGTCCTGCTCGCCGACCCAGTGCTGGCGCCAGCCGAACTGGCCGCTGCCCTGGAGGAAGGCATGGCGCAGGAAATCCGTCGCGCTGCTGCGGCCGGGGCGGGCGAAGGCATAGTCGAAGGCGTCGGGACCGGAGCTGTAGATCAACGGGATGGCGGCGTCGACATCGGTGGGGCGGGCGCGGCGGAAGGTCAGTGGCATGCAGGCGACTCCAGAGTGGGAATCTGGAATCTAGCACTATCGTTCCAGTTGTGCGGCGCTCAGGCGCTTCTCTGCAGCCAGCGCAGGGCGCCGAGTCCGGCGGCGCGGCCGCTGGCGAAGCAGGCCGTGAGCAGGTAGCCGCCGGTGGGGGCTTCCCAGTCGAGCATTTCGCCCGCGCAGAACACGCCGGGCGCCGCCTTGAGCATCAGGGCTTGGTCCAGCGCTTCGAAGGTCACGCCGCCGGCGCTGCTGATGGCTTCGTCCAGCGGACGGGGGCGCACCACGGCCAGTGGCAGCGCCTTGATCAGCGCGGCGAGACGCTGCGGATCGGCATAGTCGGCGGCTGTGGACAACTCCCGCAGCAGCCCGGCGCGCACGCCGTCCAGGCCGAGGCGGCCGCGCAAGTGATTGGCCACGGACTTGGAGCCGCGTGGCTGGGCCACGGCCTTGGCCACCTGTTCCAGGCTGCGGTTGGGCAGCAGGTCGAGGGTCACCGTGGCGCTGCCGTGCTGCTCGATGCGCTCGCGGATGGCGGCGGACAGCGCGTAGACCAGGCTGCCCTCGATGCCGCCGGCGGTAACGACGAACTCGCCCTGGCGGGGTTCGCTGCCGGCCACGGACAGGGCCACCGGCTTGACCGGTGCGCCGGCGAACTTGTCGCGGAAGAATGCGCTCCAGCCCGCCACCTCGAAGCCGCAGTTGGCCGGCCGCAGCGGCGACACATCCACATCCCTGTCCCGCAGCAGCGGCACCCAGGCGCCGTCGGAGCCCAGACGCTGCCAACTGCCGCCGCCCAAGGCGAGTACGGTGACGTCGGCGCTGAGACTGCGCCGGCCTTCCGGGCTGTCGATCAGCAGCGCGCCATCGGCGTCCCAGCCCTGCCAGCGGTGACGGGTGTGGATGACCACGCCGGCGTCGCGCAGGCGCTTGAGCCAGGCGCGCAGCAGCGGCGCGGCCTTCATGTCGGTGGGGAAGACGCGGCCGGAGGTGCCGACGAAGGTGTCGATGCCCAGGCCGTGGATCCATTGGCACAGCGCCTGGTTGTCGAAGGCATCGATCAGCGGCGCCAGGCGCGCGGCGCGCCGCCCGTAGCGCGAGAGGAACGGCTCGCGCGTCTCCGAGTGGGTGATGTTCATGCCGCCCACGCCGGCCAGCAGGAACTTGCGTCCGACCGAGGGCATGGCGTCGAACAGCTCCACTTTGACGCCGGCGCCGGCCAGGACTTCGGCGGCCATCAGGCCGGCGGGGCCGCCGCCGATGACGATGGCGGTGCGGGAGGCAAGTGCGGGGATGTCGGTCATGGAGCGGCCAGGCAAGGGGGCGAACGGGGCGCAATTCTAGCGCAGCGGCCGGGCTTCCCGACTGAACATTTTCCAGCCAGTTCCGCCGGACGCCGCGGGCATCGGCGCTGCATGCACTTTCCCGCAGCTTATCCACAGGCTGCTCCACCGTTGCCGTGGACAACCTGGGGCGCAGGGACCGCGATCTCGGGAGTGCCTGTTACCCACGGGGCGGCTCGCCGCAGCGCTCTCGGATTCTCGGCGGGGAGCGATTGCGACAATTCCTACAGGGGATAGGGAGTGCGCCTGATTCTGGCGCATTTGTGAATCCGTCAGCATGCCGGCCTGTTGCAAATCCGGTCGTGTCTGTCGATGAAAGTGCGTGATTATCTCCGTTCCCATGAGGCCCATCTGTGGGGCGAGGGCAGCGATACCCGAGTGCGTGTCAATGGCGTGGATATCGTCATTCGAAGCCTGCCCAGCCATGAAATCCGCGACCTGTTGAACGAGGCCGTGGCACATATGCTGGTGCGCCTGGAAAAGAACCTTCGGCAGTCGAAGCTGAAGTTCGAGCAGAAGCTGCTCGAACGCATTTCGTTGCAGGTGGCGCTGCATAACCTCTATGTGTACACCAACTGGAGCCGCTTCCTGCCGCGCTACCTGGATTGCGCCGGCCCCCTGCGGGCCCAGGAGCTGCTCAAGCATCATGTGCCGGAGCAGGTGCTGGGCGTCTGCGAGAAGGTCTTCGGCGTGGATGGCAGGCAGCGCGCGGCGGCCCTGCTGGGCTTCTCCGAGCACGAATGGGTGCGTTGGGAGCAGCAGCGCCTGCCCTCGCGCATGTGCACCAACAACTCGCGCTACCGGATGAGCTGACGCTCCGCCGCGACCCGGCCGGCGCTGTGGTGCAGGATGCCGTGGCGCCTCGCCAGGGCCTGGCGGTCCTTGTCGTAGCCGCCGCCGATCACGCCCACCACCGGGATGTCGCTGGACAGGCAGCGGCGGATGACGTGCTCGTCGCGCGCCGCCAACCCCGCGTCGGTGAGTTGCAGGTAGCCCAGGGCGTCGTCCTTGTGCACGTCGACGCCGGCGTCGTAGAGCACGATGTCCGGCTGGTACAGCGGCAGCAGGTAGTCCAGTGCCTCTTCCACCACCTTCAGGTAACCGGCGTCGCCCAGGTGCAGCGGCAGGGGGATGTCCCAGTCGCTCTGGGCCTTGCGCGCCGGAAAGTTCTTCTCGCAGTGCAATGACACCGTCACCGCGTCCGGCACGTTCTCCAGGATGCGTGCGGTGCCGTCGCCCTGGTGCACGTCGCAGTCGAAGATCAGCACGCGATTGGCCTTGCCGCTTTCCAGCAGGTACAGGCTGATCACAGCCAGGTCGTTGAAGATGCAGAAGCCCGAGGCGTGGTCGTAATGCGCGTGATGGGTGCCGCCGGCCAGGTGGCAGGCCAGGCCGTGTTGCAATGCCAGTTCGGCGCTCAGTACCGAGCCGCCCACCGCGCGCACGGTGCGCCGGGCCAGCGCTTCGCTCCAGGGCAGGCCGAGGCGGCGCAGCTCCTCGCGGCTCATCTCGCCGCCGCAGTAGCGTTCGATGTAGGCGCGGTCGTGGGCCAGGGCGAGGATCTCCACCGGGCAGAGTTCCGGGCGCAGCAGCGCGGTGTCGCAGGTCAACCCGCTGTCCACCAGATGGTCGCGCAGCAGGCGGAACTTCTCCATCGGGAAGCGGTGGTTGTCCGGGAAGGGCGGACTGTAGTCGTCGTGGTAGACCAGGGGCAGCGGCATGGCGTCGGCGGGGCGGGGGAGATGCGCGACAGGGTACGTCGCCGGAGGGCGCAGGCGAAAGGGCCGGCAATGCGCCGGCCGTGTGCGCCTCAGCAGTCGGTGGAAACCGCTGCGTTGCGCTGGGCGCTGCGGCTGGCGGCCACCGAGACCGACCACAGGACGAAGCCGCCGATGGCCAGCAGGCTGCCGACCCAGCCTGGCGAGGTCCAGCCGTAGCCGGCCGCCAGGGCCAGGCCGCCGAGGTACGGGCCCAGCGCATTGGCGAAGTTGAACGCCGAGTGGTTCAGGGCCGCGGCGAGGCCCTGGGCGTCTTCGGCGACGTCCATCAGGCGGGTCTGCAGCACGGTGCCCAGCGCGCCGCCGAAGCCGACGAAGAACACGCAGAGCGAGATGGTCCAGATGTTCCCCGCAGTGAACGGGAAGATCGCCAGCACCACCGCGCTCCACACCAGCAGGCCGCCGGCGGTGGGCATCACGGCGCGGTCGGCGAGCACCGGGATGAACAGGTTGCCCAGGGTCATGCCGATGCCGAACACCGCCATCACCAGCGGCACGATGCTCGGCGACACGTGGGTTACCGCGCCGAGGATGTCGGCCAGGTAGGTGTACACGGCGAACAGCCCGCCGAAGCCGATGGCGCCGATGCCCAGGGTCAGCCAGACCTGCCCGCGCCTGAGCGCGCCCAGCTCGCGCAGCGGACTGGAGTCCGGCTCGGCCGGTGAGTGGGGCGCCAGCAGGCGCACACAGATCATGGTCAGCACACCCAGCGCGGCCACCAGGGCGAAGCTCCAGCGCCAGCCCACGGCCTGGCTCAGCCAGTTGGCCAGCGGTACGCCGATGATGGTGGCGACGGTGAGGCCGAGGAACATCCGCCCGACCGCCACGGTGCGCCGGTGCGGCGGCACGATGGAGGCGGCGACCAGCGCGGCGATGCCGAAGTAGGCGCCGTGGGGCAGGCCGCTGATGAAGCGGAACAGCAGCATCCAGTGGTAGGTCGGCGCCAGGGCGCTGAGGCCGTTGCCGACGGCGAACAGCGCCATCAGCAGGACCAGCAGGGTGCGCCGTGGCAGGCGCGCGCCGAGCACCGCCAGCAACGGCGCGCCGACCACCACGCCCAGGGCGTAGGCACTGATCACGTGGCCGGCGGTCGGGGCGTCGATGCCCAGGGCCGGGGCGAAGTAGGGCAGCAGGCTCATGGTGGCGAATTCGGTGGTGCCGATGGCGAAGCCGCCGACGGCCAGCGCGAAAAGCACCAGGGCCGGGCTGCGGTGCAGTCCGGTGGGGGAGGTGGTCATGGGGAGTCCTTGGTCTTTTTCGAGGTGCGCCGTGGTGGCGCGGCTGTCTGCGCGGGGCACGGTCAAGGCAGTGACCGACAGCGAAGGTGCGATAAAAATACCAGAAGCGGGCGGCGCTGTGCTGAAACGATTGTGCGTTCCGGACGGGCTGCGTTCGCCAGATCTGCCTGCAGGTATCATGGACACCCTGACGAATCGAGAAGCCTTGCGATGGACATCCCCAGCCTGACCACCGAACGGCTGCTGCTGCGGCCCTGGCGCGCCTATGACCTGCCGACGTTCGCCACGCTGAACGCCGACCCCGAGGTGATGCGGCACTTCCCCGCCTGCATGAGCCGCGAGGAGAGTGACCTGCTGGCCGCGCGCATCCTGCTGCATTTCGACGCGCACGGCTTTGGCCAGTGGGTCGTCGAGTGCCGCGAGGATGGCGCCTTCATCGGTGTGCTCGGGTTGCAGCATGTGTCCTTCGAAGCCGCCTTCACTCCGGCGGTGGAAATCGGCTGGCGCTTCAATACCGCCTATTGGCGCCAGGGCTATGGGCTGGAAGCGGCGCGGGCGGTACTGGATTTTGCCTTCGATTCGCTGGAGCTGGCGGAAGTGGTCGCCTTCACCGTGCCGGCCAACCTGCCGTCGCAGGGGCTGATGCAGCGCCTGGGCATGCGACGCGATGCGGCCGGCGACTTCGAACACCCACGCCTGCCGGAGGGGCATGCCTTGCGCCAGCATGTGCTGTACCGGATCAGCCGGGAAGATCAGGCATGACTCCTGAAGACGACGTACGCACCTACCACGAACTGAGCCAGCACCGTCCGGAGCGCTTCGCCCCCGGCCCTGGCCAGCTCGACTGGGCGGCCCAGCCGGCACCGTTCCGCCGCTATGCCGGCGCCCGCCTCATCGAGCTGCTGCATCGGCCGCAAGAGGAGTCGCCCGGCTACGACGAGGTGTTCGCCGGGCCCATCGGCCAGCCGGCGACTCTGAGCCTTCAAAGCATCTCGCAACTGCTCTACGACAGCCTGGCGCTGTCGGCCTGGAAAGAGGCCGGCGGTAACCGCTGGGCGTTGCGGGTCAATCCCTCCAGCGGCAACCTGCACCCCACCGAGGCCTATCTGCTGCTGCCCGCCGGCGCTGTGGATAACTCCGCGCTGCTGGCGCACTACAGTGCCGACGAACATGTACTGGAGGTGCGCGCCGAGTTGCCCGTGCCCTTGGCCTCGGGCTTGGATGCGGCGCTTCCGAGTGGCGGCTGCCTGCTGGCGCTGACCAGCATTCCCTGGCGCGAAGCCTGGAAGTATGGCGAGCGCGCCTACCGCTATTGCCAGCACGATCTTGGCCATGCGCTGGCCTGCCTGGGTATCGCAGCCGCGATCCAGGGCTGGCATGCCCGTGTGCTGCGTGGCATCGCCGAGGCGCGATTGGACGCCGTGTTCGGCCTGGACCGCGACGGCTTCGACGAACGCGAAAGCGTGGACGTGCTGCTGTGGATCGGGCCGCCACGGGCCGCTGAATTTCCGCTCCCGGATGCGCTGCTCAACGGGCTCGCCGAACTGCCACTGGCCGGTGCGCCCAACCGCCTGTCGCGAGACTATCGCCACTGGCCGGAACTGGAGCGCGTGCATCAGTGCTGCCGCGCGCCCGCGCTGCCGACCCAGGCGTGGTCCGCGCAGACCATCGAGGCCTCGGCGGATAACCCCGGCCTGCCCGCGCGGCCGATCCTTCACCGCCGGCGCAGCGCGCAGTCGATGGACGGCCGCAGCGGCATCCAGGCCGAACTGCTCTACGCCTGGCTGCGCCGCCTGTTGCCGGAGCGCTCGCCGGTACCGTTCGCCTGCACCGGCGAGCCGGCGCGCGTCGACCTGCTGCTGTTCGTCCACCGTGTCCAGGGCCTGGCGCCGGGGCTTTACTGGCTGGGCCGCAGCGGACGCACGCCGGGTGGCCTGCGCGAGGATTTCCAATGGCAGTCGGCCAGCGACTCGGGCCTGCCGCTGTACCGCCTGCTGGAGGGCGATGCCCGCGGGCTGTCCGCCTTCCTGTCGTGCGGGCAGGACATCGCCAGCGACGGCTGTGTCGCCTTCGCCATGCTCGCCGACCTCGACGCCGCCCTGGCCGAGGGCGCCTGGAGCTATCCCCGGTTGTACTGGGAGTGCGGGCAGATCGGCCAACTGCTGTACCTGGAGGCCGAGGCGGCGGGGCTGTCGGGCACCGGTATCGGCTGCTACTTCGACCCGGCGGTGGAGGAATTGCTCGGCGAGGGACCGGACCGTCCGGTCAGCCTCTATCATTTCACCATCGGCCGCGCGGTATGGGACACTCGCCTGACCAGTCTCCCCGCCTACCCGGCGCCGCGTCGTCACCCATTCGAGCTGTAGAGTCTTTCGAGGAAAGCGCATGACCCTGATCCTGGACAACCTGGTCGCTCTGTTGAGCCTGGAACCCATCGAGGAAAACCTGTTTCGCGGCATGAGCCAGGACCTCGGGTTCCGCCAGCTGTACGGCGGGCAGGTGCTCGGCCAGGCGCTGTCGGCGGCCAGCCAGACCGTAGACCCGGAGCGCCACGTGCACTCGATGCACGGCTACTTCCTGCGCCCGGGGGATGCCAGCAAGCCGGTCGTCTACCAGGTCGACCGCGTGCGCGACGGCGGCACCTTCAGCACCCGGCGCGTCACCGCGATCCAGAAGGGCCAGCCGATCTTCGCCCTGAGCACCTCCTTCCAGACCGACGAGGAGGGCTTCCAGCACCAGATCCCGATGCCTGACGTGGTTGGCCCGGAGAACCTGCCCACGGATCTCGAGCTCAAGCAGCGCAGCGCCGAGCAGTTCCCCGAACTGATCCGCGACAAACTGCTGTATCCCAAACCCATCGAGATCCGCCCGGTCACCCAGAACGACCCCTACGAGGCGCAGGTCGGCGAGCCGATCAAGTACCTCTGGCTGCGCGCCGACGGCAAGCTGCCGGACATCCCGGCGCTGCACAAGTACATCCTCGCCTACGCCTCGGATTTCGGCTTCCTCACCACCTCGCTACTGCCTCACGGGCATTCGGTGTGGCAGAAGGACATGCAGGTTGCCACCATCGACCATTCCGTGTGGTTCCACCGCGACCTGCGCGCGGACGAGTGGCTGCTCTATGCGATGGACAGCCCCTGGGCCGGCAATGGCCGCGGCTTCGTGCGCGGCAGCATCTTCAACCGCGACGGCCAACTGGTCGCGTCCACCACCCAGGAAGGCCTGATTCGTCATCGCGAGGATTGGTCGTGAAACTCGGCGACATCCGCCACTGGGTGTTCGACATGGACGGTACCCTGACCCTGGCGGTGCACGACTTCCCGGCGATCAAGCGGGCCTTGGGCATTCCCCAGGAACACGACATCCTCTCCCACCTCGCGGCATTGCCGGAGGACGAGGCGGCGGCCAAGCACGCCTGGCTGCTGGAGCATGAGCGCGAACTGGCGGTGGCCTCCATTGCGGCGCCCGGTGCGGTGGCGCTGGTGCGCGCGTTGCACGGGGCCGGCTACCGCCTGGGCATCCTCACCCGCAACGCCCATGAGCTGGCGCTGATCACCCTGGCCGCCATTGGGGTGGGCGATTGTTTCCACAGCGGCGACATCCTCGGCCGTGGCGAGGCCGATCCCAAGCCCAGCCCGGACGGCCTGCTGCGCCTGGCCGCGCGCTGGGACGTGGCGCCGCAGCGGATGCTGATGGTCGGCGACTACCGCTTCGACCTCGATTGCGCCCGCGCGGCGGGTGCGCACAGTGCGTTGGTCAACCTTCCGGATAACCCCTGGCCCGAGCTGACCGACTGGCATGCGCAGGATTGCGCGCAGTTGGGGCGAATGGCGGGAGTGCTCTAGGCCCGCTGCTGGGCGGGTTCGCGAGCAAGCTCGCTCCTACAGGGTTCAGCACGCGCTGAGACATCGGAGCTACACCGGGCCGCTTTTTGTAGGAGCGAGCTTGCTCGCGAACCGACTTCCCACTATTCCACAGGCCCGGCGTAGGAGCGGACTTCGTCCGCGATTGGTGTCGGCCACGCAGGAGCATCGCGGATGAATCCACTCCTACGGAGGCTCTGTTCGATACCGGTGCGCCTCACCCCAGCCCTCTCCCAAGGGGTGAGGGCGCCGAATCTTGAGCCTGCCAGGACAGTCCCTCTCCCTCCGGAGCGGGTGCGTAGCCAGGGGCAGGGTGAGGGGCCGTCAGGCCGCTTCCCTTACAGCTCCGGCGTCCAGGTCACCGCCAGCAGCGCGGTGCGCCCCGGTTCGCGGTAGGGGCGGGCTTCGCCCATGAAGTCCATCGGGCTGGTCGGGCGCAGGTAGTCGCCCAGGGTGTAGTTGCGATCCAGGGCGTTATCCAGCTTCAGGTCGAAGCGAATCTCATCGCTGGCCAGCCAGCTGGTGCGCAGGTCGAGCACGCCGTAGCCGGACAGTTCGCGGGTGTTGGCCGCGTCGTCGTAGCGTTGGCTGACCGCACGCCAGGTGCCGCCGACGCCGAAGGCGCCGAACTGGCGATCCAGGTCCAGGCTCAGGGTGCGCCGCGCGCGGTATGGCAGGGTGTGGCCGGTGTCGCGGTCGCGCGGGTCGATCAGGCTCAGGCCGAGCGCGGCCTGCCAGCCCAGCACGTCGCGGGCGACGCTGGTCTCGAAGCCATTGATGCGCGCCTTGTTGATGTTCTCCGGCTGATTGCTGTTGCTGTCCCAGGCAATCATGTCGTCGATTTCGGTGCGGTACAGCGAGGCTTCCAGGTGTGTGCCCGAGAAGTCACCGCGCCATTGCAGCTCGTAGGTCTTCGAGGTCTCGGCCTTGAGGTCCGGGTTGCTCGCGCCGGGGTAGTAGAGGTCGCTGAAGGTCGGCGCGCGGAAGCCTTCGCCGTAGCTGGCGATCCAGGTCTGGCTGTCGCCCACCGGCAGGCTGAAGGCGGCGTTCCAGCTGTTCTGGCTGCCGTAGGCCTGGTTGTTGTCGTGGCGGATACCCAGCTCGGTGCCGAAGCTGTCGCCCTTGAAGCTGTGCTGGGCGAAGAAGGCACGGTTGCTGCGCTGGTCGTCGGCAAAGGCGGTGGTGCCGTCGACCTTGTCTTCGTACCAGTCGGTGCCCAGCGCCAGCTGATTGGCATCGTCCAGTCGCAGGCGGTTGATCCAGCTCGCCGAGTGGCGGGTGGTTCCCAGCGTGCCGTTGTTCCAGCTGTCGGCGGCGCCCACGGCCTTGTTGCGGTCGAAGCTGCGGCCCAGTTCCAGGCGGCTGTTCCACATCTTCGTGATCTGGCCGTCGAGGTAGGCGCTGTAGCTGCTGACGCGGAATTCGTCGCGGGGCGAGCCCGGCTCGAAGTTGTAGGCGTCGTCGTATTCGTTCTTGCCGCGCTGGTCGTTGAGGTTCAGGCCGGCCTTCCAGTCCTCGCTGAAACGGTGGTCCAGGTTCAGGTGCACGGCCTTGTTGCGCTGGGCGTCGTGATCGTTGTCGGCGCCGACGTTGTCGCTGGTGCGATCCCAGCCCTGGCTCTCGTCGAGGCTGCCGCCGAGGTTGTAGCGGGTCTGCTCGTCGCCGCCGGACAGGCTCAGGCTGCGTTCGAAGGTGCCGTGGCTGCCGGCAGCCAGGCGCACTTCGGGGTGCAGGCCGGCTTCGCCGCGACGGGTGAAGATCTGGATGACCCCGCCAATGGCGTCGGCGCCGTACAGGGCGGAGCGCGGGCCGCGGGTCACCTCGACGCGCTCGATGCTGTCGATGCTCAGGTAGTCCAGGCGGGCGATGCCGCTGCTGGCGGAGGCGACGCGCTGGCCGTCCACCAGCACCAGGGTCTGCGCGGTGCTGGTGCCGCGCACGGAGTACGAGACCACGCCGCCGGAGCTGCCCATCTGCACGCCAGGCACGCGGGCGAGCAGGGCGGGCACGCTGCGCACTTGTAGCCGCTCGATGTCGGCACGGGTGAATACGCTGTTGGCCGAAGTGGCTTCGGCGCGCGGCTGGGCCTGGCGTGCGGAGGTGATCACCTGGTCGGAGAGCCGGTAGATGTCGTCGGCGGCGAAGGCCAGGCCGGGCAGCAGGCTGGTGGCCAGGGCGAGTCGGGGCAGTTTCATGGAGCGTCCTCAAAAGCGGTCGGATGACTTTCGAGGAGGGCGTGGCAAGGGCGGCAGGCCGCACTTGACGGTGCGGCCCTCCGCAACACCTGTCGGGGCGTGTCGAGGGCGGTCTCCGGGCTGCCGACGTCACATCGCCGCCTTCCCGCATTCAGCAGTGGCGGATGGCGATGCTGCGCTCCGTGAGGGGCGCGTCGGTTACCGTTGCGGGGGCAGCGCAGGTCTTTCACCTGCTTCCCGTTACCTCGAACGAAAACGGGCGCACCTTAGTCGGTGCGCCCGTCACTGGCAATACTCCCGGGGAGGGATGCGCCGATCGGTCTCAGCGCTTGCCGAGGGCCTCCAGGCGCGCCTTCACCGAGGCTTCGATGCCGGCGGTGTCTAGCCCGCACTCCGCGAGCATCTGCGCGGGCTTGGCGTGCTCGACGTAGTAGTCCGGCAGGCCCAGGTGCAGGATCGGCTGCTGGAGGTTCTCGCGGGCGAGGAATTCGCTGACGGCGGCGCCGGCGCCGCCCATCACCGAGTTCTCCTCGACGGTCACCAGCAGCTCGTGGCTGGCGGCCAGCTGGCGCACCAGTTCCTCGTCCAGCGGCTTGACGAAGCGCATGTCGGCGACCGTGGCATCGAACTGCTCCGCCACTTTCAGCGCTTCGGCCAGTTGCACGCCGAACACCAGGAAGGCAACCTTGCCGGCCTTGCCTTCACGGCGCACCACGCCCTTGCCGATCTCGACCGGTGCCAGCGCCGCCTCGATGGGAGCGTTGGGGCCGGTGCCGCGCGGGTAGCGCACCGCCGCCGGGCCTTCGAAGTGATGGCCGGTGGTGAGCAGCTTGCGCAGTTCGTTCTCGTCGCTGGGGGTCATCACCAGCATGCCGGGGATGCAGCGCAGGTAGGAGAGGTCGAAGCTGCCGGCGTGGGTCGGGCCGTCTTCGCCCACCAGACCGGCGCGGTCGATGGCGAACAGCACGTCGAGGTTCTGCACCGCGACGTCGTGGATCAGCTGGTCGTAGCCGCGCTGCAGGAAGGTGGAGTAGATCGCCACCACGGGCTTTGCGCCGTCGCAGGCCATGCCGGCCGCGAGGGTCACGGCGTGCTGCTCGGCGATGGCGACATCGAAGTAGCGGTCCGGGAATCTGTCGGCGAAGGCGACCAGGTCGGAGCCTTCCTTCATGGCCGGGGTGATGCCGACCAGGCGCGGGTCCTGGGCGGCCATGTCGCACAGCCACTGGCCGAACACGCTGGAGTACTTCGGCCCGCCGGCCTTCTTCGGCGCGGCGTGGGCGGCGCCTTCGGTTTCCAGCTTGGTGATCGCGTGGTAGCCGATCGGGTCGATCTCGGCCGGGCCGAAGCCCTTGCCCTTCTTGGTCACCACGTGGAGGAACTGCGGGCCCTTGAGGTCACGCATGTTGCGCAGGGTGGCGATCAGGGTCGGCAGGTCGTGGCCGTCGATGGGGCCGATGTAGTTCCAGCCCAGCTCCTCGAAGAGCGTGCCGGGGACCAGCATGCCCTTGGCGTATTCCTCGGTGCGGCGGGCGATCTCCCAGGCGCCGGGCAGGCGCGAGAGCACCTTCTTGCTGCCTTCGCGCATGCTGCTGTAGGTGCGGCTGGAGAGGATCTTGGCCAGGTAGTTGGACAGGCCGCCGACATTGTTGGAGATCGACATGTCGTTGTCGTTGAGGATCACCAGCATGTCGGCCTTGACCTCCGACGCGTGGTTGAGCGCCTCGAAGGCCATGCCGGCGGTCAGTGCGCCGTCGCCGATCACCGCCACCGACTTGCGGTTGGAACCCTGCATGCGCGCGGCAATGGCCATGCCCAGCGCGGCGCTGATGGAGGTGCTGGAGTGACCGACGCCAAAGGTGTCGTACTCGCTCTCCGAGCGGCGCGGGAAGGCGGCCAGGCCGTCCTTCTGGCGCAGGCTGCCCATGCGCTCGCGGCGACCGGTGAGGATCTTGTGCGGGTAGGCCTGGTGGCCGACGTCCCACACCAGACGGTCGTCCGGGGTGTCGAAGACGTAGTGCAGGGCCACTGTCAGCTCGATCACGCCAAGGCCTGCGCCGAAATGGCCGCCGGTCTGGCCGACGCTGTACAGCAGGTACTGGCGCAGTTCGTCAGCGAGGGTCAGCAGCTCCGCTTCGCCCAGCCGGCGCAGCTCGACGGGCGTGCTGGCACGGTCGAGCAGGGGCGTCGCGGGGCGCGCGCGGGGAATCTCGTGAAACGTCGTGGGCATCAGGCTGATCGTTATGAGAAGGCAAAGATGCGGAAGTTTACCCGAAGCTCCGGATTGGCCCAAGCAACGTGGGGCCAATCCTTCGGACGACCGGATGGTCGGATCGTGGCTACCCCGCTGTGCCGAAATCGTCGTCACGGTCGCCGATTGCGCGCAAGCGGGATGGGGCCTGAGCGGCCACTGTAGACTCAGCCCCGACCCGGTGGCGGATTGCCGCAGCGGGCGGAAACGATTGGCAGGGATCGAGGAGGACGGCGTGATCCGATTGAGTCTGGATGAACTGCGTGAACTGGCGGTGGCGATCCTGCGCCACAACGGCTTCAGCGAACCCCACGTACAGGCGGTGACCGATACCGTGCTGGCCGGCGAACGCGATGGCTGCACGTCCCACGGGGTCTGGCGCCTGCTGGGCTGCATCCACACGGTGCGCGCCGGCAAGGTGGTGCCTGATGCCGTGCCGGAGTTGTCCGAGCCTGCGCCCGCGCTGGTGCGCGTGGATGCCAAGGGCGGATTTTCCCAGTGCGCCTTCGACCTGGGACTGCCGAAGCTGGCGGAGAAGGCCCGCAGCCAGGGCCTGGCGGCGCTGGCGATCAACCATTGCGTGCATTTCTCGGCCCTGTGGGTGGAGATCGAGCGGATCACCGCCCAGGGCCTGGTCGCGCTGGCGGTCACCCCGGCCCAGGCCTACGTGGCGCCGGCCGGCGGAACCCGACCGTTGTTCGGCACCAACCCCATCGCCTTCGGTTGGCCCCGTGGCGAGAACGATCCCTATGTCTTCGACTTCGCCACCACAGTGGTGGCGCGCGGGGAAATCCAGTTGCACGAGCGCGAGGGCAAGTCGATCCCGCTGGGCTGGGGTATCGATGCCCAGGGCAGCCCCAGCACCGACCCGAGCGCGGTGCTCGAGGGCGCCATGCTGACCTTCGGCGGACACAAGGGCTCGGCGCTGGCGACCATGGTGGAGCTGATTGCCGGTCCGCTGATCGGCGACCTGACCAGCGCGGAATCCTCGGTGTTCGACGAGGGCACCAGGTCCTCGCCCTATCACGGCGAACTGCTGATCGCGCTGGACCCGGCGCGCTTCCTCGGCGCGGACGCTCCGCAGCATCTGGCGCGGGCGGAGAAGCTGTTCGACTCCATCGTCGACATGGGCGCGCGCCTGCCGTCGCAGCGGCGTTTCGCGGCGCGCCAGCGCAGCCTGGCAGAAGGCGTGGAGATCAGCGATTCGCTGTATGCCGATTTGCGCAAGCTGCTGCAGTAACGAGTTCACCCTGTAGGAGCGAGCTTGCTCGCGAACCCACCCCAGCAACGAAGGTTGGTTCGCGAGCAAGCTCGCTCTTACGAAGAGCAGAGACCGCGTCGACAGTTCATTCCCGTACTCAGCGAATCACCGCGCTGCGCGTCGTCTCGCCGTCCACCAGCCGCGCGATGCCCAGCGGGTTGGCGTCCTTCAGCGCATCGGGCAGCAGCGCGTCGGGGTAGTTCTGGTAACACACCGGGCGCAGGAAGCGGTCGATGGCCAGGCTGCCGACCGAGGTGCCGCGCGCGTCGGAGGTCGCCGGATACGGGCCGCCGTGGACCATCGCATCGCAGACTTCCACGCCGGTGGGGTAGCCGTTGATCAGCAGGCGCCCGGCCTTGCGCTCCAGCGCCGGCACCAATGCGGCGAAGTGCGTCAGGTCCTCGGTCTCGGCGATCAGGGTGGCGGTAAGCTGGCCGTGCAGGCCATCCAGCGCGCGGTGCAGTTCGGCTTCGTCGGCCACCTCGACGAGGATGCTAGTCGGGCCGAAGACTTCTTCCTGCAGCAACTCCTCGCCTGCCAATAGCAGTTCGGCCTTGGCCTGGAACAGCTGCGGCAGCGCCTGGTTGCCCTCCTGCGGCTGGCCGGCGAGGTGGCGCACGGCGGGATGGGCAAGCAGGCGGGCGATGCCTTTCTCGTAGCTCTTCAGGGTGCCGGTGTTGAGCATGGTCTGCGCCGGGCGCTGGCCGATCTCGGCGATCAGGTTGGCGACGAACAGGCTGAACGCCGGCGAGGCGATGCCGATCACCAGGCCGGGGTTGGTGCAGAACTGGCCGCAGCCCATGACCACCGAATCCACCAGCTCGCGGGCGATTTTCTCGCCGCGTGCTTCCAGGGCGGCGGGCAACACGAGGACGGGGTTGATGCTGCTCATCTCGGCGAACACCGGGATCGGCTGTGGGCGCGCGGCAGCGAGATCGCACAGTGCGCGGCCGCCCTTGAGCGAGCCGGTGAAGCCGACCGCCTGGATCGCCGGGTGCCTGACCAGCGGCTCGCCGACGCCGGCGCCGTAGATCATGTTGAACACGCCGGCTGGCATACCGGTGGCTTCGGCCGCGCGGGTGATCGCCTCGCCGACGAGTTCGGCGGTGGCCATGTGGCCGCTGTGGGCCTTGACCACCACCGGGCAGCCGGCAGCCAGCGCCGCGGCGGTGTCGCCACCGGCGGTGGAGAAGGCCAGCGGGAAGTTGCTGGCGCCGAACACGGCCACCGGGCCGACGCCGGTGCGGTACTGGCGCAGGTCCGGACGCGGCAGCGGCTGGCGCTCGGGCAATGCGCGGTCGATGCGCGCGCCGAGGAAGTCGCCACGGCGCAGGACCTTGGCGAACAGGCGCATCTGGTTCGCGGTGCGGCCCCGCTCGCCCTGGATGCGTGCGGCGGGCAGGGCGGTCTCGCGGCAGACGGTGGCGATGAAGTCGTCGCCGAGGGTTTCCAGCTCAGTGGCGATGGCGTCGAGGAACTGCGCGCGGCGTTCCGGCGACAGCGCGTTGTAGGCCGGGAAGGCGGCTTCGGCGGCGCGGGCGGCGGCGTCGACTTCGGCCTCGGTGGCCTGGAGGAATTCCCGGGGCAGGGCTTCGCCGGTGCTGGCGTCGAGGCTCTGCAGGCGGACAGTGCCGGCGCCGATGCGCTGGCCGGCGATGAAGTTGTGGGCGGTCATGTTGGGCGTCTCTGATCGTCGAAGGGTGCGATAGCGAAAGAGCCCCTCACCCTGCCCCTCTCCCGGAGGGCGAGGGGACCCTCCGTGCCGGCTGAAGCCTGGGCGTCAGCCGGCACGACCTACTCCCTCTCCCTCTGGATCGGGGCGCGCAGCCAGGGCGGGGGTGAGGGTGGTCCGGTTAAAGCCCCACATCCGGCAGCTTCGGCCGGTTCGCCAGCGCCTTGGCCATGATCTTCTCCACGTGCTCGCGATCAGCGCCCTGCAGCGCCAGGCGCGGCGGGCGGGTGAGGGCGGTGCCGCGGCCGGCGATCTCTTCGCAGAGCTTGATGCACTGCACCAGGTCCGGGCGGGCGTCGAGGTGGAGGATCGGCATCAGCCATTCGTAGATCGGCATGGCTTCTTCATAGCGACCGGCCTTGCACAGGCGGAAGATGGTCTCGCCTTCCTGCGGGAAGACGTTGGACATGCCGGAAATCCAGCCCTCGGCGCCCACCGCGATGCTCTCCAGGACCACGTCGTCGAGGCCGGCGAAGAGGATGAAGCGGTCGCCCACTTCATTGCGCACGTCGATGAAGCGGCGGGTGTCGCCGGAGCTGTCCTTGAAGCAGACGATGTTCTCGCAGTCGGCCAGGGAGATGAGGATGTCCGGGGTGACGTCGTTCTTATAGATCGGCGGGTTGTTGTAGACCATCACCGGCAGGTCGGTGCTGGTGGCCACGCTGCGGAAGTGCGCGACGGTTTCATGTGGCTTGGAGGAGTAGACCAGCGCGGGCATCACCATGATGCCGTCGACGCCGACCTTCTGCACCGCCTTGGCCACCTGCGAGGCGCCGTGGCTGGTGAACTCGGCGATGCCGCAGATCACCGGCACGCGGCCGCCGGAGGCGTCCTTGGCGACTTCGGTGACGGCCATCTTCTCTTCGATGGACAACGAGGTGTTCTCGCCCACGCTGCCGCACACCACCAGGCCCGACACGCCATCGCGCACCAGGTTGGAGATCACTTTGTGGGTGGCTTCCAGGTTGACCGAGAAATCGTCGTTGAACTGAGTGGTCACCGCGGGGAACACGCCACTCCAATTGACCTTCTTGCTCATGTTTGTCTCCAATTGTCGTATTTCGTATACGAAATGTCTGAAGGAAATCCCACAGCATTTCGTCGTCGGGTGCCGCTACGCGGCGAATCAGGGTGGAAAGGGGGTAATCAGTAACCGTTCGGCCAGGTGTCCGAGAGCCGGTAGCCTTCGGGCCACGGATCGGACGGGTCGAGCAGGTGCTGGTGGGTGCCGGTGATCCAGGCACGGCCGGAAATGCACGGGTGGATCGCCGGTTTGCCGCCGACGCTGGTGAGGCCGTCGATGCGGCAGTGGAACTTGGAATTGATGATCGAGTGGCCGACGAAGCGTTCGCCGTCCTTCAGCTGGCCCTTGGCATGCAGCACCGCCATGCGCGCCGAGCAACCGGTGCCACAGGGCGAGCGGTCGATCTTGCCGGGGCGGATGACCACCGCGTTGCGGCCGTGCAGCACGCCATCGACGCGTTCCACCGGAGCGGTCAGCTGGCAGAAGGAGATGTGCGCCCAGTCGTGGTTTTCCGGATGCTGGAAGCCCAGTTGCTGGTTCGCCGCCCGGGTGATCTTCAGGCCGGTGGCGACCAGGTCGGCGGCCTCCGAGGCGTGCAGGGTGAAGCCCAGCTTGTGGGCGTCGGTGAGCACGAAACTGTCGCCGCCGTAGGCGGTATCCACCTGCAGCGAGCCGAGGCCTTCCACCTCGATCCAGGCGTCCAGCTTGTCGGCGAAGGAGGGCAGGTTGCGCACTTCCACGCGCTGCACCTTGCCGTCCTTGCAGTCGGCCACCGCTTCGATCAGCCCGCCGGGCGCTTCCAGGGTCAGGCGCGTCTGTGGCTCCTGCATCGGCAGGATGCCGCTGTCGAGCAGCACGGTGCTGACGCACAGCGAGTTGGAGCCGGACATGGGCGGCACGTCGGCCGGTTCCATGATGATCCAGGCCATCTGCGCGCGCGGGTCCTTCGGCGGCACCAGCAGGTTCACATGTCGGAACACGCCACCGCGCGGCTCGTTGAGGACGAAGTTGCGCAGCACGTTGTCGCTGGCGATGAAGCGCGACTGCGCCCACACGGTATCGCCCGGCGGCGGGGCGACGCCGCCGACGATGACGTCGCCGACCTCGCCTTCGGCGTGGCAACTGACCACGTGGATGATCTTGCTTGAACGCATGGCTGTCTCCTGGCTCCGTGTCAGACCGCCCTCACCCCAGCCCTCTCCCAGAGGGAGAGGGGGCAGGTCGTGCCGGCTGACGCTGTGGTTTCATCCTTCACCGAACGGTCCCCTCTCCCGCTTGCGGGAGAGGGCTAGGGTGAGGGGCTCCTATCTCTTGTTTACCGACGGCCTAGTTCACCGACCGCAGAAACTCCGCCGTCTCCGCCCGCTGCGGGTTGCCGATCACCTGATCCGGCGTGCCGATCTCGTGCACCAGTCCTTCGCGGAAGAACGCGACGCGGTCGGACACGTCGCGGGCGAAGCGGATTTCATGGGTCACCAGGACCATCGTCATGCCCTCTTCGGCCAGCAGGCGCATGGTGTCGAGCACCTCGCCCACCAACTGTGGGTCGAGCGCCGAGGTGGCTTCGTCGAACAGCATGTAGTCCGGCGACATGGCCAGCGCGCGGGCGATCGCCATGCGCTGCTGCTGCCCGCCGGAAAGCTTCTGCGGGAACACCTTGAGCTTGTCGCCCAGGCCCACGTGCTTGAGCTGCTTCACCGCCATCGCTTCGGCAGCTTCCTTGGACAGGCCCAGCACCTTGCGCGGGGCGAGCATGACGTTCTCCAGCACGGTGAGGTGCGGGAAGGCGTTCCACTGCTGGAAGACGATGCCGATCTTCTGCCGCAGCTTGTTCAGGTCGGTGGTCTTGGCGTGGACCTCGATGCCGTCGACGCGGATCTTGCCGCGCTGGATCGGCTCCAGGCCGTTGATGCACATCAGCAGGGTGGACTTGCCCGAACCCGAGCCACCGATGATCGAGACCACCTCGCCTTTCTTCACGGTCAGGCTCACGCCCTTGACCACTTCCAGATCGCCGTAGGCTTTGTGCACGTTGTCGATTTCAATCATTTTCCTGCCACCTTTGTTCCAGCCGGGCACCGAGGCGCGCCACGACCCAACTCATGAGGTAATAGATGACCCCGGCGATGCACAGCACCAGCAGGGGTTCCTGGATGCGCGTCACGATGGTCTGCGAGGCGCGGAGCAGTTCGACGATGCCGATCCACATGACCAGCGCGGTGTCCTTCATCACTCCCAGCACCAGGTTCAGCCAGCCGGGGAAGGCCACCCGCGCGGCCAGCGGCAGCACGATGTAGCGCAGGTCCTGCCAGTAGGTCAGACCCAGCGAGCGGCTCGCCCGTCGGATGTTCGGACCGACGGCGAGGATGCCGCTGCGGATGATCTCGGTGCAGAACGCCGCCGCGTAGACGCCCAGTACCAGGCAGCCGACGGTGAAGGCGCTCCAGTTCAGGCCGACGATGCTTTTCAGCGAGTTGAACAGCACGAACTGGATCAGCAGCGGCACGCTGCGGAAGATGTCGAGGAACCAGCCGACCGGCATCGTGGCGCGCGGCAGGGCGGCGCGCAGCCAGCCCAGCACGATGCCGGCGAGGGTGCCGATGAGCATGGCGCCGACGGTCAGCTTGACGGTGACCCAGGCCCCTTGCAGCAGGAACATCAGGTCATTGACGGTGAAGCTCGTGGAAAACATGCGCGCTTCTCCTAGTAGCGGAACAACCGCCAGCTCAGCAGGCGGGCGACCGCCACGATGACCTTGGCGATGATGTAGTAGAGGACCGCCGCGAGGGCGAAGTACTCGAAGGTGCGGAAGGTGCGCACGTTGTAGTCCTGGGTCACGCCGGTGAGGTCGTTGTTCAGGCCCACCACCACGCCCAGCGACGTCATCAGCACCGCCCAGACCATCTGGTTCGTGAGCGGGTAATAGACGATGCGCAAGAGCTGCGGAACGATGATCATCCGGTACGCCTGGAAGGCGCTCATGCCCAGCGAGCGCGCGGCGCGCATCTGGGTGTCCGGCACGGCCTTGAGGCCGCCGCGGAAGTTCTCCGCCAGGTAGCCGGCGTTGTTGAAGGTGATCCCCGCCAGCAGCGCCACCCAGGAGCTGACGTGCAGGCCGAAGGAGCCCAGGCCGAAGTACAGGATGTAGATCTGGAACAGCGACGGGGTGTTGCGCGCGATGGACACCCAGGTGTCGGCGAAACCCTTGAGCAACGGATTCTTCATCTGCCGCATGACGGTCAGCAGCAGCGCGATGAGCACGCCGAGGATCATCGACAGCGCGGCGGTTTCCAGGGTCACCCAGGCGCCGCCGAGCATGTCCGGCAGGGCCTTGAAGGCCGAGCGCCAGTGGAAGCTGTAGTTGAACATCAGCGCACCCCCTCGCTCAGCCAGCGTGGTACGCCGCCGTCGCCGCGTCCGCTACAGGCCGCCTCGACGCAGGCGGCCAGGCTGCCGAAATGCACCTGGCGCCCGGCCAGTCCTGGACCGTAGTGAGCGTACTTTGCCGAGTTGGTCATCAGCGTGGTGCACTGCGGCGGGATCACCGGCTCGCCGATCATGCACCAGCAGGTGTCGTTGAGCAGTTGCGCGCCGAAGTCCTCCAGCACCTTCACGTCGCCGGCGGCGCGGGCCTTTTCCTGCACCGCGCGGCCGAGGGCGATGACCAGCGCGACGCCCGGATGCTTGCGGCGCCCGGCGACCAGCCTGGCGAGATCGGCGCATTCGCTGGCGGAGAAGTGCGGGTTGCCCAGCGATACCAGTTGCACGGTCGGCTCGCTGGCGTGGTCCAGTTCGCGCCAGGAGGCGATCAGGTCGGCCGGGGTGACGCGCAGGTGTTGCAGCGGCGCCTTGCTGCCCAGGGCAGTGTCGGCGTCCGGTGCTTCCGGGGTGACCCCGGCGATGTGGAACATCGGTGCCGCGGATGTTGTGGCGAAGGCCGCGCCGAAGGCTTTCAGCGCATCGCTGTCCGGAGCGAGCGGTTGCAGGCCGTCGACCACCGGGATGCGCGAACCGCACAGCTCGCCGATGTGGTAGCCCAGCAGCGGGAAGATCGATTCGTCGTGCTCGGCCGGCAGTTCGACATTGATCCGCAGCGTGGCCAGCCGGCCTTCGTCGCGGTGGCTGCCGACGTTCGGCGCGCGGCCGGTGAGGGCGATGCAGATGTCGAGGTAATCCGGGTACTTCAGGGTGCGCGCGCCGAGTACGCTGTTGGCGTAGACGACGGCGTTGGACTCGGCCCACACGACTTGCTCGCCCAGGCTCGGCTTGCTGTCCAGCAGGTAGGGCGCGCAGGTGTAACTCATCTGCGCGCCCATCTCCATGTAGGCATCGCCCAGCGCGGCGGCGGGTTCGCCGAAGGCCTTGTCGACGCCCAGCTCGCGCCAGCGGCGGTGGTCCACGGAGATGGAATTGAGGGTGGTCGGCACCTTCACCTTGCCGCCCCAGTCCGCCAACTGGCGGGCGAAGCGCAGGCTCGCGGGGCCGGTATAGATGCAGCCGTCGATGTGCGCCTGGGCGACATCGAGCAGGTCTTTTGCGCCTTGCAGCGCGGCCATGCGCAGGACGATCTGCATGGCGGCCTGGGCGGCCTTGCCGTGCTTGCCGTCGAGCAGCTCGTGGTCGCCGGCATTCAACGCCAGGCCTTCCGGCAGCGGGCCGGCATCGCTGGCCATTACGCCCTGCCAACCATCGGCAGGGCGCTCGGCGGTGAGTGTTACCTGACCGTCTTCGATACGGGCCCAGCCGCCCGCGGCCAACTGCTCGAAACCCTCGCTACCCAGGCACAGCACCGGGATGGAGCGGCCGAACAACGCCTGCGCCACCAGTACACCGAGGGTGAGGATTTCATCCGGCTCGGCCAGCAGCAGCGCTGCCGGCGCATGGCCGTTGAGCAGAATCTCCAGCATCACGCTGCTGCCGGTACAGGAGCCGCGTCCGCTGGGAATCGCCAGCACCCTGCCGGGCAGGAAGCTGCCCGAAAGCGGATGGTGGCGGTCGATGACCTCGCCCGTGAAAGGCTCGACGCCTCCCCAGAAGCTCAGCCCGGTGTCGGCATGGAGCAGCGCCCCTTCGGCGCTACCCCCCATCAGGACCCGCCCGGTAAGGCTGGTGTCCCGCACCCTTGAAGCCTGCATCGAAGACATGGTTCGCCCGCCGTCAGTAGTACACGTTCGGAACGGTGAGATCGACCGGCTTGCCGCCGACCCACTTCTCGTACAGCTCGGCGTAGCGGCCGGTACGGACCTGCTGGTTGACGAAGAGGTTGAGGTAGTGGATCAGGCCGTATTCGTTGCGCGCAGCGGCCAGCGAGACGTAGTCGATCACATAGGGCGCATTGCCCACGACCTTCAGGCCCTTGTACTTGCCGGACTTCAAGGTGGAAGCGGCGACGGTGTTGGTCACCACGGTGGCGTCGATGTGGCCCTGGGCGACGGCGAGGATGGTGTCGTTCTGGCTCTGGTAGGCGCGGAAGCTGCCCTTGCCGGCCCACTTCTTCACGTCCTTCTCCAGGGCGATAGCTTCATAGGTGCCGCTGGTGTTGCCCACCGGACGGTCCTTGAGGTCGTCGTACTTGGTGATGCCGGTGTCCTCGCGGGTCAGCACCACCATCTGGAAGGCGAAGTAGGGGATGGTCATGGCGACCGTCTTGGCGCGCTCCAGGGTGTCGGAGGTGGAAGCGACGATCACGTCGGCGCGGCCGGAGACCAGCGCGGGGATACGGTCGGGGAAGGGCGTCTCGACGACTTCGGCGGTCACGCCCAGCACCTTCGCCAGGTCGTTGCAGTAGTCCACGTCGAAGCCGACCGGATTGTTCTGCGCATCGCGCGAACCCATGGGCGGGAAGTCCAGGGTGACGGCGCAGCGCAGCTTGCCGGACTCGATGATGTCATCGAGTTTGTCGGCCTGGGCCTGGCCGACGAGAAAAGTACTGGCAACAGCGGTGAGGGCGACAGCGATTCGACTGAATTTCATGGGGGCCTCTCTGAGTCAGTGTTGTGCAGCAGTTTTTGTATTATGGATTTCGTATACGATATTTTTTAGAGCAAGGCATGTGCCAGAAACCGCTCGGGCGTGACCCGTGGGTCGCAGAGCCCGGTGTTTGGGGGGCTGGTTGCTGGGAGCCTTGCGAATCAACCGTAGGCGGGTTCCGCGCGCTGTTACCAAATGAAGCAGGAGCGCGTTTCGTTGCCCCTTATGGGAGCACTCGGCGGGTTTCTGCGGATCGGGGTGGAAAAGTGTTCGCGAGCAAGCTCTCTCCTACAGAGGGATGGCTTTTCGTAGGAGCGAGCTTGCTCGCGAACCGCTCAGGCATGCGCCGTATGGATCTCGTAGGACGCATAAAGCGGCACGCTCTATCGCCATTCCGCGGCTGGACTGATGGCGGATAACGCCGTAGGAGTTATCCGCCCTACGATGGGGCTCGTGATTCGCCGCCGGAATGGGCCATGCTCGCGATCGCACCCACGGGGCGCTCCTACAACTGATTGGGAGCGGTCTGGGAATCGCGGTACTGCGTCGGCGACAGCCCGGTCAGCGCGCGGAACTGCCGGCTGAAGGCGCTGTGGTCGGTGTAGCCGCAGCGCAGGGCGATCTCGGTGATCGGCAGGTCTTCGCCCAGCAGGCGGGTGGCCGCGCCCAGGCGCGCCTTGTGGATCATCTGCCGCGGAGTGAGCTGGAAGATGCGCTTGCAGTGGCGCTCGAGCTGGGCGACGGACAGCCCGGCCAGCTTGGTCAGCTCGCCGAGATTGATCGGCTTGTCGAAATGCTCGCGGATATAGGCATCCACCGCCGCCAGGCGCTGATAGGCCGGATGCGTGGATTGCGCCGCCTGCAGGTCGCTGGAAATCCCCGCCATGCCGATCACCGCGCCGCCGGCATCGCGCAGCGCCAGCTTGTGGGTCAGGCACCAGCCGGGCTGGCGGCCGGGGTAGAGGTGCAGCTCCAACTGATCGCTGAGCTGGCCGCCGGTTTCCAGTACGCGGCGGTCCTGCTCGGTGTAGACCGGGCCGAAGCGCGAGGGGAAGACCTCTTCGGCGGTGCGCCCGAGCAGTTCGCTGGCATCCTTCACGCCGCAGCGCCGGGCCAGGGTCTGGTTGACCAGCACGTAGCGTGCCGCGGTGTCCTTGATGAAGAACACCACGCCGGGCATGGCATCGAGCAGCGGGGCTATCTGCCGGAAAGTCTGCAGCAGGCTGTCCAGGTCGCGGGCGCCCTGGGGGATCAGGTCGTGCATCGGGAAGCGGGTCGGCTGTCGGAACATGGCGAAAGGTACGGTGCAAAGTGGCGAGGTGGCGGGTCGCTGTCAACTCGCAGGGCGGATAAAGCGGCACGCTTTATCCGCCGCCTTGGCCCCGAAGCGGCGGCGAGTGGTGGATAACGCTCGAGGCGTTATGTGCCCTACGAGGTTTGGATGTGTCGATTCCTTGCAGTTGTCCGCACTGCGTCGGCGTGCTGGAGTAGCGGGCCGATTTTTCCCCTCTGAGTACTGACGATGTCCCGAGCCCAGCGCCTGCTCGACCTGCTGCAAGTCCTGCGGCGCCATCGCCTGCCCGTATCCGGGCGACAGCTCGCCGAGGAGTTGGGCGTCAGCCTGCGCACGCTGTATCGGGACATCGCCACGTTGCAGCAGCAGGGCGCCAACATTGAAGGTGAGGCAGGTGTCGGCTACGTGCTGCGGCCGGGCTTCGAACTGCCGCCGCTGATGTTCTCGCTGGAAGAGATCGAGGCGTTGGTGCTGGGCATGCGCTGGGTCAGCCGGCATGGCGACCGGATCTTGGCGTCGGCCGCGCGTGACGTGCTGGCCAAGGTCGGCTCGGTGCTGCCGGCCAACCTGCGCCTGGAACTGGAGAGCAACGCCCTGCTGGTGGGCAGCCGCCCCGTGGACGGGGTATCTGACGAATTGCTTGGCCAGGTGCGGGACTGCATCCGCCAGCAGCGCAAGCTGCAGTTTGCCTACCGGGACGCCGCTGGCCAGTTCACCGAGCGGGTGGTTTGGCCGTTCGGCCTGGGCTACTTCGAGCAGGCCCGGGTAGTGATGGCCTGGTGCGAGCTGCGCGAGGACCTGCGGCACTTCCGGCTCGACCGTATGGAGCGGGTCGGCAGTCTGGCGGAGCGCTACCCGCGCCGGCGCCAGGCGCTGCTCAAGGACTGGTACGCGCGCCATGCCATCGCGGCGCAGTGAATGACTGCTGCCAGAAACTGACAGTGGCTCGCCATAGCCTGTAGTGGCCGGCAATGAGGCCGGCTCATTTAACAGGAAGGAGTTATCCATGGTCAGTCCGAACATGCTCATTTTCTACGTCGACAGTGCCGAGCGCAGCGCCGGCTTCTACACCGAACTGCTGCAGCGCGATCCGGTAGAAAGCGCATCGACCTTTGCGCTGTTTGTCTTCGACAGTGGTCTGAAATTCGGCCTCTGGACGCGTACTGACGTGCAGCCGAGTGCTGATACGCAAGCCGGCGGCAGTGAACTGGGGATCCCGGTGCAGAGCCACGCCGAAGTGCTGCGCCTGCACCGGGACTGGCAGCAGCATGGCGTCGAGATCGTCCAGGCGCCGACGCAGATGGATTTCGGCTACACCTTCACCGCGCTTGACCCGGATGGTCATCGCCTGCGCGTGTTCTGCCTGAGCTGAGCCTCCCACGTCGTAGCCTGCTCCTTCAGTCTTCGGCGAGCTGCAACAGGGTCTCTACCCGCGCCGGGCTGAAGGGCGGGCGCGGGGACGGCGGTTGCCAGCCGAACAGCTGCTTCGCCGCTGCGCCGCACACGCGGCCCTGGCAGGCGCCCATGCCGCAGCGGCTGGCCAGCTTGGCGGCGGTCCAGTCGGGTTTGTCGGCCAGCGCCGAGTAGGGCACGTCTTCGCAGCGGCAGACGAGGGTGTCCGGCTGGGCCAACTGGTTCAGGCGCGGGTCGAGGACGAAATCGCGCTTCAGGGCATCGGCGAAGCCCTGCCAGCGCTGGCGCTGCGACCAGAGCTCGCGGGCGCGGTTGTGTTCCCCCACCGCCGCGTGGCCAGCGATACGGCCCTCCACCAGGGCTTTCTCCGAGCCGCCGAAGCCGGTGCATTCGCCCGCCGCGTAGATGCCATCGCGACTGCTCGCCTGCCAGGCATCGACGCGGATCGCGCCGTCGTCCACCGTGCAGCCCAGCGCCTGGCCGAGCTGCACGTTGGGAATCAGGCCAAAGCCGCAGGCCAGCCGGTCGCAGGCGATTTCCTTCAGCTTGCCGCCCTGGTTGATGCGTACGCCTTCCAGCTGATCGCGACCCAGGGCGGCGACCACATGGCTATCAGCGCGGTAGGCCGGGTCGTACAGGCCGAAGGACTGCAGCAGTTTGTTCGGCCAGCGCGGCAGCTTCATGGCGAAACGCGCGAGTGCAGGCCAGGACGCCTGCTCGGCGATGCGCAGGATTTTCGCGCCGTTGGCGCGGGCAGTGGCGGCGCTGGCGAGCAGCAACGGGCCGCTGCCTGCGATCACCGCGCGCTGCCCATCGACCGGCACGCCGCCTTTGACCAACGCTTGCAAGCCGCCCGCGCCGGTGACGCCGGGTAGCGTCCAGCCGGGGAAGGGCAGCAGCAGCTCGCGGGCGCCGGTGCAGAGGATCAGTTTGCGGTAGTCCAGCCGCCAGCCGCGCTCGAAGTCTTCCAGCAGCAGGCCGCGCTCGCCAGCCAGCGCGACCACGCGCGTCCCATTGTGAATCCTGATATTGGCGCAGGCGGCAACTTGCTCGCGCAGCTCGACGGCGGCACGCGGCAGCTGTGCATTGGGGCCGTCGCGCCAGATCTGCCCGCCGGGCAGCGGGTTGTCGTCGAGGATGACGATGTTGGCGCCGCTCGGCGCGGCGGCGAGGGCGGCGGACAGCCCGGCCGGGCCGGCGCCGATGATGACGATATCGGCCGCAGCGTTCATGGGCGGGTCTCCACCTGCATGCCGTCGCGGCACAGGGTCTGGCAGGCCAGGCGGCGCTGGCCGTCGATGCTCACCCGGCACTCCTGGCACACGCCCATGCCGCACAGTGGCGCGCGGCGCTGGCCGCTGACCGAGGTCCGTGTGGTGCCGTCACCGCCCAGGGCGAGCGCAGCGGCGACCGTGGTGCCGGCGGCGACCCGCAGCGAGCGGCCGTCGAGGATCAGCTCAGGCATGGGCATTGGCTCCGAGGAAGCGGTGCGGGGAATAGGGTTCGGCCGGCAGCGGCAGCGGCTCATCGCACAGCTGCGCGGCGAGCAGGTCGGCGGTGCCGGGGGCGGTGGTCACACCCAGGCCTTCGTGGCCGACCGCCAGCCACAGGCCGGGGCGCTGCGGGTGTTCGCCCACCAGGGGCATGCCGTCGGGACTGGCGGCGCGAAAGCCCGCCCAGCTGCGGATCACGTTGAGGTTGGCGAGGCCCGGCATGTAATCCACGGCGCGGCGCAGCATCTTCGCCAGCATCCAGCCTTCCACCTGCGGGTCGGTGGTGCCGAACTGCCGCGAGGCGCCGATGAACAGCTGGCCGGTGGGGCGTGGCTGGATGTTGCAGGCCACCGACGGGCCGCTGGCGTTGTGCGCGCTGGTCACGTAGCCCAGCTCGACCAGGGTGCGGCGCACCTTGCCGGGGTAGCGATCGGTGATCAGCAGGTGGCCCTTCTTCGGCTCGATGGGCAGGCCGGGGCACAGCTCGCCGGCCTGGATGCCGTTGGCCAGCACCACGGACTCGGCGCTCAGCCACTGGCCGTTGTCGAGGCGCACGCGGGGCTCGTCGATTTCCATCACTTTTGCCTGGCGCTGGCGGATCGGTTTCAGCGCCGATTCCAGCAGCCAGGCGGCGGCGCGCGGCGCGTAGAGAATGCCGTCGCCGGTGATTTCCAGCCCGCCGTGCAGGTCCTTGCGCAGCTCGGGTTCCTCCTGTTGCAGCTCCGTGCTGTTCAGCAATTTCGCGGCGACGCCGTGTTCGCGCAGGACGGCGAACTTGCGTTCCGCTTCGGCCATCTCTTCATCATTGGCGGCCAGCCACATCGTGCCGTTGATGCGGTAGGCGCATTCGGCGGGCATGTCGTGGCCCCACTCGCGCCAGCGTTGCAGCGAGTAGTTGCTCAGCGCCAGTTCGGCGGCGTTGTCGTCGAGGACCAGCAGGTGGCCCATGCCGACGGCGGTGGCGCCGGGCAGGCGCGCGTCCAGCACCAGCACATCCAGCCCGCGGCGGGCCAGGGCGTGGGCGCAGGCGGCGCCGACTATGCCGGCGCCGATGACGATGATGTCGGCATCGCTCACGGGCGGATGCCCCAGGCGAACGGGTCGTCCTCTTCCAGCAGCAGGGTGGCTTCGGCGCTGATGTTGGCCCGGCCACGGATGGTCGGGATGATCCGTCCTTCGCCCGGCGCGCCGGCCCACTCGAAGCGGCCCTCGAACTGGCTGCCGATCACGCTGGCCTGGCGCCAGGACTCCCCGGCGGCGAGCTTGCCGTCGGCCGCCAGGCACGCCAGCTTGGCACTGGTGCCGGTGCCGCAGGGCGAGCGGTCGTAGGCCTTGCCGGGGCAGAGCACATAGTTGCGGCTGTCCGCGTCGGGATCGTCGGCGAACAGCTCGATATGGTCGATCAGCCCGCCGTCCTCGCCGCGGATGCCCTGGTCTTCCAGCGCCTTCTGCACGGCGACGGTGTAGGCGGTCAGTTCGTCGAGGTTGTCGCCGGCCACACGCAGGCCGTGATCGGCAATCAGGAAGAACCAGTTGCCGCCCCAGGCGATGTCGCCGTGCACCAGGCCGTGGCCGGGCACATCCACCGGCGCCTGCTTGCGGTAGCGGTAGGAGGGGACGTTGCGCACACTCACCGAGCGGTCGTCGTGCAGGGTCGCTTCGACGCTGCCCACCGGCGTCTCGATCTTGTGCGTACCGGGGCCGATGCGCCCCAGGTGCGCCAGCGAGACCACCAGGCCGATGGTGCCGTGGCCGCACATGCCCAGGTAGCCGGTGTTGTTGAAGAAGATCACCCCGGCACAGGCGCTCGGGTCCACCGGTTCGCAGAGCAGCGCGCCGACCAGCACGTCGCTGCCGCGCGGCTCCAGCACGGTCGCGGCGCGCCAGCTGTCGTGCTCCCTGGCCAGCAGCGCGCGGCGCTCGGCCATGCTGCCATTGCCCAGATCGGGGAAGCCGTCGAGCACCAGGCGCGTGGGTTCGCCGCCGGTATGGGAATCGAGAACCTGGATGCGTTTCATGCTGCCCCCTGAGGTGGTCTTGCGATTGACCCTAGGGTGGCGCGAGGCGGGGATTGCAGCTTGAGGGTTTTCCGCCGGGCCGATGATGAAATCGGCACAGCGATAGTTTTCGGTCAGCTCGGCGTGGGGCGATTCGGCAGGTGCTCGTAGAGCGTGCGGCAGACGCCGTTGATGTGCTCTTCCAGCAGGCGTGCGGCGCGGTCGGCATCGCCGGCGCGGCAGGCGTCGAGGATGTCGTGATGCTCGTGGTCGGCGCGTTCCTTGCCGTCGGACATGCTCATCTGCAGGCGCAGGTAGCGTTCCACCTTGTCGTGGATCGAGCGGATCAGCCCCACCAGGTACGGCCGCTGCGCCGGCTCGTAGAGGCAGGCGTGCAGTTGCCAGTTCAGCTCGGCCCAGCGGCCGATGTCATCCTCGCCGACGAACTCGGCACAGATGCTCTCGGCGCGGGCGAAGGTCGCGTCGCTCATGTTGGGGATCGCCAGGCGCAGCGCCTGGACTTCCAGCACCACGCGCACCTCGAACATCTGCGCCAGTTCCGGCTCGGAAATCTTCGTCACCAGCGCGCCCTTGTTGCGCTGGAACTCCACCAGGCCCTCGGCTTCCAGGCGCTTGAGCGCCTCGCGCACGGGGATCTTGCTGACGTTGAAGATCTGCGCGATGTCGTCCTGGCGGATCGGCTCGTGCTCCGCCATCTGGCCGGAGATGATCGCCTCGCGCAGGTGCTTGGCGATGGTCTCCGAGGCGGAGGGAACGATACCCAGGTTGGGGGCGTTGCGTAGCGGCACGATGCGGTCCGGTCAGGTGGCAGATGTCGGATATGGTATACGAAATCCTTGCCATGCAGTGAAGTACCGGCCAGCGGTCATCGCAATGGGTGCCTCACGGGATTTGCACACGCAATGCGCGTGCCGGGCGATCAGTTGCGGCGTTCGACGATGTAGCGGGCCAGCGCGCGTAGCGGCTCGGCGTTGTCGCCAAAACCTTCCAGCGCGGCCAGCGCCTGGTCGCGCAGGGCGAGGGCATAGGCCTTGGCGGCGTCGAGGCCGAGCAGGGCGGGGTAGGTCGGCTTGTCGTGAGCCTGGTCCTTGCCCTGGGTTTTGCCGAGGGTGGCGGTGTCGCTTTCCACGTCGAGGATGTCGTCCTGTACCTGGAACGCCAGGCCCACGGCCTCGGCATAGCGGCGCAGGGCTTCCAGCGCCTCGGTCGTGGCGCGGCCGCTGGCGAGGGCGCCGAGCTGCACGCTGGCCTCGATCAGCGCGCCGGTCTTGTGCCGGTGCATGGTCTCCAGCGCCGCCTGGTCGATCATGCGGCCTACCGACTCCAGGTCGATGGCCTGCCCGCCGACCATCCCGGCGGAACCGGAAGCGCGGGTCAGGATCATCAGCATGTCCAGGCGGATCTGGGCCTCCTGCGGATTCAGCTCGGCGTTACCGATCACCTCGAACGCCAGCGTCTGCAGGCCGTCGCCGGCGAGGATCGCGCAGGCTTCGTCGAAGGCGATGTGGGTGGTCGGCTGGCCGCGGCGCAGATCGTCGTCGTCCATCGCCGGCAGGTCATCGTGCACCAGAGAATAGGCGTGGATCAGCTCCACCGCGCAGGCCGCGCCATCGGCACGTTCGGCCTCGCCGCCAAGCGCCTCGCAGGCCGCGTAGGCCAGCAGCGGGCGCACGCGCTTGCCGCCGTTGACCACGCTGTAGCGCATGGCGGCATAGATGCGGGTGAGTTCTTCACGGGGGGCGACGAAGAGTTTTTCCAGCGCAGCATCGACACGCGCCGTGCAGCGCGCCTGGTACGCAGCGATCATGCGTCGTCGCCTTCCGGATCGAAGGGCGCTTCGCTCAACTCGCCGTCGCGTTCCAGCAGGATCTGCACCTTCTGCTCCGCCAGGGTCAGCGCCGCCTGGCAGTCACGGGTCAGGCGGATGCCCTGCTCGAAGGCACCCAGCGAGTCCTCCAGCGACAGTTCGCCGCTTTCCAGGCGCTCCACCAGCGTTTGCAGCTCGGCGAGGGACTGTTCGAAGTCGAGGGGAGCTTTCTTGCGGGCCATGCGGACATCTCGGCGGGGTATTCGGAAACCTCGCGACACTAGCAGAGACGGGGTGGGTGGGCAAATGCCACGGTCTCCGCTTCGCGGTGCATGTGCGGCTGGAAGTGGATGCAGAGGCAGAGGAGAAGATCGCTATCCCCTATAGCTCCTTACTTCCATACGCAGTCTGGTTGATCGGGGTCGTACGCTTCTTCGTTTAGATGAAACTCGACCACTTTCCCGTTCTTGCCTTTATAGGTGAAGCCGTAGATCAAGGCGCCTTGTGACACGACGGTGTATTCGCCATTGGGCTTGCCGTCGATGAGCTCCATCAGGGTGGTAGTGAACTGCCAGGGGCGCCCCTCGGCCATTTCCTCTGACTCTCCCCTGATCGGGACCAGTCGAATGGCCTCGCTGGATTTTTCGTACTTCACATAAGGTGAATCGCCCCTAGTTTCGTAGACACCTCCAAGCCTCATAATGAG